>JBOHFW010000105.1:0-3299 GCA_050699835.1 Pseudonocardiaceae bacterium | reverse complement strand
CAATAGAGGCGATTAAAAGATACGCTCTGAGGATGGCCACCACGAAGATGTCCTTGACGCTGGAGTCCACTGCGGCGTTCCTGGCCGAGCAGGCCGCCCGCCGCGACGGGCTGTCCGTCTCTGCCTGGGTCTCGAAGTTCATCCACCAGAACATCCACCAGCACTACCCGCCCAAGCCCTATCACGGCGAGGCCCTCGCTGTGGCCGAACTGGAGCACCAGAACGCCGTTGCCGAGCGGGTGTCCGGGCGGGGCCGCCGTGCAGCGGGGTGAGTGCTGGCGCTACCAGTTGCGCGCGATTCCCGTCGGCCCGATGGTCATCATCTCGGCCCAGTACCTCATCGACGATCCCGCCGTGGAGATGCTCTACGGCGTCCCGGTGATCCCCGACGACCCCGGCGGCCTGACCGCCCTCCCCGTCACGATCGGTGACACATCTGGCTGGCTCAACATCGCCCGCGACATCACCCGCGTCTACCAAGGAGCCCTCATCGAGTCCCTCGGCGCGCTGGACCCCGCCGATCTCGACCGCGTCGATAAGGCCATCTACAACATCTTTGGACTGCCCCTCTGACGGGACGACCGGAATACGCCTCAAGTCGGCACAACGATCCAGATCGCGATCAACGAGTGGCCCCAGACTTTGCGTCTGATCAGCCTTCTCGCTGCGCTGACCGGGCCGGTCGTGCTGCTTGCGCCGCTAAGCGATCCGCTCGGGTGCGGCTCCGTCCGCCGGGGTCGGGGTGGCGTGGCGGAATGCCGCTTCCAGTGACTCCAGGCTGCGTTGTGTGGTTTCCGGCACCATCCACCAGACGACCGGGAAGATCACCACGCCGGCGGCGGCGTAGGCGAGGAAGACGGTGCCCGGGCCGGCCAGCGCGGTGAGGGTGGGGAAGGTGAGGGAGACGAGGAAGGCGGCCAGCCAGTTGAACAGGGTGGCGATGGCCATCGCTGATCCGCGGATGGCGAGCGGGAAGATCTCGGCCAGCAGCACCCACAGCACCGGGCCCCAGGTGGCGGAGAAGGTGTTGGTGAACACCACGAACGCGCCCACCGCGATGACGAACAGTGCGGTGGAACCCACGGGGAGGACCAGCGCCGCCGCACCGACGGCGAACAGGCTGGCCGACATGCCCACCAGACCGGCCAGCAGGACGGGCTTGCGGCCGCGCCGGTCCACGACCTTCGCTCGGACGACCAGGGCGATGGTCAGGACGTTCAGCAGCCCGTTGAGAAAGCCGAACAGCAACGCGGTCAGCGTCGACACCCCAAAGCCGGCGAGCACCGTCGGCACGTACACGATCGTGCCGATCCCGGTGATCTGCTGGAAGATGGCCAGCAGGGCGCCCAGGAGCAGCAGCCGGCGCACCCAGGGGGCGGACAGGCGGGCGCCGGTGCGCGTGTCGTGCTGCTGCCCTTCGAGTTCGATGATCTCGGTGAGTTCACGCTCGGCCAGCGCGGTGTCGCACCGCAGGCTGATCAGGACCGCGCGTCCCTGGTCAGGATGTCCTCGTCGGACCAGTGACCGGGGGGTGTCGGGCATGGCGAGCATGCCGAGCATCAGCACGACCGCGGGAAAGACGCCCAGAAGCAACATCCAGCGCCAGGAGCCGGTGAAGGCCAGCCCGTAGCCAACGGCGGCGGCCAGCGCCGTCCCCACGATGATCATGTACTGGTTCAGAGAGGTGACCACGCCGCGGTCGTGGGCGGGTGCCATCTCGGCCAGGTAGAGGGGCACCAGCACCGAAGCGATCCCGACGCCCCACCCCAGGACGAACCGGAACCCCACCAGCACGGCGACGCTCGACGCCACGCCGGTCCCCAGGGCTCCGACGGTGAATACCACCCCGGCAGCCAGCAGAATCCGCTGCCGTCCGTAACGATCGGCCGCGGGGCCGCTGCCCAGTGCGCCCACCATCGCCCCGAACACCGTGGCACTCACCACAGCGCCCTGCTGCCAGGGCGTGAGCGGCAGATCCCGCGGGATGAACAAGATCGCAGCCCCGATGATGCCACAGTCGTAACCGAACAGCACCGCAGCCAACGCACCCACGGCATACACCCGTCGCGTGGTCACCCGGGCCTGGAACAAGGACGCGACCATCAGCTACCTCCCCTGCGAAGGGGGATCGTAGGGGTAACCCCGAGTAGCCGGGCAGTAGCGTCAGGCCATCCTGGCGGGAGTGGCACCTCGCCAGCTCCCGGACGCACGTTCGAGGACATAGCGTGTAGCGGTGACTCGTCGTTCCCCCGTTTCCCATCCCGCTGTGAGGATGACGGGTGAGGGGTACGCGCCGGGGTGGACCGGAGACGCGCTGGCCATGATGGCGCAGCGCACGGCGGATGTCCGGGCGGCGTTTGTGTTTCCGTTTCTCGCTGACGGGCTGCGGGTGCTGGATGTGGGCTGCGGGCCGGGAACGATCACGCTGGGGCTCGCCGAAGCGGTGGCCCCCACCGGCTTCGTGCTCGGGATCGACATTCAGCGCTCCCAAGTTGAGCTGGCCACCGAGACGGCCACCGCCGCCGGGGCGGAGAACCTGTGGTTCGAGCAGGGATCCGGGTATGACCTTCCCGTTCCCTCCGGCAGTGTCGACGTGGCGTTCGCGCATGCGCTGTTCGAGCATCTTGGCCGTCCCGCCGACGCGCTCGCCGAGTTGCGCCGCGTGCTGCGGCCCGGTGGGGTGCTGGCGGTCTCCAGTTCCGACTGGAGCGGGGCGGTGCTCAATCCACGCACCCCGGATGTGGACGACGCTCTGCACGGCCACTACCTACTGCGACGCCAGGCCGGCGGCGACCCGTTCGCCGGTGGCCGGCTGGAGACCCTGGTCCGCGAGGCCGGGTTCAGCGAAGTACGAGCCACCGAGAACGGGCGAGTGGACATGACCTACCCCGAGATCGCCCGCTACGTCGGGGGACGGGTCACCACCGCGCTCGCCGACGCCGACGCCACCGAGCGGCCGGAACTGCAACGCGCCAGCGAAGCGGCGCGGCGCTGGGCCGAGCAGGACGGTGACTTCCTGCAGCGCTGGGTGGAGGTGACCGCGCGTTCCGTGTTCGGTGTTGACCGCACGGACCGGTCCGTCCCAGCTCAGCGGGCCGTGTAGTCGTCGCAGTTGTCGATCCAGTCGGCGATGCCCCCCATCCGGGTACTCACGACGTCGGCCTGCTCGGGTGCGATCACGATGTGCCTGCCCTCCGAGTCGGTGATCGTCACCTCGGGCATCCGCAGAGTGATGGTGACCGGCCCCTTGCCGCCATGCGCCGGAATCTCCCAGGTCTTCTCGACCACGGTCTCGCTCA
>JBOHFW010000104.1:0-9709 GCA_050699835.1 Pseudonocardiaceae bacterium | reverse complement strand
GGCCAAGCAGGGTGCGCTGGACGCGCTGGCCGCCTCGGTGCCGGGCCGGCCGGGCACCGCAGCGGCCAGCGCGTCCAACGCACCCTGCTTGGCCACCCGGCACGCGCTCACCACCATCGAGCGATCGACCCCGTACCGCTGGGCCGCCTCCCGCTGCATGGCCTGCCCAGTCACGATCGACATCCACAACTCGTACTTCTCGCTCGGCGACAGACACCGGCGCACCTTCCTACCAGACACACTCGAAGCGGACATCATCAACAGCCTCCAGATCGGTCAGACACGCCGATCCATGGCTGGGTATTTCGAACCGGATCTGGTTCACGAACTCAGACGCAACACAAAGGTCCAGACCTGGTCGGCCTTGTCGGTCAGGCGTTTGGCGAGGGTGTATCCGGGGTGGTTGCCCTTGGGCCAGTTGCGGTGCTGGTTGGTGGTAATGCCCCAGGCGACAGAACTCACCCTCGTGTGGTGGCGATGTGGTGTGCTCGCCGGGCGAGTTCGGTGTGGTCGGGGCGTGATCTGGCTTCCAGCGTGGTGGCCAGTGGGATGAGGTTGGCTCGGGCGATGCCGGAGCGCAGGGTGGCTGTGGTGGAGATCACTGAGTCCGCCATCTGTAGCCCGTTCGGGTCGCCGGCTTGGACGTGCAGTAATGCGGAGATGATCTCGGCGAGGATGCCTTCGCGCCGGTCGGCACCGAAAATCCGGACAGCCGATGCGGCCATCGCCTGCGCCGTGTCGAACGAGTTCAACCGCAGGTGCAGCTGCGCCGCCGCAAGATCCATGGATGCCCGCGCGTGTGAGCCTGGCGGGTCGTATCCATCGCGGGCACGGTCCAGATGCGATCTCGCTTGCCGGGCCGTGAAGTCGGAATCGCTCATCTCAGCCAGCGCCAGCCCATTTGTCGCGAATAGTTGGGCTCGCAGTGGCATTACTCGAGGATCCTCGGGCGATGCGTCCTGTAGGCGCACCTGAGCGAGCTGCGCCAGCTTCAGGGCGATATTCGGCTCACCACGTTCCCGAACCATCACCGCCGCGTAGCGCAGCGCGTAGGACGCTGCGACGGGGTCGCCGGCCTGGGTGGCCAGCGTCACGGCCTGCCCGAAATGGTGAACGGCGGCCCTGGGGGCGTAGGCGTCGTGACAGCACCACGCGGCGATGACGTGCAGCTGGGACAGCGCGGAGAGCAGCGCGCGACGAGTCGCTTGGGTAGCGTCCGCTTGCAGGTAGCCCTGCGCCCACTTGGCGAGGGCGGTGGCTGGTCCGGCTTGCCCACCGAAGGTTCTCGCGGCGCTGCCCAGCGAGGCGGTGTAGCCGCGGATCACCTGGACATCAGCTGCTCCGATCCGCGCGGGGACATCCAGCAGCAGACGGGGCGAGGCTGCGCCCGCCATCAGCTCACCCACCCCAGGGATAGCCGTACCGAACGCGGCCATCCCGGCCAGCGCGAGCAGATGCGAAAACTGCCGCCGCAGCACGTCCGCCTCGGCCTCCTCACCCAGCTCCTCGGCCGGGGCTCCAGCGTAGCTGCCGTAACCCAGTCCCATCGCCTCCCGAGCCACCCCCAGCCCAGCAGCGATGCGCTCCAGCACGTCATAGGCGATCACCTGACGACCCCGCAGGATCTCGCAGACCTCACTCTGCAACTGGCCCGTCAGTTCCGCGATCACCCGCTGGGTCATCCCCGCCCGCGACAGCAGCCGATACACCATGCTGATGCCCCGGTGGGCCAACGCGGCGCGCATGACCGCAGCGGCGAACAACTCAGGACCAGGAAGATCAGGCACAAGGGCAGATCCTAGCGCGCGGATCAAGCAAGCATGATCGCCTACAAAGGTCAATGCTCGCGTCCGAGGAGCATGTGCGGGTAGCCCCTGTTGATCGGCGTACCGAGCTGCACGTTGAGCGACGCGATGAACTCCTCGAGCCGTGCGGAACCAGCTGGGCCGCCGCGAAGACACCACCGCGGCCAGCGAGATGAAAAACACCCGCTGGGCGCTGACCTGTAGCATTGTGACTTCGACCAGCTATGAGGGCCCAGTGGCGTAGGGGTGCAGACCGGGTCAAGGACAGGCGCCGAGAGGATCACTGTGTCGTTTCGTCTGCGGGCAGAGCAATGGTATCCAAGCAAAACCATTGTTAGTGGCGTGCTTTTCCCGAGTTCGCCGAATCTGCTCAATTTTGTTGAGCGCTTGATCCGGCGCCCGCGCCGATGGGGTGTACGCGAGAAGACGCTGCCGATCCTGCTGTTCGTCGATGTCCAGCCTGACCATAGCCCTATCGACGGTATCGAGGATCGCCTCCGCAAACGGTCGTGTACCATCGTCGGATCGGTTTGTGAGTCTGCGGGCTCGTCCGGCGGCCGCCGCCGGACGGTGCCGCAATCGGTTAGCCAGCTCCTCGATTTTCTGGACAAGATTGTCGGTGCACTCTCCAAGAAGTTCCTCTGGTGCCGTCGGTTGCGTTTCCCGCATTACGCGGTTGCTGTGTGGCTAGTGTATCTCATCGGACGTAGTCAAGTCGGCGACGGGATTCAGCCAGACCAGGGCAGCCAACGGCTCGAAAACGAGTTCAAGGAGTTCATCAGGGAGCGGTTTCGCCTCTCGCGCAGGGAGCAGGACGTACACAACCTTGCCAGCGACGTTCCCTGGTGGATGCGGTTGGCGGTCCGGGTGCTCCCTAAGGCCGGACTGTTGCTGATGCGCAGCGCGTGGAACGCACCACGATGGTTCCGGCGCCGCAATACCGGCCTTGTGAGGACGGACAGCTTCACCGGACTCGCGCAACGGTTCGTGGACTGGACCGCTGAGAGCATCAGCGAGGACGCGATTCGGGAACTCGTTGTCGACGCGTTTTTGCAGGATCTCCGCCGTGCCTATCGGAAAACTTCACTGTTCGGGGCGGGACGTCGGCGCACGATGTATCCGGTTCTCATCCTCAGGCGACATCCAGGGGCGACCAGTGTGACTGGCCTTGTTGAGCTGGTGCAGCGGTGCCGGAATCTCCGCGTCGAGCGCCGCAGTGGCCGGACGACGAGTCGGTGGGATCCGTTGTTGATCATCACAGACAGGCCGGACGGGGTCGTTGGTCCCGCGGTCGCGGCCGATCCCAAACCGGAAAGCGCCGCGAACTCCGAGTTCGCTTACCGGGCATGGCTGAACCGGCTCAACGATATGGCACCGGCGAGACGCGATCGTGTCCTTCCGCTCTGCGTGCCGGAAGGGCCCGAACCAGACGGGTTGCGTGATGCACTGCTCAATACGCGCATCCCGCGCAGTGTGCCCGCCGTGACCCCGCTGCTGCTGACCGTCGCCCTGGTCGCCGGGTTGATCACCGCGTTCGTCGTCACGAACAACCGTTGCTGGACACCGCCGTGGGCCCCGCTGATGCAGCGTCATGACGGCGCGAGCGGGATCAGCGAGTGCGTCGGTCTCGCGTCGCCGAGTTTCCGCTTCTTTTCCGATCTTCGATCGATGTACGGGAATCGCATCGACCCGGTGTTGGCTGATCAGCTTCGCTCCGTTGAGGAGTCCATTGCCGCGGCGAATAACCGGATTGCCGAGAAGGCCAACCACCGCACGATCGTCTATCTGGGCGTCCTGAGCCCTACCGATACGAGACCGCTCAAGACGGAGCTGGAGCAGCTGCGCGGACTTGCCGTTGCGCAGGCTGAGTCGGAGCCTGGCAAGGCACCACTGCGAGTACTGCTCGCCAACGCTGGCCATGGTCTGAGTTATGCGAACGAGGCCGTCGATGCGATCGGGTTGGAGAGGGAGCGTGATCCCAGCATCGTGGGCGTAGTTGGTCTCGGCATCAGCGTCGACGCCACCCGTGCTGCGCTACGCTCTCTCGCCGACCACCGGCTGCCCACAGTCGCCACACAGCTCTCGGCTACCGATCTTGCGACACGGACGACACAGTACTTTCACCAGTTGGGACCCACCAACGAACGGGAGGCAAGAGTCGCTGCGTTCTTCGCGAAGAGGCGGCTGGGTGTCGACTCCGCGACGATCTACTACTCCAACGACCCCACAGACCTCTACAGTGTCGATCTTGCGCAACGCTCCGCGACCGCATTGCAGCTTGTCGGGATCACTGCACAGTTTGCGCCATATCAGCAGTCCCCCGGAGTTGGCACCGGTGAACCGATCGACGAGCTCGGGCGGCGTGCCTGCGAACTCGCCAAGGGCCGCAACGGGCTGGCTTTCTACGTGGGACGGGCTGAACGCCTTCTCGAGTTCCTCCGCGGGATGAAGGCCAGCTGTGAGGGCGCTTACCCGAAACTCCTCGTCGGTGATGACGTCAATCGTTTCGCGGTGGACATCGGGTTCGCTGAGTTTCCCGGGCTGACAGTCAACTATCTCTCCTTCGCAAGCAGCCTCGCCTGGCCCGGTGATGACTGCGAAGGCGCGAGCGACAACGTGGGCTTCTATCGGGGATACCTCGCGGCCTACCACGACTGTGGTGCCACCAGAGAAGGTTCAGCCGCGCTCGCCTATGACGCCGCTCTCGTGTTTCGAGTCGCCATCGAGCGGGCCACCCAGGACACGGACGCGCCTCCCTCTGGTGACCTGATCCTCGGCAAGATCAATGAAATGGTGGGCGAGAATGGTGTGAATGGTGCTAGCGGTCGTTTCGAACTCACTCCCGACTACGCCAACAGGCGTGTTTCGGTGAATAAAGCAATTCTCGTCCTCAAATCTGACGGCGGTCAGCCGGCGACCGAACAGCTACTCTGCGGACGACTCGACACAGCCGTGCCGCCATCGGATCCGCAATGTCCGCGTGATATTCCCTGAACGACGAGGTGATAGGTGCGGGCTAGCTTAGGTGATCGCGGAAGGTTGCGCTCCCAGCTCGACTGAGACTTGTATCTTCGATCTATATCGCCGTCACGCCGGCCTGAGCGCGGAGATCGCGCTGTCCGGCTCCACGTCGAGATCGATGACCTGGTCGCACAGCCGTCGCATCTGCTCGGCGTCGTGCGAGACCAGGACCACGGTGCGGTGGCCGATCAGCTCTGCCACCGCGGCTTCCACCACGTCCCGGGACGTGGCGTCCAGGGCGCTGGTCGGCTCGTCGAGCAGGAGCAGCGCCGGGTTCAGCGCGAGCGCTCTGGCCAGGCACAACCGTTGCCGCTGGCCGACGGATAGGATGTGCGCGGGGTCATCCAGCCGATTGGACACCTCGTCCCAGAGTCCCGCCTCGACCAGCGCGGCGCAGGCCCGATCGCGCAGTTCTGCGCGCCGGCAGCGCACCATGTGGCGCAACCCGAACGCGGCGTTGGCGAGCACCGACCCGGCGAAGACCACCGGGGTTTGCCCGACCAGCACCGCTTGAGTGCGCAACGCGGCCCAGCGAGGATCGCGCCGGCTCCATGACTGAACGGCACTGCCCAGCACGGTCAGCTCACCATGCACCCGCAACTCCTCGGGCAGCAGACCAACCACCGCCCGCAGCAGCGTCGACTTACCGGCGCCAGCGCTGCCTCCCGCCGCGTCGGCGGCAGCGCCGCCAGCCGGGTGGCCGTGACCGTGGCGGCTACCGGCACGACCAGCACGCTCAGGGCCAGCACCCCAGCGACCCAGCTCTTGCCCCACCCCAAGCCGCGGACCACCAGGTCGTAGGCGACCAGCCCGAGCAGGATCGAGGGCACTCCACCCAGCGTGACTGTCGCCGTGCGCAGCCGTCTGGCGGTGCGCGGCCCGGCGTACTCGGCGATCAGCAGGCCGAGTCCCAACCCCACCGGAGCGGCCAGCGCCGCGGTGCCCAGCACGAGCACGACCGTGCCGAGGATCTGGTCACGAACCCCTCCTCCGCTCGCGCCGTGACCCGGAGGGTGAGCACGGCAATGCAGTCCCGGGTCTGGCGCCATGGTGGCCTCGTATGCAGGCGGCGGGACCTGCTTGCTGGCTTGGACCGGTGAAACCCGGCCAGCGTGATCACGGCGACCAGCACGAGCAGCAACAGTCCCAGTGCCGACAGCGCGGCCCGATGAGCGCCCAGGGCGCCTGCGAGCACCGGTTCCGGCCCGCCGAGTTTGGTGGTGAGCGTCTGACCAGGGTGCACCAGAGCGGCGAGCGCATCGACCGGTGCGGGCAGCCGCCCGTCGGCCCGGCCGATCACCAGGAACACCGCGATCGTCTCACCCAAGGCCCGGGCCAACCCCAGCAGGACCGCGGCCCGCATGCCGGGCCTCGCCTCGGGCAGGACCGCGGAGTAGATCACCTCGCTGCGCGTGAGACCGACCGCGGCAGCCGCCTCCCGCGTCTGCGGCGCTACCGCACTGAGCGCGTCGATGCTCACCGCGACCACCGTGGGCAGCACCATGACGGCGAGCACCAGGCCGGCGGTGAGCAGCCCTTCACCGCCCGGTGTGCCGAACACGGTGCTCACCACCGGCCGCAGCACCGCGATACCGATCAACCCGTAGACAATGGACGGGATCGCCGCGAGCAGTTCCACCCGGTACGCAGTATCCGAGCCAGGCGGACCGGGGTGAGCTCGGTGAGCCCGATGGCGGCCGCCCACCCGAGTGGGACGGCCACGAGGAGCGCAATCGCGCAGACTGCGGCCGTTCCCCACAGCATGGCCGCGGCCCCGAAGTCGGCCCGGGCCGGGTCCCACACCGGCGAGGTGAGCAGCCGGCGCCAGCTCACCGGCCCCGAGAGCACCCCGTCGATGAGGAAACCCAGCACCGCCAGTGCGGCAGCAGCCGTGACCAGCCCGGCCACGGCGGCGAGCGCTGCCGGCCACGGCATCGACCGGGGGCGTTGCTGAGACCGGGCGGCAGTGGCCGTCGCCACTGCTCAGCTCCCCAGTTGCGCGAGGGTCAGGTAGCCGTGCCGGGTCAGCAGTTGCTGCCCTTCGGGGGAGAGCACGTAGTCGATGAATTCCTTCGCCCGGCCCGTCGCGGGCCCGTCGGTGACCAGGTACAGCGGTCGCGACATCGGGTACTTGCCGCTCGCCACCATCTCCGGAGTAGGCGCGACGCCCTCCAGCGCCACCACCGCGAGCCCCGGGTAGGCCGTGACGCAGCCACCGGGTTGACCGTCGTGGAGCCGCTGATGCGCAGCGTCGCATCGGGCGTCGTGCTGGTGCTGGCAGAGCACGCCACGAGGAATAGCACTGCCATGACTACCACCGGCGCGCGCAGCATGATCATCCGGAACGCTGGCACAGTGGCCTCCTCGTCGTTACACAGGTCGAAAAGGAGCCCTCACACCGTCCGACCACCGAAGAGTGCACGTTATGCGAATTTCTTCCGATCTGAAAGAGTTGCTACGCTCGTCACCGCAGGCGATACCTCCGATCTGCTGCGTAGCGAGGCGTCCTTAACGATTGCCCTTTATTTCGAGCTATGTCGAAATAGGGCTATTGCGTTGAGATGTCCCCAGCACGAGTGAGATCCTCGACGTCTACTCGCCCGGATCTCCGTACGAGTACGAGTGCGGATTCCGACGCGCGAGCTGATGGTCACCGCGAACGGGAGCTGCGCTCCATAAGAGAAGTGATCATCCACACGGGTGCTTGGCGGCGCATCCGAAAGCCATCGACGACGATGCGATCGCCATCATCGTAACCACCTGGCCAGCCGCTGTCCGCACATCGGTAGATGAGTACATTGCGGTGATCACGTGCGCCTGGAATCGATCTGAAACACGGTCCGGTTCCGAGGTTGGGGTGGCCTGCCGCCGCGCTGGCAGGCTGACGCGTCGCCGGTCACTGTGGCCTGCACGGTGTATCACAAGGGTCGGCGTCGCGCTCCTTGACATAGAGCAGCCTAGGCAGCGCCGCTCCGTCAGCCAGAACTGCCGTGGCGCGCGCCCGGCTAAGGAGCTTCGGGTACTGACTTGAGATCATGTCGACTGGAGAAAGCGAAGCCCGATCATGGCTCACCGGTGCCGCCGCACGTCGCCGGAAGGTCGGTAAACGGAGCGGGTAGACCCAGAGGGATAGCAGTAGCTGGTCAGGGTGATCGCCGAGGGGCAGATCCCGGAGTGAGAGCTTGACTGTGGGTGAGAGTAGGGAAAGGGAAGCGGTGGTGGCTGAGATCGAGCACGTCATCGTGCTGGTGCTGGAGAATCGCTCGTTCGACCATATGCTCGGGTTCCTGCAGCACCCGGATCCGTGGTTCGACGGCTTACGGGGCGGCCGGTACGAGAACCCGGGCTGGAAGGGGGGACCGTCAGTCCCGGCGGTGCCGGCCGCGAAGGCCGTGGTACCCGTTGGTCCGGAGCACTCTCATGAGGGTGTGATGGAACAACTCGCGGTTCGAGGGATCGGACCGGCGCGTGGGCCAACCAACCAAGGCTTCGTGACAAGTTATGAGCGGAAGTGTCGTGGTTTGACATCACCGCAGTTCGGTGGTCTGCTTGGTCCGCTGCTGAATTGGTGGTTTCGCCGCAAGGCCGACGGTAGCGTGACAATCCAGAACCGCGGCTCCTTGGTGATGCACTGTCAGCCTCCCGAGAACGTCCCGGTGCTGAGCACTCTTGCCCTTGAGTTCGCCGTATGCACTCGATGGTTTTGTGCCGTGCCCGGCGAGACCTGGCCCAACCGAAACTTCCTCCATGCCGCCACCTCAGATGGTGAGACCAACATCGAACTGCGTCCCTATACTGATCGCACTATCTTCGAGTTGCTGGAAGAGGACCACGGCCAGGAATGGCATATTTACCACGATGACACCCCTCAGGTGTGGGCTTTTCCTCGGCTGTGGGATAGAGCGGATCGGCACGCCAGGTGGTTTCCGCTAAATGAATTTGCCCGGCACGTCAAGACAGGGCAGCTTCCCGCATACTCGTTTCTTGAACCTAACCATCGACCGCCGCTGCATACTCTCGACCATGCTCCTGTCATTGGCACGCCCAGTATCAGTAACAGCCAGCATCCGGAGAACAATCTAGTCTCCAATGAGTCCTACGACCACTTCATCCCAGGCGACACCGACTTTACCCGCGCCGAGTCACTCATCGCCGATATCTACGAGGCGCTGCGCGCCCGGCCTGAAATATTTGAACGGTCCCTGTTTGTCATCACCTACGACGAGCACGGAGGCTTCTATGACCACGTCCCGCCCCCTACGGGAATTCCAAGCCCGGGTGATCCGTCTAGTAGGCTAGGCCGCCTGATAGCCGGCCTGATACACAAGAAAACCACATCCTTCGACTTCACCACGCTCGGGCCCCGCGTGCCAGCGGTGGTGGTGTCCCCGTACATCGCTGCCGGAACCGTCGATGACACCGTACGTGACCATGCCAGCGTTCCCGCCACACTGCGCGCCGTGTTCGCATCGAATGCGGCGCCGCTCACCCGACGGGACGCTTGGTCACCCCCATTTCACACCTTGCTGAACCTCGACCAGCCTCGGCGTGATCAGGAACTACCGGACCTCTCCTCGCACGTGACTCGCCAGTCGGGCGAGATGCCTTTGACGGCTAGGTCAGACCACCGCGCGCGGGCCCGTGCAGTGGATATGCCGCAGTATTACCGCGACTTTGTCACCCAGGCCGAACACGTTAAGGAACACCTGCTCGAGGTAGGTGAGCCGGAGGCGGCCCAGGAAATCCGACCGGCACCGGACGAAAAGGCTATCGACGTCACCCACGTATTCTGTGAAGCGGCTAACCGACACAGAGACGAACTGCCGCCCGCCTAGTTGGGCGGTCTCAAGTGGTGGGCGCGACACCGGCTTGACCTGGGACCC
>JBOHFW010000103.1:0-1727 GCA_050699835.1 Pseudonocardiaceae bacterium | reverse complement strand
GTGACCGTGCTGCTCACCGGGCTCAAGCTGGCCCGCCGGATCGCGTCGCAGCCAGCGTTGCAGGGCTGGATCGACCGCGAGTTGGCGCCCGGTGCGGGCGTGGTCACCGACGGCGAGCTGATCGAGTACATCCGCAAGACGCACAACACCGTCTACCACCTCGCTGGCACGGCGAGGATGGGTGCCCGCAACGACCCGGCGGCTGTGCTGGACCCCCGGCTTCGGGTCAAGGGTGTGGCCGGGTTGCGCGTCGCGGACGCTTCGATCATGCCCTTCCTGCCCGCCGTCAATCCGAACATCACGATCATGATGATCGGGGAGAAGGCCAGTGACCTGCTCTCCGAGGACGCAGGTCAACGCTGAGCCGCCAGCGCTGCGACGAGACGGTCCACCGCGGTGCCCAGGCCCCAGGTGCGCTGGAGCGTGGTGAGCGCCGTGGGGTCGGCGGGAGTTGTGGGCAGCGTGTCGTCGCGGTCCTGGCGCACCGGGGCGTCAGTGGCCACTCGCACCACGGTGGGCGCCAGCTCCAGGTAGTCCCGGGCCGCTCGCAGTTTGATCCGGATTCCCGAGGCGAGCGCCGAGCGGGGATCATCGAGCGCCGCCAGCAGGCTTTCCACCGAGCCGAACCGGCTGATCAGAGTAGCCGCGGTCTTCTCCCCGATGCCGGGCACTCCGGGCAGCCCGTCGGAGGGGTCACCGCGCAGCGCGGCGAGGTCTGCATAGCCAGGACCGGCGTGGGATTCCGGCAGCCCGTAGCGCGTGGCGAGCTCGGCAGGGCCGATCACCTCCGCTTTGGTCAGCCCCCGCCCGACGTAGAACACCCGCACCGGGGTCGGCTCGGTGCGCACCACCTGGAACAGGTCCCGGTCACCGCTGACCACCTCGACCGGGTCACGGCGCTCGGCTGCGGCGAGCGCGCCAATCACGTCATCGGCCTCGTACCCCACCGCGCCCGCGGTGGCCAGCCCGGCAGCGGCCAGCAGCTCGAGGATCAGCGGAACCTGCGGGGTTAACGTGTCGGGTACTTCCTCGATGTCGGGAGCCCCGGGCGGGGCCTGCTCGGCGACCCGGTGCGCCTTGTAGGAGGCAATCGCGGCCACCCGGAAGGCCGGTCGCCAGTCCAGGTCCAGACACACGACCAGGCGGGACGGGCGGCGCAACTCGATCAACCGGGCGAGCATGTCGGTGAAGCCGCGCACCGCATTCACTGGGGTGCCGTCCGGGGCGGTGATCGACTCCGGGACGCCGTAGTAGGCCCGGAAGTACAGGCTCGCGGCGTCGAGCAGCAGCAGGGGCGCGTCCATGTGCGCAGAGCCTGCCACGTGCCCGCAGGCGCGGGTCGTAGGCTTGCTGATATGCCCGCACCGCTCAATACACTCACCGCCCGTCTGGCCCGGGCTCGCGCCGCCACCCAGGTCGCGGGCTTGGATGCGCTGTTACTCACACCTGGCCCGGACCTGCGCTACCTGCTGGGGGTAGGCGGCGAGTCCCATGAGCGGCTGACCTGCCTGGTCCTGCCCGCTGAGGGCGACCCGGCTGTGGTGGTCCCCGCGTTGGAACGGCCGAAGCTGGACGGTACCCCTGTGCTCGAGCTCGGGTTGGAGATCGCCGAGTGGGCCGATGGTGCTGATCCGTACGCCCTGGTCGCGACCCTGGTATGCAGGTCTGGATCAACTCCGGCCTGGGTCGCGCTGGCAGACGCGATGCCCGCGGCCCATGTCCTGGCG
>JBOHFW010000102.1:0-7088 GCA_050699835.1 Pseudonocardiaceae bacterium | reverse complement strand
TGCCGCCCGCGGCCGGGGCGGGTGCTTTGGATCCGCGCGGCGTCGCGGTGAACTTCGCGTCAGGGTCGGTCTCCTTCCGCCGGCTCAACGGCGAGGTGGGGGCGGTGGGCACGAGCGCGAAGTGGTGCCGTGCCGGGAGTTGCCGGTCAGAAGTAATCGGCCAGCCACGGCTCCCGGTCGCCGGTGGCCATCAAGAGCCGCGCGATCGAGGCAGGGTCACCGTCGACTCCGGCCAAAGCGGCCGAGGCCGCGCTGCGGTACCCGCCCGCGTACCAGATCGCGAACTGGCCTCTGGTCAAGATCAGGTGGGCAGCGCCGCCGCCGGGCGTCAACTCCCCGCGGCCCTCGGCGATCCGCAGGGTGTAGCGCTGGGCCTCCTGGCCGTTCTCGGACACGACGTCGAGCGGGAGCACGAAGTCGACACCCTCCGGCCAGCCGCGTAGCTCCACCGCGCGGCGCAGGTCCAGGACCCGCACCATCCATGGGTGCCAGGACCGCGCCGCCGCGGCGCCGGAGCGGTGCAGCTGGTGCAGTAGCAGCGGACCGGGCGGCAAACCGGTGCGCTGGAACGCCACGGTGGGGATCCGGCTGTTGTGCCAGCCGAGGAAGGCGAACATCGCGGATGCGGTGGAGTAGTCGGCGGCCCAGAAGTCGTGGACCACCAGTCGCCGCCCCTCGACGGGGTGGCACTCGCCGGCCACCGACAGCACCCCGGTCGGCTCTTCGCCAGGCGGACCGAACCGATAGGTGCTCAGGCCCGGGTGCTGCGCCTGCTGCCAGTCGACCCACCAGGCGGGGCGCTGCCACGTGCCGTTCCACCGCGCGGCCAGGGTGTCCCGCAGCGGGGGAAGCTGCGCAGTCTCGCCGTGCTGGATCTCGACATCCGACTCGTCGAACCGTCGCCGCAGCTCGTCGGTGGGCACCGTCCACGAGTACACCGGGGCGGGTGCTTCCCAGCCCATCCGGCGCACGTAGCCGGTGGATGCAGTCCACAGCGTGGCGAGAACCGCGCCCTGCTCCCGCAGCGGTTGCAGCCGCTCGACGGTCAGGCGGGCCGCGAGTTGCCCGCCGCGCTCCTCCGGGGCCACGCATCCGCAGGCCATGCTGGCGCTGGGCACGGGCCGACCGCCGAACCACTGCGGAATCAGCATGCCCAAGCCGCCGGCGACGACCTTTCCGCCGCGCAGGGCCACGCGCCGGTCCGCGTGCGGGCCCAGGCGCGTGATGTCTTCCACCGGCTGGCCGTAGGCGCGCCGGGCCAGGAGGTCGTACTCGTGCCACAGTTCGTCATCGGCCTCCGCGAAGGCCAGTGCTGAAGCGGCCACGGTGCTCCTCATCCCTTCTAGTAACCGGTGGCGTCTCTAGTAACCGGTGGTGTCGCGCAGGGCACCGGGGTCAGCGGGGACGAAGAAGGTGCGGGTGCAGCTGAGAACCCGCCGGTTGTGCTGGTTGTGGCCCTCGATCCGGCAGGTGACGATCCCCTGGTCACGACGGCTGTTGGAGTGCCGGGCGGCCAGGACCGTGCTCTGGGCCCGCAGGGTGTCGCCTACATGAACGGGGTGCTCGAACCGCACCTCGTCCAGGGCGAGGTTGCCGCTGGTCATGCCGCTGGTGGAACGGACCGTCATGCCGAGCACGATGTTGAGGGTGAGGATGCCGCAGACCAACACCTGGTCGCGGTCGGCCCGCTGGCAGAACTCGATGTCCGAGTGGACGGGGGCTTCGTTGCCCATCAGCGCGAGGACCTGGACGTGCTCGGCCTCGGTCACGGTCCGGGCTGGCCGGTGCTCGATGACCAGGCCGACAGTCAACTCATCAAGGCCGAGCCCGACGACTTCGCGGACCCGGTTCTCTCCGACCTGGCGGAATCCCTGCGGGAGGGCGTTACTCATGATCGGACTCCGTGAGAAGCGTGGAGGGCGGGCTTCTGGCTCGCTCGGGCGGTCAGGGCGCGGGCTGCGACGACGATCGGCGGGCCCACCATCGCGCCGTCGACGGTGGTGATCGCGCCGTCGGCGGCGTCGGCGGCACTGATGAGGGCGCGTGCGGCCTCCAGGTCGCCCTGGCTCGGCTGGAACGCAGCCTGGATCACGGGAAGCTGCGCGGGGTGGATGGCGACTTTGCCGACGAACCCGAGCTCCGCGGCCTCTTCGGCCTCCCGCCGCAGCCCGTCCGGGTCGTGCAGGCTGAAGTACGGGGAGTCGACCGCGGGCAGGCCGACCGTGGCTGCCGCGGCGGCGAGCATCACCCGCGGGTACCACACGGCCCTGCTCGTGATCTTGCATCCGGCCTCGGCCGCGTAGTCGGCGGCCCCGAACACCACCCCGGCGAGCTCCGGGGCACGCAGGATACTGGTCAGGTTCTGAATCGCCCGCGGGGATTCGATCAGCGCCCAGACCTGGGACGGCGCTGGGGAGTCGCCCATGATCCGTGAGACGAGTTCGATGTCGCGGGCAGACTCCACCTTCGGAACCAGCAGCAGTGCCGGCCACAGGCCGTGCTCCGCCAGCCCGGTGAGGTCCTTCAGACCGTGGAGGGTATCCGGGGCGTTCACGCGCACCCCCACGATCGCCGAGGAGCTGCCCTCGTCCTGGCCATCGCGGCGCAGAAAGCGCAACACGTCGCTGCGGGCCTCGTCCTTGCGCGGCTGGGGCACGGAGTCCTCCAGATCCAGCAGGGTGACATCAGCACCCGACTCGGCCGCCGTCGCGAACCGGCCGGGAGACGCCCCAGGCGTGACCAACCAGATGCTGCGGCCAAGGCCGGGGCTCGCGAGCGACGGGACGGGCGGAGAGGTTGTATCCGACGGCGTCTGCTGCATAGGAGTTCCCTTCACCCGGCGTCCCAGGAGCAGCGGGCATTCGGCGCCGGTGCCGCTGGGGCGATGAGGACCTAGGCGCGGTGAACCGTATGGATGCGGCGCACGGTGCTGGACAGCAGCAACAACGGGCCCAGGAACCACGGCCTTCTTCTTGGCGTCGTACTTGTAGTGCTTCACCCACCAGGGAGCGTCGTTCGGTGGTCAGCAGGGTGGCTTGGCAGCCAGCCGATCGGGGTTGGAGATGTTGAGCAGGTACAGCACGTGCTTGGGCAACCTGCATCGCCTCCTCGGTGAGCGCATCCCAGGAAGCCTCATCCCGCAGTCCGGCGGGAGAGGCGCTGTCGCAGGCCGCAAACCGTTTTGCACATCACGCAAAGCCGATAGCCCGCTAGGCCCGGCGCCACTACGGTGGAGCGGGCGCGCTGTGCCCGGCTACCGACGGGGTGGTCCATGGATGCAGGAGGCCGAGCACGGGCGACTGCCGCAGAGAGCGGGAAAACGAATCCCGGAGCGATCGTGCGCAGCGCCCGGCTAGCCCAAGGGCTGACGCAGGCCCAGCTCGGGAACCGGGCCGGCTACTCCGCGGCTCAGGTTTCCCGCTACGAGCGAGGCAGCTCGCCCCTGACCGACGTCACCGTGCTCCGATGTTTCGCTGACGCGCTCAGGATCCCACCCCAGCGCCTGGGCCTCGCCCCGGTTCCGCCACGCCCCGAGCGGCGACACGAAAACGCGATCAGCACAGGCAACGCCTACCCCCGCTTACCCCCGCCTAGGGTGGCCACCGGACTCCGACCGGAGGAGGGTGAGGACCCGGTGCGGCGACGGCAACTGATAACCAGTCTGGTGGTGACGGCCGCCACCAACGCGGGCTTCCCCCTGCTCAACGGCAGCGCCGCACCAGCCGGCGACACCGCCGTGGGCGAGCTTCTCATCGCACGAGTCAGCGACGCGATGCTGGGCCTGCGCACCACCACCCCGCTACCACCCGACCGGCTCCGCGTCCACCTGGCCAGCGCCCTCGCCGACTTCCACGCCTGCCGCTACCGCAACCTCGCCAGCCACCTGCCACAGCTGATCTGCGCCGGACACGCGCTCACCGCAGACGACGGCGACCCCGATCACCACGCACTGCTCGCGCAGGTGTACCTCCTGACCACCCGCATGCTGATCAAACTCGACGACCAGCAACTCGGCTGGATGGCCGCCGACCGTGCCCGAGTCACCGCCGACGCAGCCGGCCATCCGCTCATCGCCGCCGAGGCCGCCAGGAACCTGGCGGTCCTGGCCCGCAAAGCCGGTCGGCACGCCCAGGCCCTGTCCATTGCGCTGACCGCTGCCGACCACCCGGACCTGCGCGGCGGCGGGCCCTCTCACACCGCCCAACGCGGCCTGCTCATCCAATCCGCCGCCTACACCCTCGCGCGCACCGGTGACCAGCAGGGCATGCGCCATCTCACCGACCACGCCGCGGCCATCGCCACCGAACTCGGTGGCGCCACCCTGCTCCGCGACCACGGCGGCGGCTTCAACCCGACCACCGTGCAACTGCACCGGATCTCCGCCGAGAACTCCGCCGGCGACCCCAGCGCCGCCATAGCCGCCGCCCGCAAAATCGTGCCCCAGACCCTTCCCACACTGGAACGCCGGGCCCGCTACTACACCGACCTCGCCACAGCCTTTGGCCACTGGGGCAAACGCGAGGACTGCACCCGCGCGCTGCTCTCCGCCGAACACCACGCCCCCGAGGAAACCCACACCCGCCCCGCCGTCCGCGCCCTGCTCTCCGGACTCCTCATATCCGGACGCACCAACCCCGAACTACGCGCACTCGCCGCCAGATGCGGAATCCAATAGCACGCGAAGCACGCCGAACGTGCGCATTTCTGCCGGATCGGCGGAAACGACCCCCGCCGCCACCGCGCCGGAGGAACCGGCGCCACGTCTGCCACCTGGTGTGAGGGTCGCCGCGGTGCGCGTCTGTGAGACCGCGTCGACGTTCGCCGAGTACGCACCGGACCGGCCGTGACCGGCGTGGTGTGGGAGCGGCCGCTGCTGGTGGCGGAGACGTTCGGGCCCACGTTGCAGGGGAGGGGCCCAGCTGTGGTCGGCAGGCGCTGTTCGTGCGCTTGTCGCGGTGCAACCTGTCCTGCCCGAGATGCGATACCCCCTACACCTGGGATTGGCAGCGGTTCGACGTCGGGGCCGAGACGCGCCGGCTGACCGCGGCCGACATCCTGGACTGGGCACTGGGCTACCCGACGGAGCTGTTGGTGATCACCGGTGGCGAGCCGCTGCTGCAGCAAGACCTGCTGGTGCCGCTGGTCACCGGGTTGGCCGCCGCGGGGCGCCGGGTGGAGGTCGAGACCAACGGCACCATCGTCCCGGCCCCGGTCCTGGTGGACGCGGTAGCCGGTTTCAACGTCTCGCCCAAGCTGGCCGGCCACCGCCCTCACTCACGTTCGTCGTAGCCCGGGGAGGCTACCCAAGACACCCGACACTGGGCGTCGCAATGGAGTTGTTCGGTGAGCTGATTGGCGGCGCCGCGGGATCGGACGATGTGGACCTGGGCGTGGTCGGCGTGCTCGGTGAGCAGGGCGCGTACGCGGGGTGCCATCTCGCGGCGGTAGCCCCAGATGTAGGTGAGAAAACCCCAGGTGATCCGGTCGTACACGCCTGTGGTGTCGTGCTGCCCGCCGCGGTAGCGCCAGCGGCGTTGCGCGATGCCCCACAGGCAGGTGGTGGCGGGCAGGTCCAGGAAGATCACGTGGGTGGCTCGCTGGAGCCGGATGGGCAGGGTAGCGGCGTAGTTGCCCTCGATCACCCAGGTGTCGGCGGCAACGAGCTCCTCTTGCACCGCGGCGAACTTCTCGGGCTGCAGCGTGCTCCACTCGTCGTCGTAGTAGACGGCGTCCAGGTGGGTGGCCGTGGTGCCGATCGCGGCCGCGAGGCGGCAGCTGATGGTGGTCTTGCCGCTACCCCCGCAGCCGATGATCGCGACCCGTTGCATCCCCTCCATGGTCGCCGACGGTATCGATCGGTGGTTGCACCGCGCACCTGCCCACGACGTGGTCGGTCTTCTTGGCTCTGGCCGTCTTGGTCACCGCGATGAGCTGGTGATCCCGGTGCCGGGGCCGGCGCACCGGCCAACCCCTCACCGGTCCAGGCGTTCGCGTCTGGGCCGTGCAGGTGCCGCACCACTCCGCTCGGGGTCTGAGCTGGGTTGCTTCGGAGGCCGCTTGTGCTGTGTCGCGAGCGCTGGTCCCGGATGGGGGCAGCCTCCGGGTCTCGGTCGGGTGGACCGCCCGAAGGTCAGCACACCGTGGCGGGGCGGGCGGCGATGAACCCGGCCGACCCATCCCGGTGAGATCGCGTGCGGTGGGTCGTTCGGCTGCCGGTTGGAGTGGGCGATCACACCGGGATGGGCCAGCCGGAACCCCCGCCGTCCCTGCGGGACCCCACCACGGCGTGCTGAGGCCGGGGCCGCGTTCCCCCCGCCCGAGACCCGGAGGCCCCGATGACCGTCCTGACCAGCACCCACCTGCACCCCGTGGACCTGTCGTTGATGTCCGACCAGGAGTACCTCGCCTACCAGCGGGGTCTCGACGACGAGCTGACCGAGTACTACGTCCGGGGGCTCACCCCGCCCGGCATGACTCCCCTGCTGAGCACCCTCACCGAGTTCGAGCCGCCGTTCTGACCCTGTCTCGGGGCCAGCACGGCCCATCGGCAGGCCACTTCGATGGCCCGATGTCCGCGCAGCGTGCCGGTCGGCGCCGGCCCGCCCGCGTCGATCTCGTCCAACCCCGGAGCCAAGAGGCTTCCGGTTCCCATCACGAACAGGAGAAACAACGATGAGCGCAGCCGAGACCGCAGCGGAGCACGACGAGCTCTGCGACCAGCGGGCACCCGGATCCCCCGAAGTCGCCGTCGAGGACAGCGAGCTGCTGTGGGTCGATCCCCGGGAGCTGGTGATCCGCGACAATGTGCGCACCGACGTGGCGCTGGACAAGGGCTTCGTCGCCGACATCGCCGAGCGCGGTGTCCGTCAGCCCATCCCGGTGCGCCGGGAGGAGTCCGGTCGCCTGGTGGTGCGGACCGGTCAGCGGCGGGTGCTGGCCGCGATCGAGGCGGGTCTGATCCGGGTCCGGGTGCTGGTCGAGGACGAGGCGCTCACCGGCGAGCGCGCCCAGGCCATCGACCGGATCCTGGATCAGCTCGCCGAAAACGAGCACCGCAGCGGCCTGGGTGAGGCCGATGAGGCCCGCGC
>JBOHFW010000101.1:0-3172 GCA_050699835.1 Pseudonocardiaceae bacterium | reverse complement strand
GCGCGCGCAGTCATCCCA
This sequence comes from Pseudonocardiaceae bacterium, assembly GCA_050699835.1. Taxonomy (GTDB): domain Bacteria; phylum Actinomycetota; class Actinomycetes; order Mycobacteriales; family Pseudonocardiaceae. Next base: position 3,154 of record JBOHFW010000101.1, on the reverse strand, counting down.
GTCCGGCTCCACCTCGGGCCAGAGACCCCACAGGCACAGGCCCCGGCGCATCACCACCTCTCGCAGGACCTCGGTCGGGACCCGCTGCCACCGATCGAGCCCGGCGGTCAGTCCCTCGTAATCCACGGGATCGGTGTGGTTCACCGCGGCGCACCTCCGCGGGCCATCTCGCGGGCGGCGCGCCGCTGCGCGGCCATCGCGGCCACGTCCACGCATGCGCCGGACTCGGCGGCCTCAGCGGCCAGCTGGTCCACGGCGCTGGCCGGGATGACATAGCGGGTGCGGATGCGCACGGCGGGGAAGGCGTCCTCCCGGATGGCGCGGTAAATCGTCGCCGGAGTTACCCGGAGCACGCGAGCGGCCTCCGGGACGGTGTAGAACGCCGGGCGCTCAGTGTTCTTGGTAGCGCTGTCCATAACGAAACCCTTCGATTGAAAGCATGATGTCATCTGATACGTGCACTGATTTCAGTGCTTGATGGTGTGTGGAATTACCGAAACGACACGTCGGGCTACTCTTCGGCGCTTAGGGCGGAGCGCGGAGGAATAGGTGGCTCAGAACTGGGCGGCGGTCGCGGCAGCGATCGATACACGGCTTGCCGAGCTCAATTGGCGGCAACGCGAGCTGGCTGAACGCGCCCAGGTCTCGGTCGCGATCGTGCGCGAGTTGCACCGCAACACCACCCAGCGCCGCCGCAGTGCCCGCACCCTCGAAGCGCTCTCGCTGGCCCTGGGCTGGCACCCCGAGCACCTCGACGCCGTGCTGCGCGGCCACACCCCGCCCGAGCGCGGACAACCAGCCGCCTCGCCCGTGGATCCAGTCACGGCCCGGCTGACCTCGATCGACCGGCGCCTCGCGGCCATCGAACGGCGCCTGGACGAGCTGGCGGCCCGCGATGGCTAAACCAACCGGTGACCAGCCATTCGCGGTGTCGGTGATTTCTTGCATGGCACTACGAAACAGCCAACAGGGGTCGCTTCGTAATTGTCACCGGTTAACGAGGGGTCCATTAACCATCATTAACCACGCAGGTCAGCGCCGATTTAATCCGAGTCGGAACGGTCCATGGTGACATCCCTGCAGGCCGTGCGCCGCCAGCTCGGCTACACCGCAGCTCAGGTGATCGATCTCCTCACCCGACGCGCTGATGCGCTGCGCCTGCCAATCGCGAACAAGGCAAGCCTGAAGACCAAGCTATCGAGATGGGAGAACGGGAAAGAGCAACCCAGCGAGATCTACCGGCGGTTATTCCGCGAGATCTACGGCCGCACCAACGCCGAACTCGGCTTCCCCGCCGAACCCGAGGAAGACCCCGAAGCCACGGAACTCCGCGCCCGGCTCGCCGTGGCCCGCACCGTCGATCGCGCAACCGTCGAGGTCTTCCGCCACCAGGTTGACCACGCTCGCCACGTTGACCGGCAATTCGGCGCACTCACCCAACTTGACCAGCTCCGCACCCAGATCGATCAGGTGCACCACCTCTTGACCTACCGTGCCGGACCGCAACGACCCGCGCTGGCCGGGGTCCTGGTGGAAGCGTCCACGCTGGCCGGATGGCAAGCCCTCGACCGCGCTGCCGTAGGCCAAGCATGGACGCACTACGAACGCGCCAAAGCCGCCGCCCGCGAAGCCGAATCCCCCGCCCTGCTCGCCCACGCCACCGCCGAACAAGCCTTCGTCCTCATCGACCTCGACGAGACCACCGCCGCCGTCGACCAGCTCGCCCACGCACGCAGCATCGCCAACGGCACAGCTACGCCTCTACTCGCGGCCTGGCTCGCCGCCGCCCACGGCGAAACCCTCGCCGTCGCCGCTCACGCTGACGACGCCCGGCGAGCCTTCGACACCGCCTCCCGCCTGCTCCCCGCCGACCCCGCGCTGCCGTTCCTGTTCCTGGGCGATTCCCATCTCGATCGCTGGCGCGGCAACGCCCTGGCACGCCTCGGTGCACCCGACGCCATCGACCAACTCACCGACGCTCTTACACGTCTCCCGGCTGACTTCGTCCGGGCCCGCACAGGTCTCCTCGTCGATCTCGCCCACGCCCACGCCGCCGCCGGGGACCGCGACGCCGCCCTCGCCTACGCACAGCAGGCCCGCCGCCTCGCCGCCCAGATCAAGTCCGACCGGCACCAACGACGGCTCAACCACCTCGTACTACCCGGCGGCAACGGCACCGCCGCGTAAAGCCAGGTAGTACAACAACGCAACCAGCGTCCCCGACCCCAGCAATTGCTGGCGCTGCGCAAGCTCCGGTATCTGCGACAGCGGAACCCACTCCACCCGGCCTACCTCCTCAGTGTCGGTCGGCGCGCCGATCCGCTCAGTCTCCCGCCACAGAAACACGTCAACCGGAGCTGTCACCTGCCCCGGGAGCGGCTCGAAACTCACCAAGTGCTCCGGCTCGCCCACCGGACGCCAGCCGCTCTCCTCCTCCGCCTCACGGGCCGCTGTCCCCGCCGCATCCTCCCCCGCGTCCACCATCCCCCCAAGCAGCTCATACCCCCACTGCCCGGTCACGAACCGATACCGCCACAACATCAGCACCCGATCTTGATCATCTACGATGAGCGCCACCGCGATCCGGTCCAAGTGCACCACGTGGTACTCCCACCGCTCCCCGTTCGGCGCCTCCACATCCACCAACCCCAACCGCACCCACCGGTTGTCATAAACCGTCCTCTCCCCGAACGTCCGCCACCCACCACGCATCTCAGCCACACAAGGCAGCGTAGGCAGGTCAGTCTGCCTCACCGGCACCGATATCCCCGGCGCGTCGTACATCGTGATGGAGGCCAAGCTGCCCCGCGCGGTGCTCGGCGTCTTGGTGGGCGTGGCCTTCGGCGTGTCCGGCGCCATCTTCCAGACCGCGCTGCGCAACCCGCTCGCGAGCCCGGACATCATCGGGATCAGCCTCGGCGCCAGCGCGGCGGCGGTCGTGGCCATCGTGCTCGTCGGGATGCAGGGCACGGCGGTCTCCGTGGTCGCCGTGCTCGGCGCGGTCGGGGTCGCGGTGGGAGTCCGGCTGGTCGCGGGCAGCAGCGCCGGGCACAAGCTGGTGCTGATCGGTATCGGCGTCGCGGCCGCCCTGCAGGCGGTCATCCAGTACATGTTCACCCGGGCCGAGGTTCGCGAGGCCCAGCGGGTGCTGCGT
>JBOHFW010000100.1:0-5510 GCA_050699835.1 Pseudonocardiaceae bacterium | reverse complement strand
GTCCTGCTCAGGAGCAGTCGTCATGCCGAGACGCCTCCATCCGGTTTTTTGTGGTGGGATCAGTCGTCCGGGCGCCGTGCGGCGACCGGGCCTCGGGAACGTATGTCGTACATACCGCGTCGCCGCGGGCGATGGTGGCCAGCCGCTGCACATGGACACCCAGCAGATCGGCGAAGGCCGCCGTCTCGGCCTCACACAACTGCGGAAACTCCGCCGCGACGTGCGAGACTGGGCAATGGTGCTGGCACAACTGCGCCCCAGCGCCGATATGCTCCGCTGACGCAGCGTAACCCTCCGTGCTCAGCGCCACTGCCAGGAGCTGCGCGCGCGCAACCGGGTCGGCCGCGGCGATCACCTCGGCCCGGTGCCGGCCGACCAGATCTGTCATCCGACGCTCAGCGAACGACCGGACCGCCTGCTCACCGCCGCGCTCGGACAGAAAGCGCAGTGCCGCGACCGCCAGATCGTCGTAGGTGTGCTCGAACTGTGCCCGACCGGCGGCCGTGAGCAGGAACACCTTGGCCGGACGCCCCCGGCCACGGGGACCTCGGCGCGGCGCCGAGCGGTAGCTGGCCTGCCCGTCGGCGAGCAGGGCGTCCAGGTGGCGGCGCACGGCGGCGGCGCTCAGCCCCAGCGAGTCGGCGACCTGCGCGGCGGTCACTGGCCCATGCTCTAGCACCATCCGTGCCACCGACTCGCGGGTGCGACGATCAGCACCGACGTTTTTCACAACATCCATGTTACGTAATTCCCGGCTGGCCCACAACACGTGTCGCCCGGCAGCGGCTGTCTTGATCCGGCTCGGGTGAGATGCGGTGTCCATGTCGTGGTTCGCTAGCTCCGGGCTGCTCGTCGCTGACTGAACCGTGGAAGGCCATGTACCGGCTGCTGTTCTCGATCTTCTTTCGGCACCTCCCCGCGGAGACGGCGCACCATCTGGGCTTCGGGCTGATCCGCGCGGTGATGGCGGTTCCGGGGCTGGGATGGACGCTGCGCCGCTGGCTGGTCCCTCGTGACCCTCTGCTGCGAGTTCGCACGCTCGGACTGGATCTCCCGGGGCCGCTCGGCCTGGCGGCAGGCTTCGACAAGGACGACGTGGGTGCCGATGCACTGGGCGCACTGGGGTTCGCCTTTGTCGAGATCGGCACCGTGACGGCGCAACCGCAGCCGGGCAACCCGCCGCCACGGCTGTTTCGCCTGGTGACCGATCGGGCCCTGGTGAATCGGATGGGATTCAACAATGTCGGCTCGGCGGCCGCCGGCCAGCGCCTGCGCGCCCGCCGCCGAGCTCGGGGTCGGGGTCGGGGTGTCGCGGTGGGGGTCAATATCGGCAAGACGAAGACCGTCCCGGAGTCCGAGGCGGTCGCCGACTACGTGGCCAGCGCCACGCTGCTGGCAGACGTCGCGGACTACCTCGTGGTCAACGTCAGCTCACCCAACACGCCAGGGCTGCGCGACCTCCAGGCCGTCGAGCACCTCCGGCCACTGCTGCTGAGCGTCCGCGCGGCGCTGGACGAAGCCAGCTCACAGCGACTGCCGCTGCTGGTCAAGATCGCCCCTGACCTGGCTGACGAGGACATCGACGCGGTGGCCGAGCTCGCGTTGGAACTCGGGCTGGACGGGATCGTCGCCACCAACACCACGATCTCCCGGGACGGGCTGGTCAGTGGCACGGCACAGATCGAGGCCATCGGTCCGGGAGGGGTGTCCGGTGCCCCGCTGAAGGACCGCTCTCTCGCGGTGCTGCGCCGGCTGCGCGCGCGGGTGGGAGATCGGCTGGTGCTGGTGGCTGTGGGCGGGATCGAGACCGCCGACGACGCTTGGGCGCGTATCCAGGCCGGCGCGACGCTCGTCCAGGCCTACACCGGTTTCGTCTACGGCGGGCCGCTCTGGCCACGTCGCATTCACTTAGGTCTGGCCCGGCGTGCCCGCCAGGCGGGTTACACCTCCATCAGCGAAGCCATCGGCCAGAAGGAGCATCCATGAGAGCGTTCAGGGGCAGATAGGGTGCGTCGGTGCGCGCACTTGTCACCGGGGGTGCGGGGTTCATCGGCTCGCACCTGGTTGACCGGCTCGTCGCTGACGGTCACCATGTCGCCGTGGTGGACGACCTGTCCACGGGTCACCGCGACCGCATTCCCGGCGATGTGGCGTTGCATGTCGTCGATATCGGCAACGCCCGCGAAGTCACCGACGTCGTGGTCGGCTATCAGCCAGATGTGATCTACCACCTGGCGGGCCAGATCGATGTCCGCTCTTCGCTGGCCAATCCGGTGTCCGATGCCACCACGAACACGGTGGGGACGCTGATCCTCCTGGGCGCCGCTACCGCCGTCGAGGCTCGGCTGATCCTGGCCAGCACCGGCGGCGCAATGTACGGCGACGGTGTTCCCCTGCCCACCTCGGAAACCTGCCCACCCACGACCCTGGCTCCGTATGGGATCTCGAAGTATTGCGCTGAGCAGTACCTCATGTTGTTCAATCGACTTCACGCCGGACATCACGTCGCTCTTCGGCTGGCTAATGTCTACGGCCCCCGGCAGGACCCACACGGCGAAGCCGGAGTGGTCGCCATCTTCTGCGGCCACATCGCTCGCGGTACGACTCCTACCGTCTACGGTGACGGTAAGCAGACCCGGGACTACGTCTACGTCGACGACATCGTGGAGGCTTTCCTCGCTGCGGCTGACTACGCCGGCGATGAGACCGTGTTCAACATCGGCACTGGTGTCGCGACCGCCGTTGTCGATCTCCTCGATGTCATCAACGCCGCCGCCGGGACAGCTATTGAGCCGACCTTCGCCCCTGCCAGGGCCGGTGAACCGCGGCACAGCGCACTCGACTCCGCCAAGGCGGCCTTCGAGCTTAACTGGCTCCCAGGTATCAGCGCCGAGACAGGCATCCGGCATACCTACCAGCAGCTCATCCAGACGACAGAGCCCACGTGACCACCGAGCGGCTCCCGGCGCACGGGCGCCGGTCGGACAGCACGCGAGGGAGCACCACCCAGCCCGGTTACCCTTCCCGGCGTGGTAGCCGGGAAGCTTCGGGATGGAGCGACACCTCAGCCCGAGCCTGAACCGCCGGTCGGCTCGGGGGGTTCGCCCGGCGGCGCCGGCCTGGAGCCGGCCGAAACCCGGCAGCTCGACACGGTGCGCCGGTTCGGTACTGCCGGCGCGCTGCTCATGGGGCTCGGGTCACTCGGCGCGGGGACGGCTCCGGTGCTGGGTAACCCGGTGGTCGGCCGTCCAGTGCTGGGCCTGTTCACCCGGATGCCCACCGCGTCGCTGGCGGTGGCCTATACCGGTATTGCCATGGTGGTCCTGGCCTGGCTGTGGCTGGGGGCACTCGCTGCTCCGGGACGGGCTCGGCTGATCTCACGGGCCCAACTGGACCGCGTGATGCTGATGTGGGCGGTGCCGCTGCTGGTCGCGCCGCCGATGTTCAGCCGGGACGTCTACAGTTACCTGGCGCAGAGCGCGATGGTCAACCGCGGGTTGGACCCTTATGTGCTTGGTCCGGCTGATGCACTTGGTGTGGACCATCCCCTGGTCCGGGGCATCCCCACGATCTGGCGCAACACACCGGCGCCTTACGGCCCGTTGTTCCTCAGCCTGGGTCGGCCGATCGACTGGATCGGCGGGGACAATGTGGTGCTCGGCGTGCTGCTGCACCGCATCCTCGCGGTCGCCGGCCTGGTGATGATCATCTGGGCGCTGCCCAGGCTGGCCCGCCGGGCGGGTGTCTCGCCGGTGTTCGCGCTGTGGCTGGGCGCGGCGAATCCCTTAGTGTTATTCCATCTGGTCAGCGGGGTGCACAACGAGGCGCTCATGATCGGTCTGCTGCTGGTCGGCCTTGAGCTGGTGCTCCGCCGGCCCGCCGTGGGACCGAAGCTGCTCGGCGGGACCGCGCTGATCGCGGCCGCGGCTCAGGTGAAGGTTCCCGCGGTGCTGGCCCTCGGTTTCGTGGTGGTGTGGTACGCCCGGCATCGGGGTGATCGGGCACGGGGTGATCGGGCACGGGGTGATCGGGCACAGGGTGATCGGCTACGCGATCTGGGGTGGGCCGCCGCGGCGGTCGGTGGGGTCGCCGTGGCTACTACCGTGGCGATTGGGCTGGGCACGGGTCTGGGCTTTGGCTGGACGGGGGCACTGGGCACACCCAACGTGGTACGCAGCTGGATGTCCGTGGTGACCGAGCTCGGCCTGCTGGCCGGGTGGCTTGGCACCCTGCTCGGATTGGGTGACCACACCACCTCGGTGCTCTCCCTGGTCCGCCTTACCGGGCTGGCCGTAGCTGGCGGAGTCTGCCTGCTGCTGCTGTGGCGCTGCTGGCGGGGACGCCTCGAACCGCTGGCGGGGATCGGGATAGGGCTGGGCGCCGTAGTTCTGCTGGGGCCGGTGGTGCATCCGTGGTACCTGCTGTGGGCGGTGATCCCGTTGGCGGCCTCCGCGACCCACCCGGCGTTTCGCATCACCGCAACGGTGGCCTGCGCGATCCTGGCCGTCGTCGTGGCGCCGACGGGTTCGGACTTTCTGTTCCGGGCTTGGGTGTTGCCCTCAGCGATCGCGGCAGCGGCAGCCACCCTGGTCGTGCCACTGTTGCTGGTCCGCGGGCGCACTCCCAGGTTATCCGCGGTCCTGCGGGCGGCGGTGCGCCGCTGAGGCGGGAACGCGGCGGGCCAGTACTTCCCAATCCGGCGGCTCGACCTAGGCTCTGTAATCGTGACCCCGCCCGCGTCATCGGCTGCTGTCGAGGTCCGCGGCCTGATTCGGAGCTTCGGTACGGTCCGCGCCGTGGACGGCCTCGACCTGCGGGTGCAGCGGGCCACCGTGCTGGCGCTGCTGGGTCCCAACGGTGCCGGCAAGACCACCACCGTCGAGGTGTGCCAGGGGTTCCTGCGCCCGGACGCCGGGACGGTCCGCGTGTTGGGGTTGGACCCGATCGCCGACAGCGCCGCGCTGCGCCCCCGGGTCGGGGTGATGGCCCAGGGTGGCGGCGCCTATCCGGGCGTCCGGGCCACCGAGATGCTCAACTTGGTGGCCGTCTGCGCGGCAACGCCACTGGATGTGGGATGGCTGCTCGATGTACTCGGGCTGGGCGCCGTGGCCAGGGTGCCCTACAAGCGACTCTCCGGTGGCCAGCAGCAGCGGCTTGCGCTGGCCTGCGCGCTGGTCGGGCGGCCGGAGGTGGTGTTCCTCGATGAACCCACCGCCGGCATGGACCCCCAGGCCCGGCGGCTGGTCTGGGACATCATCGGCCGGCTGCGCGCGGATGGTGTCAGCGAGCTGTTCACCACGCACCTGATGGAGGAGGCCGAGGCGCTAGCCGACCAGGTGGTGATCATCGACCATGGCCGGGTGGTGGCCCAGGGCAGCCCCGCTGAGCTGACCACCGCGGGTGCGCAACGGCAACTGCGGTTCGCGGCCAGGCCCGGTCTGGACCTCGGTCTGCTGTCCACCGCACTGCCCGAGGGGTGCCGGGCCAGCGAACCCCGTCCTGGGGGGTAC
>JBOHFW010000099.1:0-5655 GCA_050699835.1 Pseudonocardiaceae bacterium | reverse complement strand
AGATCGGAGCCCGCGAGATCCTGGACTCGCGGGGGAATCCTACCGTCGAAGTCGAGATCGCCCTAGATGACGGCACGTTGACCCGTGCTGCGGTGCCCTCCGGCGCGTCCACCGGGCGGCACGAGGCGGTGGAGCTGCGTGACGGTGATCCAGAACGTTTTTTGGGCAAAGGCGTCGAACGGGCGGTTGCGGCCGTGCTGGATGAGATCGGGCCCGAACTGATCGGCATTGAGGCGATCGAGCAACGCATCGTCGATCAGAAACTGCTCGACTTGGACGGCACGCCGGACAAGTCCCGGCTGGGTGTCAACGCGATCCTCGGGGTTTCCCTCGCGGTGGCCAAGGCGGCCGCGGAGTCCAGCGGCCTGGAGCTATTCCGCTATGTCGGAGGCGTGAACGCACACGTGCTACCAGTGCCGATGCTCAACATCCTCAACGGCGGTGCGCACGCCGATACCGGAGTCGATGTCCAGGAGTTCATGATCGCGCCTGTCGGGGCGGACTCGTTCCGGGAAGCGCTGCGCTGGGGTGCGGAGGTCTATCACGCGCTGAAGTCGGTGCTCAAGGGCAAGGGGCTACCCACCGGACTCGGCGACGAGGGCGGTTTCGCGCCCGACCTGCCAGCGGCTACCGAAGCGCTGGACCTGATCGCCATCGCAGTGGACAAGGCCGGTTTCACCCTCGGCCGAGACATCGCACTCGCGCTGGACGTGGCCGCCACCGAGTTCTTCACCGACGGGGTTTACACCTTCGAGCGCAGTGACCGCAACGCCGAGCAGATGATCGACTATTACGCCGGGTTACTTGATACTCATCCCCTGGTGTCTATTGAGGACCCGCTGGCCGAGGACGACTGGGACGGCTGGGCGCGGTTGACCGCTGAGCTCGGTGGCCGGGTTCAGATCGTCGGTGACGATCTGTTTGTGACCAACCCGGAGCGGCTCGAGGAGGGCATCACCCGCCAGGTGGCCAATGCCTTGCTGGTGAAGGTCAACCAGATCGGGACGCTGTCGGAGACCTTGGACGCGGTGGCGCTTGCTCAGTCCAACGGGTACCGCTGCATGATGAGCCACCGTTCCGGGGAGACCGAAGACACCACGATCGCCGACCTCGCGGTGGCGATCGGTTGTGGGCAGATCAAGACCGGGGCCCCGGCACGGTCAGAACGGGTGGCGAAGTACAACCAGCTGCTGCGCATCGAGGAAACTCTCGGCGACGCCGCCCGTTACGCCGGGGACCTGGCGTTCGCCCGGTTCGCTCCGGAGGGTTAGGCTCGATGGACGACGCCGGTCCGACCCAGCACGATGGTGCGCTTACCGGTTCGGCGCCGATCCATCCGCTGGGGGTACGGGTCGGCTACGCGGTGGGCATCACGTCCGGACGCCGCGCCGCGACGCTCGCCGCGGTGGTCTGCGTGCTGGTGCTGAGCGTGGCGGTGCCGCTGCGCACCTACCTGGGTCAGCGCGCCGAGCTGGCGGCGGTGTATGAGCAGCAGCACATCCTGGCCGACAAGATCGGTGAGCTGGAGCGGCGGCGCGTGCTGCTGGCCGATCCGGAGCACACCGAGACGCAGGCCCGCGAGCGGTTGCGCTACGTGCGACCTGGGGAGATCCCGTATCTAGTCCAGCTTCCGCCCGGCGGGACTTCTGCTGCGGCCGTGAGCAGCGTCCGAACCCCGATGCAGCCGTGGTACGACCAGCTCTGGGAGTCGATCAACAGTGGCTGAGCCGGTCGATCCCACCGACCGGGACGCTGTCGCGGCACAGCTGGGTCGCCCGCCGCGGGCGCTGCGCTCGGTCGCGCACCGCTGCCCTTGTGGGCTGCCCACGGTGGTGCAGACCTCCCCGCGGCTTGCCGATGGCACCCCCTTCCCCACCTTGTATTACCTGACCTGTAGCAGGCTGGTCGGACTAGTGGGGCGGATCGAGGCCAGTGGCGCCATGCGGGAGATGACCGATCGGCTCGCCACCGATCCCGAGCTCGCTGCTGCTTACCGGGCCGCGCATGAGTCCTACCTGGCCGAGCGCGACGCCCTGGAACCGCTAGGCACCCAGGTCAGCGCCGGTGGCATGCCCAACCGGGTCAAATGCCTGCACGTCCACGTAGCCCACGCCCTAGCCCGCGGCCCCGGCATCAACCCCTTCGGCGACGAAGCGCTAGCCGAAATCGGCCCCTGGTGGACCCCCGGCCCCTGCGTCTAACCCCCCTCGGCGTGTCGCGCCCCCCTGTCCGGTGTGTCGAGGTCGGGTGCTGAAGAGTAATTTTCCTCCGGATGTGCTGAGTAACCGCGGGAGGTGGGCGTGGTCAGGGTGGCCGCAATCGACTGTGGAACCAACTCGATTCGGTTGCTCGTGGCCGATGTGGGGGTTGGGCGGCTCGCGGATGTGCATCGGGAGATGCGCATCGTCCGGCTTGGGCAGGACGTCGACGCGACGGGGCGGCTGGCTCCGGAGGCCTTGGAGCGCACCCGCGTGGCGCTGGCCGACTACGCTGCCATCGCGCGGCGCGCGGATGCCGAACAGGTTCGGATGGTGGCCACCTCGGCCGCCCGGGACGCCACCAACCGGGAGGACTTCTTCGGGATGGTCCGGGAGACCCTCGGCACCGATGCTGAGGTGATCACCGGAGATGAGGAGGCCCGGCTGTCCTTCACCGGCGCGGTCGGTGACCTTGATCCGGCCGACGGGCCGTTCGTGGTCGTCGATGTGGGTGGTGGGTCTACTGAGGTAGTGCTTGGTGAGTGGGACGGCACCCGAGCTGAGGTCACGGCGGCGCAATCGGTAAATGTCGGATGTGTCCGGATCACCGAGCGGCACTTGCGCTCCGACCCCACCACGCTGGACGAGGTCAGCGCCGCCGAGCAGTTCGCGGCGCAGAGCCTGCACGAGGCATTCGCCGACGTGCCGGTGGACAAGGCCCGCACGTGGGTCGGAGTGGCGGGCACCATCACCACCCTGTCCGCCGTTGCCCAGCAGCTACCCGTCTACGACGCCGAACTCACCCACCTGTCTCGCTTATCGCTGGCGCAGGTGCGCGGCACCGCGGAGGACCTGCTGGCGTCGACACATCAGCAGCGGGCCGGCAACCCCGCCATCCACCCCGGCCGGGTGGATGTCATCGCTGGCGGAGCGCTCATCGTGCGAGTGCTCGCCGAGGAGCTGCACACCCGAGCCGGCATCGCCGAGCTCGTGGTCAGCGAGCACGACATCCTCGACGGCATCGCACTCGGTCTCGGCTGAACCACCGCGGCCATGAGAGCGCGACACACCGTGCAGGAGAGCGCGACACGCGAGCAATTGGGGGAGCTTGACGACGCGGTGACCCGGTGTCGGACATGCCCGCGGCTGGTCGCTTGGCGGGAGCAGGTTGCTGCTGAGAAGCGGGCCGCCTACCGTGACCAGACCTATTGGGGACGCCCGGTGCCCGGGTTCGGCCCGTCTGACGCCGCGCTGGCCATCGTCGGACTGGCGCCCGCCGCACACGGGGCCAACCGGACCGGTCGGATGTTCACCGGGGATCGCTCCGGCGACGTGCTCTACGCCGCGCTGCACGAAGTCGGCTTAGCGGACCGGCCGACCTCCACCCACCGCGGTGACGGTTTGACGCTGCACCGCACCCGGATCACCGCGCCGGTGCATTGCGCGCCGCCGGCGAACAAACCCACGCCCACCGAACGCGACGCCTGTAGGCCCTGGCTGATCCGCGAGCTGCAGCTGCTGCGACCGACGCTGCGTGCCGTGGTCGTGCTCGGCGCCTTCGGCTGGCAGGCGCTGCTGCCCGCGCTGAGCGTCTCGGGGTGGCCGGTGCCGACCCCACGGCCCCGGTTCGGGCACGGCACCGAGGTGGCCCTGGAGGGGCTGCACCTGCTCGGCTGTTACCACGTCAGCCAGCAGAACACCTTCACCGGCCGGCTCACCCCGGCGATGCTGGTCGTCGTGCTGCGCCGCGCGGCTCAACTGGCCGGGATCACTCAATAATGCCCGCGCACGTCTGGGCTGCAATGGGGATACTGCTGGTATGAGTCTTGCGCCGAGGGAGCCGCCGCGCATCCTCATCGTCGGCGGTGGCTATGTAGGGATGTACACCGCATTGGGGCTGCAATCCAAGCTGAGCCCCGGCGACGCGTCGATCACCGTGGTGGATCCGCAGACGCAGATGACCTACCAGCCCTTCCTCCCTGAGGCCGCGGCGGGTTCGATCGAACCGCGTCACGTCGTCGTCCCGCTGCGCCGGGTGCTCCGGCGCTGTCATGTCGTGTGCGGCCGGGTCACCAAGGTCGAGCACGCCCACCGGGTCGCTACCATCGAGAACTGCGCCGGGAACATGGAGCAGCTCGGTTATGACGTGCTGGTGATGGCTCCCGGTTCCATCGCGCGCACGCTGCCCATCCCTGGGCTCGCTGAGCACGGTATCGCGTTCAAGACCATCGGTGAAGCGATCTACCTGCGCAACCATGTGCTGTCCCGGCTCGAAGCCGCCGACGCCACGATCGATGCGCCGCTGCGCCGGAAACTGCTCAGCTTCCTGGTGATCGGCGGGGGATACGCGGGCATCGAAGTGCTCGCCGAACTCCAGGACATGGCCCGCTACGCCTGCCGCTACTACGAGACCATCGAGCCGACGGACATGCGGTGGGTGCTGGTCGAGGCCACCGGCCGGATCATGCCCGAGGTCAGCCAGAAACTGGGCCGGTACACCGCGAAGCGGTTGACCCAACGTGGTATCGAGATCTTTCTCAATACCCGGGTTACCACCATGGAGAACGGCCACGTGGTCCTCGACAACGGCACTGAGTTCGACGCCGACACCATCGTCTGGACCGCTGGGGTGAAGGCCAATCCGGTGCTGCAGCAGACCGACCTGCCGCTGGATGACCGCAAACGGCTGCGCTGCCGGGCGACGCTGCAGGTGGTGGGCTGCCCGGACGTCTTCTCCGCCGGTGACTGCGCGGCTGTGCCGGACCTCACCTCCGATGACCCGAACGCCACCACCAGCCCGTCGGCTCAGCACGCAGTCCGCCAGGCGGAGGTGCTCGCCGAGAACGTGATCGCCTATCTCTGCGGCCAGGCCTTGCGGCACTACCACCACCGTTACGCCGGATCAGTGGCCAGCCTGGGTCTGTACCGGGGAGTGGCGGAGATCTACGGGATCAGACTCACCGGCTTCGTGGCCTGGTTCATGCACCGCACCTACCACCTGAGCCGGATGCCGACGTTCAACCGCAAGGTGCGCATCCTGGCTGACTGGACCGCCGCCCTGCTGTTCCGCCGCGAGGTGGTATCCCTGGGTCAGATCAACGACCCGAAGGCCGACTTCATCCGCGCCAACGCCGCGTCTTGATCTGACACGCCTTGATCCCACCCGCCCTAGCGCCCGGATACCCTAGGCGCGCGCCCCCGTAGCCCAACCGGCAGAGGCAGGCCCCTTAAAAGGGCCGCAGTGTGGGTTCGACTCCCACCGGGGGCACGCTGCGTTCCACCCACAACGACTCCCTGATGCGAACAAGGTCAGGGTGCCGTTGGGGATTGTCCGGTCGTCCGGCAAGGTCCGGCGCTAAACGGTTTTCCGTGGCCTGTTCGTGCCCGAGGGTTCGAGACAACCACTGAGCATCCCGAACACCAGCACTACCCGCGCAACGACCGAGTGTGTCGTGAA
>JBOHFW010000098.1:0-5648 GCA_050699835.1 Pseudonocardiaceae bacterium | reverse complement strand
GGTGGAGCAGTCTGGTGTGGATGGCCGGTATGGGGCGCTGCGGTCCCGGCTGCGCAAGCAGGGTGAGGTCATCGGCCGAGGTAGTGGCCGCGGCAACCGGCTCTATGTCCGTTTCGAGGGCGAGGACCGGCGGGTGAGCATCCGCCCGCACCTGGTGCGGGTGGTCCCGGCTGTGATCACGCTGCCGCGGAGTGTTGCCGAGCTGGAGCAGCTGCGTGAGCTGCTGCCCGATGCAGGGGGGTTGTGATGGCTGAGTCACCGGGGGTGGTGGCCGCGCGCAAGGACATGCAGGTGCGGGACCTGGTCCGGGATGCGGCGGTGTCACTGACCGCCCAGCAGCGCGATGCGCTGGCCGACCTGCTGGGTGAGGTGAGCGTGGGTAGCGAGGTGGTGGCCCAGCTGGCCGCGGACTGTCCGGGCGATGAGGCTGTGCAGCGCTGCGCGGAGCTCAGGTCGTGGCATCGGGCGTCGGCCGCCTACGCCCGATTGCTGGCCGGGAGCGCCTCGTGAGCGACATGACGGGCGACCCGTGGATGGACGCCTGGCTCAAGTGGCGGCGGGCGGTCGAGGACAACCCGTCGGCAACCACGGCTGACCTCGATGCGTACGCGCGCGAGCTCAAGCGCGGATTGCCCGAGCGGGCACCGTCGGTGCCGGCGGCGCTGTTCATCCAGGGCGAGATAGCCCGGCTGAGGGTGGATCCTCGGATCACCCGATCGGTGGCTACCGCCTTGTGGCTGCCCCGATGATGACCCCGACCGGCCGCTGGTTGAGCTTGCCCGCCGGTCGGTTCCATGACGAGTGGTGCTCCCGTGGCCTGCTGCGGTAACGCGCGCTGTAGCTGCCCGATACACGGGGTAGTCGCGCCAGCGACAGAGAAAGCGGCCCCGGGTGGTGCACCAACACCAGCCCGGGGCCTTGACCCATCAGCCTGAGTCAGACAGGAGACGGACCCATGCGGAAGAGTGCCACACCCGCGGCGCCGAGCGACGAGCAGCTCAAGGCTCTCGGCCAACTGCTCGCGGCGAGCCGGCAGCAGGAACGGACCCGGCGCACGGAGCGCCGCCTGACCATTTTCTACGTCGTGTTCGGCGCGGCCGTGTTCGCGATCGCGGCGTTGTCGGGGTGGTGGGGATGAGCGCCGCCGAGCGACGCAGAGGTTGACCCGGTGAGCGATATCGCAGGCCTGCCGGCCGGGACCATCGACCGTGACCGCGCACGTGGCCAGCGGCGCGCACTGGTCGAGGCGATCCGTGAGGGCCGGCTGACCGAGCAGCAGCGCGAGCGGCTGATCGACCTCGTGTACATCCTCGATGTCGATGTCGCTGCGTACGACATATCGGTGGGCTGCGTGGTCGTTGAGCCCCGATATATCTCCATGTCGGGGGACTGGCGGAGTGGGGATGAGGTGCTGATCAGGTTGTGCTCTTACCGCCGCGGGTGCGGCTCAGGAGGGGGATGCCTACGGCGAGCAGGACCGGGATCGCGACCAGCGCGGGTACGCCGAGGCGGAACAGCTGCGAGTTCACGGTTCGGGCGCGCTCGACGGCGCCGTCACCGGTGGACACGCGCACCGTGCGGCTGCAGGTGATCGTCGCGGTGATTCCTGGCTGCGGCGCCACCTCAGCGAAGTCGGCCGAGTTGAACATCCCTCTGGTGGTGTTGCGCGGCACACCCACCGAGCGCTGGGTGCCGTCCGGCCCATTGATCACGCAGGTCGAGTCCCGCCCCTTGTCCACGGACTGCAGGAGCAGGCGCTGCCCGTTCCACGGGTAGGGTTCCCCGGAGCCCCCACTGTTCAGCTGCCCGGTCACTGTCGTGCTGCCGAATGTCGCGGAGGCGTAGTAACCGAGACCCGCCCCCGCGATGAGCACGGCCACGACCAGCAGCACCACTGCATACATCGGCATCTTCCGCAGCCACGCCACGGGCACCTCCTGTTGAGTAGTGGTTAGAGCCGGTCCAGGACCACCGCGGCGACGCTCTCGGCGATCGCGCACTGCTGCGGGCCCTTCCCGGCTCGGGCAACGAGGATCTGGAGCGTGCCGCCTTTGGCCTCAAGCAACATCGTGCACTCGGTTCTGGTGAGTACCTGCGATCCGGCCCGGCCCTCGACCGTGACGGGCTCGCCGACGCCAGTGGCCGGGCCGGGAAAGGCACTGATCATCACCGAGTCCGGCACCGGACCCCCCGCGCCATCCGAGGCGGGGAACCGGCAGGCGCGCGATGCGCCGACGGTCAGCGGTTGTCCCGCTGCGACCGGGAACGCCACGCCGGTGAGCTGATCGGCACTCACCAGCGCGCAGAAGTCCTTGCTCGTGATATCACCGGCGGGGGACGCCGTCCCGGCCGTTGCGTCCGACGACGTTCCCGATTGGTTCTGCTCCGATTGACCCCGTGGCGAGCAGCCCGAGACGAGCACGAGCACGGCGCCCAGCACGGCCGCCGAGAGCACGCTGGCACGGCCGATCACCGCGGCCCCCCGTCGTAGATGCTGTCGACGAACCACTCGCCGTCATTGTCATCGGGCCCGCGTTGGCCAGCCGACGACCCGCGGGGTTGATGCGCCGCAAGGACCTCATCGAGCTGGTAACCGTCCTCGAACTGACGGTAGACGCGCGCCATCGCCGCCACGCTCGCCCCGAGCGCGGCGCGGACGCCAGGATCGTGCATCTGCCGACCGTCGACGACGTCACGCCAGGTGAACTCGCCGGAGTCGATGCGCCGCTGCAGCTCACGCATCTCGCGGGAGGCGTCCTGGGACCGCGCGGCCTGCTCGATCCGGCGGATGTCGTCCTCGCTCAGCGGTGGCGTCGGCGGGATGCGCAGGGATCGGGCCTTCGCGATCGCCGCGTCGGCCTGCCCAGCGACCTCTGTCAACCGCGCCTCGGCCTGCTCCACCGCAGCCGTGCGCCAGCCGTCTGCCGGTCTGCCCACATCAGTTCCTTTCCGCTCAGCGGTGCCTGGCCCGGTCCGCGGCCTTTCGTCCGGCGCCCAGGTGCTCCCGCGCGGCCGTGGTGTTGTCCTGGACCGATTGCGCCTGGCCCTGAACGGCCGAGGAGTTCGCATTGAGTTCCTGGCCGAGCTCCGCGAGGTTGCTCAGATTCTGCACATCCTTGATCGACTCGAGGGCTGAGGAGATATTGCCCAGCGACTCGACCAGTTGTCGCGTGGCGTCGATGGTTGCCTTGATCGCCTCGTAGATTCCCATGATCGCCTGGTAGATCTGATACGCGTCCCAGACAATCTTGATGGCGCGGGCCTGCCCCACGATCGGGATGGCGAATGTGGCCGCCGCGGACACGAGCTTGTCCACCAGCTTCGTGATCAGATCGAGAGCCTCTTGGCAGAGCCGCTCGGACTGGTCGGCGACAAACTTGAAGCCCTTCGCGATCGTCTTGGCCACCGCACCTTCGGCGTAGAGACCAGCGAACCACGCCAGCTCGATGTGACGCCGGAAGGCCTGCGCGGCCTCACCGTTCCAGTACGGGTCGAGCTTGCCCACGTTGTCACTGAGATTGCCGGAGATCTGCTCGACCGCGTTGCCGACGTTGCGCCACGCCTCGCCGTTCGCCGCGATCCTGGCCCAGTCACCGGTGATGGGTGCGATCAGCGCCTCGACGAGGTTCTGACCGGTCACCTGCTCCCAGATCCAGTTCACGACCTGGACTTGCGGGCCCTGCTGGGCGATCTTGTCGGCGAATGTGGCGCCCGAGTCGAGGGCGGGGGCGCTCAGGTAGCTCGCGACCGCCTTGGTGTCCGCGTAGCCAGGCATCACGAAGCGACCGGGAGCTGACCCGCGAGGCGATCCGCGGTGGCGGCCTCATTGCCATCGACCGCTTCGTAGGTGGCTGCGCTGTGGTGCAGTCCATCGGCCGTCGCTCCCAGCCGATCCTTGCCGGTGGCCAGCGTCTCACCGAAGAGGTTGCCGACACCCACGACCACGGGCTGCAACACCGCCAACATGCCGGTGAAGCCCGCGGTGCTAGCACCCTGTTCACGGGCATAGTGATCGATCGCATCGAAGTCAGCCACCATGCCCCGCAGGTAGTCGGCATAGCTACGGAGCTCGTCGGGAACCACGTGGAACCCTTCGCCCATCTCATCTACTCCCCTCGTGTTTTCTGCTCTGGCGGCGGATCAGCGCTCCGGAGGGGCGCTGACGCGGCGGACGTCGGCACCCAGGGCGGTGAGGTTGTCCAGGAAGCGTGGATAGCCGCGGTCGATGTGGAAGACATCCCAGACATCGGTGGTTCCTTCTGCGCATAACCCGGCCAGCACCAAACCGGCACCGGCGCGAATGTCGCTGGCCCATACCGGGGCGCTGGACAGGCGCTTGACGCCCCGGACGACCGCGTGGTGACCGTCGGTGCGGGCGTCCGCGCCCAGCCGGATCATCTCCTCGACGAACCGGAAGCGGGCCTCGAACACATTCTCCGTGATCATCGAGGTACCTTCCGAGATGGCGGACAGCGCGATCGCCATCGGCTGCAGGTCGGTGGCGAAACCCGGGTAGGGTAGCGTCACAAAATCCACCGAGGTGGGCCGGCCGGGCATCACCACCCGGAAACTGTCCGGCCCCACCAGCTCGGCCTGGGCCCCGGCCAGCCGCAGCTTCTCCAGGACCAAGTCCAGATGATGCGGGTTGACGCCGCGAACGGTGACGTCACCCTGGGTGATCGTGGCGGCGAAAGCCCAGGTGGCGCCCACGATGCGATCCCCGATCACCCGGTGCTCGGTGGGCAAGAGCGCATCCACCCCCTCGACGGTGAGCGTGGAGGTACCCTCACCCGCAATCCGCGCCCCCATCTGCTGCAGCATCACGCACAGATCGACGATCTCCGGTTCCCGCGCCGCATTGTCGATCACGGTGGTGCCCTCCGCGAGCACCGCGGCCATGAGGATGTTCTCGGTCGCCCCCACGCTCGGGAAATCCAGCCAGATCTGCGCCCCGTGCAGCCCCTCGGCCTCGGCCACCACGCAGCCATGCTCGATCTCACTGCGCGCGCCCAGCTTGCGCAGCCCGTTCTGGTGCATGTCCAGGGGCCGCGAGCCGATGGCGTCACCGCCGGGCAGCGCGACCTTGGCCCGCCGACAGCGGCCCACCAGCGGCCCGAGCACGCATACCGACGCGCGCAGCTTGCTCACCGATCCGTAATCGGCCTCGTGCTTAGGCTCGGCCGGAGTGGTGATGCGGACTTCTGAGCCGGTGACCTCGACTTCGCAGCCCAGGCCGCGCAGCACGTCGGCCATCAGCGGGACGTCCAGGATCTCGGGGCAGTTGGTGAGCGTCGTGGTGCCCTCGGCCAGTAACGCCGCCGCCATCAGCTTCAGCACACTGTTCTTCGCGCCGACGACCTGCACCTCGCCGCTCAACCGGGCGCCACCGCAGACCCTGAAGTGCTCGCTCACGGGGGTGCAGCCTAGAGGCGCCCCGTCCGCGTAGCGTGCACCCCATGGCTGTGCATCTCACCAAGATCTACACCCGCACCGGCGACGACGGGACGACCGGTCTCGGTGATTTCTCCCGGGTCAGCAAGACCGATCCGCGGCTGGTCGCCTACGCCGACGTGGACGAGGCCAACTGCGCGATTGGAGTGGCGCTGGCGCTGGGATCACCGCCACAACGCCTGGTCACGGTGCTGCAG
>JBOHFW010000097.1:0-5102 GCA_050699835.1 Pseudonocardiaceae bacterium | reverse complement strand
CCCAGGTACGCCGAGCGCGTCCGCGTGCACCGGGTGCTGGCCGAAGTACCAGGCGAGATAGGCGGTGATTGGATCAGGCGCCGGATCTTGGCTCACAGACATCGAACCTATCGCAGTCCCCGGCCTGGTTTGATCGGTGGCTCAGCCTGCCGGTGAATCAGCACAGCTCAGCCGTTTCTGCCATGTATCGAGGTCCTCGCGCTGGCCCGCCCCGCCGGCATCGGGTAGCCAGGTGGCTCTAGGGTCTCGATGGTCTCAGCCAGGGTGAGTCAGCTCGGGGGTGTCGGTGTCGCTAACGAGGATCTTTCATCAAAGATGAGAAAGCAAATAGGAAGGAACAAGAAGGGCATGGTTCGTGAGGTGTAGATGGAGATTTGCGCGCTGACGGGACTTTATGTCAGTGCGGAACGCGGTATATCTGCCAGATGGCATATATCCACCCAGCGGCAGCCATTATGGTCGTCGAGCACATCTTCTTGCTCACCAGGTTCGCTGCCTATCCCATTGGTGGCTCCTCACGAGTATGTGTTGACAGCCGAGATTGTCTGCGCCTGCCACGTCGGTGGGTTGTCAGCTACTTGACATCGGCACTGTCAGCTTGCTGACTAGCATGGTAGGGAGGCGCGTGCTGTAGCGGCGTCCGCCGAATTACTTAGCCTGCATGCTCAACTGCGGTTGGTGATCCAGACCGTCGAGTGCTAGTGGAGCGCAGTGCGCATCCAGAACGCGGTGGGACAGCCCCGTGCTCAGCAGCAGCCGGTCGCCGGGTTGCGTCCGAGGGTTGTCATCCCGGACACCAGCCGGCGCGGTGCCGAGGCCGGGCCAGTCGTGGTCAGCGTCGCCGGTGGTGCTGGCCGTTGATCGTGACAGTCGAACAGCGGGGCGGTAGCCGGGTCGACCGTCTCGGCCGGCTCCAGCAGGTGGAATTGTCCGGCGTAGGGCTCCCGGCCGTAGATCTCGAAGCTCTTGGCGCATACCGCGGTCGGCACGCCGCGGCTGAAGACGTGCTCGTCGTCGTCGAGCACCGACTTGAACGGGCCGCAGTAGATCACCGCCTGGCCGTGGTCGCGGCATTCCCCCTGCTTGCCCTTGTAGGCCAGCACGGTCACGGACCGGAACTCGATGTCCTCCACCACCTGCCAGGGCACGGAGTCCCGCTTGACCAGGTGCACGCCGTAGAAGCCGGCCCGCTCGAACGCCTCCAGGAAGGCCTCCTCCTGGTAGGCCCCGGAAATACAGCCGCTCCACAACTGCGGGTCGGCGCGCAGGTGGGCGGGCACCTCGACCGCGCTGACGATGTCCGAGATCACCGCGCGGCCACCGCGGCGGAGCACCCGGAAGATCTCGGCGAACAGCTGCGCCTTGTGCTCGGTAGCGACGAGATTGAGGACACAGTTGCTGATGACCGCGTCCACCGAACCGCTGGCGACCAGTGGCTGCTCGGCGCGAAGCCACTCCTGCTCGGCTTCCAGCGCGGCCAGCGTGGATACGTCGGTGACCGGGTGCTCGGCCAGCCAGCTGCCGAGCGCGTCGAGGTCCAGGGCGAGATCCTGGATGCGACCTTTGTGGAACTCCACATTGTCATGTCCGACGGCCTGCGCGACCACCGGGGCGGCACGCCTGGCCAGGGCGAGCATGTCGTCGTTGAGGTCGACCCCGATCACCCGGCCCTCGGCCCCCACCACCTGCGAGGCGATGAAGCAGATCTTGCCTGCGCCAGAGCCCAGATCGAGCACCGTGTCGCCCTTGACCAGGTAGCGGCTGGGGTCGCCGCAGCCGTAGTCCCGCTCGAGAATCTCCTCGGGGATCGCCCCCAGGAAGCGTGGGTCGTAGTCCACCGGGCAGCACAGCGTCGGCTGCATCTCCTGCGCCCCGGCGCTGTATCGCTGGGAGACCGCGGCCTCCACGTCGGTAGGCGTGGACATGGTCGCCATCACGGCCTCCCTGCTGACCCGGAGGGTGGCCCCCTTCGGGACTCTTACGCGTTGACTTTGCCAGCGGTTCGAGCAGCCGTCGACCTTGTTTCGGCGTGATCGAGTGAATGATCGGCTTGATTGGGGTGGTGGTCAGCGGCCATCCGAGGGTGTGTATTGTCGCGTTGCGCTCCTGGGCCCGGACCCCCGACCTGGGTCCGGGAGCGCCTTGGCGGCACGGGGTTCAGGACGCGGATCGGTGTGATCAGCTCGCCCGGCCGCGGTGACGTACGCACCGCCGGGCGCGGCGTAAGTAGATCCCCATGACGGCCTTCCGTGCGCGGCTCGCCCGAGGGCAACAGGTTGTTGTGGCGTCGGCAGCCTAGGCCGTGCCCGCGCCAGCCAGCGGTTGGATACTACCTAAAGTGACGGCGGTCAGATCGTCGCGGACCCGGCAGCTTGTCCAGAGGGCGGCCATTGCGACGACCACCGAGGCCGCGCCTAGGACGTGTAGCGAGACGAGTACCTCGGGAACTCCGGTGAGGTACTGCACAGCGCCTAACGTGCCCTGCGCGAGCACCACGCAGATCAGCACCAGGTAGCGCCGCCAGGTGTGGGTGGGCACACCGACGGCTCGAAGGGCGAACCCCAGGCCGGCGAGCAACCCGAGCAAGCCGACGAGCAGGTCCGCGTGCAGTTGCGCCAGCACAGGGACGCTGATGGTGAGCCGGGGGGTGGCGGTATCGCCGGCGTGCGGCCCGGCCGCGGTCACCAGCGTCCCGGCGATCAGCACCGCCGCCAGCACCGTGGTGGCGGCGTAGAGCAAGCCACGCAGCGGTCCAGGTAGATGCCAGCGTGGCGGTGCGTCACCCTCGGTGCCTGCGGCGACCAGGTGCACCGCCAGCCACACCAGCACCATCGAGGCGAGGAAATGCGCTGCGACGGTCCACCAGGCCAGCCCGGCCAGGACCGTGACTCCCCCGAGGACGGCCTGCACCACGACACCGGCCGGCATCGCCGCCGCCAGCAGGATGAGCCGTCGGCGCCGGGGCCGCACGAGCAGCGCGACGACCAGGCAGGCCAGCCCGACCAGGCCGACCAGGCCGACCAGGAGGCGGTTGCCGAACTCGATCCACTGATGCAGCGTGGCGACCTCAGGGCGGGGCTGCGGCACCAGGCTGCCCGGAAAGCACTGCGGCCAGGTCGGGCATCCCAGCCCCGAGCCGGTGACCCGCACCACTGAGCCGGTCACCGCGATACCCGCCTGAGTGATCACCGCAGCGATCGCGGTCAGGGTTGCCAGCACACGGATTCGCGAGGCCACAGCAGACACAACCCCGATCGTAGGCAGCCCCCACACCTACCCCGCTATGGGCTCAGGCCGCCGGGAGCGGCGGCTCCCACGCGTCAGGCCACACCACCTCCAGCGCTTACCTGGCTCCGGGCCGGGTTCCCCGGATGGGTGTGAGTCCCATCCGCCAGGCCAGGGCGCGCAGCTCCCGGCGCCCGGCCTGGCTCAGGGCCTGGCGCAGCAGATCCGCGACGACCTCGCGGACAAGAAGGTTATTGTGAATTCGTTGCGGGGCCATCTGCTCGGCATGCACCAGCACCCGCACGGCCTTCTCCCGGGTCCTCTTCTC
Organism: Pseudonocardiaceae bacterium; assembly: GCA_050699835.1. GTDB lineage: Bacteria > Actinomycetota > Actinomycetes > Mycobacteriales > Pseudonocardiaceae. The sequence goes on along the minus strand of JBOHFW010000097.1, from coordinate 1,549 downwards.
CGCAGCCAAAGCGCGGCCAACGTTGGCCCAGAACCAGGCCTGGTGGCTGACGCTGGGATGTAGTTCAGGGCGCGCTGTCTTGGCCGCGTCCAGGGCCTGACCGGGTTCGCGGAGCTCCATGGCGATTGCGGTCTTACAGGTGGCGACGGTGGTCAGTCCGAAACCCAGGTCAGCCAAGATGCCGACCTCGGTATCCATCCGGGACGCCAACGCCGAGGCCTCCTGAAGGTGGACAGCTGCGGTGTCACGGTCGGCCTGCGCCCCAGCCGCCAGTGCAGCGTCGAGGTGCAGCAGCCCGCACGCCAGCAGCGCCTCACCGTTGTCCAGCTGGCTGCTCAGGCTCTCCGCTGCGGCCACCGAACGCGGGTAGTGCGCGACCCGGTTGAGCTGACCAGTGGCGCTGCCACGCACTCTGGTCGCATAGCCCAGCCACACCGGGTCATCCAAAATCTCCGCGCACTGCTGCACCGCGCGGGCCGCCAGGCTCGGCAGCCCGAGAGCACCAAGCCGTACGCTGGTCCACACCACTGAGCTGTACGCGTTCATCAGCCCCACCAGCACTTCGGAGCGCTGCTGCGGCAGGTGCAGGTAGGCGCCGTGCAGCTCCCCGATCAGCACCGGTGCCAACTCACACTGCCCCGCGTAGTCCCCGGTCCACACCATGGTCGTGATCAGCCGCTGCACATCCTCGGCGAGCTGCGGCCAGGGCCGGCCGGGGAGCCCCGGATCGGCGCCGAGCTCGTAGTCCTCCAGCGCAGTCGCCATGGCCCTCAGCCCGGCGTTCGCCGCGGTGCCGGCCTCGTCCCGGGGGGCCCAGGGATGCTCGGTCAGCTCACTGGGGTGCACCCGCAGCGCGCCCGCCATCGCCTCCAGGGTCTTGCGGCTGTTGACCTCCTTCTCCCCGCGCTCGACCTGGCCCCAGAAGGAGAAGGACAGCCCAGCCAGGCCCGCCGCCTCCCGCAGCGTCAGACCACGCCAGCGGCGCAGCTCCAGCAGCCGCAGCCCGAACGCCTTCGCGTCGCCCAACCCCGCCACCGTCCCGTTCTGCTCGTTTCTTTGCCTGCTTCTCACGCTACTGACCGTTCGCGACTGTGTGGAGCCGTGAACGCTCACACCATGCCCAGATCCAGGCTGTGCACCCGGATCCCGGCCCGTGGCCACCAGCGCCCGTCGACGGAATCATGGCGCGCAGCACTATCGGAACCCTCCGTTGTCCCCCGGCCAGGCTCCCGCCGCGATCTCTCCCGCATGCGCGAGATCATCAAGCCTGATCCGGTGTTGTTGTGCACCAACGGTGCACAGGGACCACATTCACCTGATCGATCCTGCGGTCAGCGGTGCAGCTCGGCAGCCGCCGATCGGTGGAGGCCGTTGTCCGGATCATCCAGCCACACAACCTGGGTATCCGTGGTAATCGTGAGTCCGAATCGTTCCCAGCTGGGTTGATTCCACGTGAACCATCGTTGATAGGCGTTCTCGATCGTTGCCCATAGTGGGGTTGGTCCGCCTTCTCGGAGTTGCCGTGGCCCGTTGCCGGCTGGTGCGAGGT
>JBOHFW010000096.1:0-9723 GCA_050699835.1 Pseudonocardiaceae bacterium | reverse complement strand
GTTGCTATCCTGCTGCGCGTTGCCGCGTCGATGTGGTTTTGCGGCTCCTCCTGCCACGGAGAGTCCGTGGCCGAATAGTCCACAGGAGGTAAGTGTTCTTCATGCGTCGTTACGAGATGATGGTCATCCTCGATCCGCAACTTGACGAACGCGCGGTGGCACCGTCGCTGGACCAGTTCCTCGGCGTGGTCAAGACCCAGGGCGGCAGCGTCGAGAAGGTTGACGTCTGGGGCAAGCGTCGGCTGTCATACGAGATCAACAAGCGCACCGAGGGCATCTACGCGGTGCTCGACATGTCGTGTACGCCAGCTACGGTGGCTGAGCTCGACCGGCAGCTTTCGCTCAGCGAATCGGTGCTGCGCACCAAGGTGCTGCGGCGGGACACGAGAAAGGGCTGACGTGGCGGGCGAAACCATTATCACAGTGGTCGGAAACCTGACCGCCGATCCGGAGCTGCGGTTCACCCCCTCCGGTGCTGCGGTGGCCAACTTCACGGTGGCCTCCACGCCTCGGACCTTCGATCGTCAAAGTGGCGAGTGGAAGGATGGGGAGGCGCTTTTCCTGAGATGCAATATCTGGCGGCAAGCTGCGGAGAACACCGCTGAGTCACTCACCCGCGGAATGCGAGTGATCGTCAGCGGGCGGTTGCGTCAACGCTCGTTCGAGACCCGGGAGGGTGAGAAGCGCACCGTGATGGAGATGGAGGTCGACGAGGTCGGTCCTTCGTTGCGCTACGCCACTGCCAAGGTCAACAAGGCCACCCGGCAAGGTGGTGGGATGGGCAGCGGCGGTTATGGCTCCTCCGGCGGATCGGCTGATGACCCGTGGAGCACCGCCCCCCAGGCCGGTGCGCCGGCCGGATCCGGGAACGGAGCTGGCGGTTATGACGACGAGCCGCCGTTCTGACCTCTCACATCCGTAGCTCACCCTAGACGTTAGGCGCAATCGGAGATCAGGAGTACCTCAGTCATGGCCAAGCCGCCAGTACGCAAACCAAGAAAGAAGATCTGCGTCTTCTGCAAGGACAAGGGTTCTTATATCGATTACAAAGACACCGGTTTGCTGCGGAAGTACATCTCCGACCGCGGTAAGATCCGGGCTCGCCGGGTAACTGGTAATTGCAGTCAGCATCAACGAGACGTCGCGGTCGCCGTGAAGAACGCCCGCGAGGTCGCGCTGCTGCCCTACACCTCGACCGCACGCTGACATCGGGGAAGAGGCGATCACGTGAAGATCATTCTCACTGCTGACGTTCCCCAGCTTGGGGGGCCTGGCGATCTCGTGCAGGTCAAGGACGGGTACGCCCGTAACTACCTGCTCCCCCGCCGCTTGGCCATTGTGGCCACCAAAGGCGCGGAGAAACAGGTGGCGACGATACGGCGGGCTCAGCAGGCCCGGGAGATCCGCGATCTCGACCACGCTCGGGAGATCGCCAGCTCGCTTTCGCGGTTGGCGACTGTATCTGTGGCGGCGAAGGCGGCCCGCTCCGGCGGAAAACTGTTCGGCTCGGTCACCGTGACCGACGTGGTGGACGCGGTCCGCTCCGCGGGTGGCCCCTTGCTGGACAAGCGGGCCGTCGACCTCGGTGGGCACATCAAGTCTGTTGGCACCTACCAAGCGACCATTCGGCTGCACCCAGAAGTCTCCGTCACCCTCCCCTTCGAAGTCACCACCACCTAGCCCACTCGCTCTGCTGCCCGCGCTGAGGCTACGCGCCGTGAACTCGACAGCAGCGACATTTTGGTCGCAAGATACCTTGCTAGAAGTACCTATTGGAGTGAGGGGTTGGGTATGGGTTTCATTTTGATGTGAGTTGCGCGGGGCCGATCTTGGGGCCCACCTCGTCAAGCTACTGCAGTGCAGCGCCCCAACGTCAGCCTGCACGTGCTGCCCTGTGTAGCTGGGCTGCATTCCAGCATGGCGGGCTCCTTAGTGGTGCTGATCTTCGCCCCGGACGTCGCGCCGCTTTTCGGTTACCGGGAGCACGCCATCGGTGGGGCGCACGTCGTGGACGACTCACCGTGGTCATTCAACTGGCGGATCTGTGGGAACTTCCCCACAGCCGAGCCGTCTCTCCCGAGGACAGCCTCCGCTGGCTATCGGAGCTATCCCCCATAAGAAGTCGAGCATCCAATGCGTGACCTGCATCATCTGCACTGGCGGAAGTCAGCGCGCAGCGGTGTCGGCAACGTCTGCGTCGGAGTCGCCGAGCTGACTGCGGCGACCGCGCCATCCGGACAGCAAGGACCCATCCAGCCCTGTGCTCGAGCTTACTGCAGCTCGGTGGACCGTCTTCACCCGCAGGATTGCCTGCCAGCGACTCCGGCTGAGCGGCGATCCGGCACAAGATCCTTATCTGGCCGCTGGTCCGCCCACCGGGTTCACGTGTCTCGTTCGTCGCCGATCAGGTGGTGTTTCAGCAGGAGGATTTGGATTTCCTCGACTATGTGGGGGTGAAGAAGCCCGTTTTGTTCGTAATTTTTGACTCTTTCTAGCGCCTCGCGAAGCGGGTCACCGGGGGTGAGTGGTGGTTCCGGTGAGCGGCTGCGCTGCTGGCTGGTCCGCCATCCCAGTCCGGCGTGAGACCGGATGTCGTCCCTGGCTGCGAGCAGCCTATCGATGACCGAGCCTATCTCGTCTTGCGATCCCGAACGAAGGTCGAGACAGTTTCGTGATTTGAGTCCGATAGGAAGTGGTGGCATTTTCCCGCGCAACGCGAGACGGATCGGTATCACGGTGTGGAAGCCGGCCCGGTCCTCTTCCAGGGCAAGTAGTATTTCCTCCTTCTTGGAAGTGCGCGGCGGGTGTGTGCCGTGAAATGATGGCCACTGTCACCCAGGTATCTCGTATGGCCGTGGTCAAAGGGTTCGGCCAATCCTCACCGAGCAGCTCCGACTGGGGTGCGATGAAAATTCGCCCGACAGGCTGGAGGGTGTCTGCCAGTGTCTCCGCGTATGCGATATCGGGTCCCGCGTAGGAGATGAAGAAGTCGAACGACTTGACGTGGCGGATCACGCTTTCCGCCGGGAAGAGGGAGTCTGATCTCCGCGTAATTGGTCGAGTAACGCCTTACCGTGACGTGGGAGGCGCTGGTCTGCCTCGAGCAGCTCCAGCAGTTCGCGGGCCTGCTGGTTACGCTCGTCCCCGTGATCGTCAAGTTCAGCGGTGAGGTGAAGCGCGATCGCCAGATCGACAACGGCGTCGACCTGGCCTGGCACGCGTTGGTGCACATCGAGGGCTAGCTGGAGGTGCCTGGTCAACGCAGCGGCCGCCTCCTCGACACGGTCGAGCTGGGTGAGACATATACCGAGCCGCTGATAGGAGATGGAGAGGTCGCGCTGGTAGTCGGCGCGGCCGGGCTCGCTCTGGGCGAGCCGGTCAGCGATGTCGAGGGATTGTTGGTAGAGCTGGAGGGCTTGGTCGCCGTGCCCGAGGGCGCGGTAGAGGTCCCCGAGCTTGTTGTAGGAGATGGAGAGGTCGCGCTGGTAGTCGGGGCGGCCGGGCTCGCTCTGGGTGCGCTGGGTGAAGGCGTCGGCAAGCTGCAGGTAGCGGTCCAGGGCTTTGGTGGTGAACCCGAGCGCGACCAGGGACTCACCTTCATGGTCAGCAAACAGGTAGTAGCCTTGATGTTGGGGGGGTAGGACGGAAAGCGCGTGAGCGGCGAAGGATAGTCGGCGTAGGTTGGAGTGTTGGGCTAGGAAGCTGGCCACTTCGGTACCGATCTCGGTGGCGCGGTCCCAGTCTTGGGCGTCGAGGAAGTTTTGGGTGGCCTCGATGCCCTCCTCGATATCGCGGCGTAAGCTGGTGATGCGTTGTAGGCGTAGCTCACCGGCTCGCAGGCAGCGATCACGGTAGCTCTCGGGTGGTTGGTGCTGGCGTAGGCCCTCGGCGGTCCAGCGGTGCATCCATAGCCCCTCGTCGGTGTGCACCAGCAGGGAGAGATCGGTGAGCCGGTGGGCGGCGAGCTTGATGGCGGTGTCGTCGAGTCCGGAGTCGGTGAGAGCTGTGGTGATATCTGGTATCGGCACCGGCAGGCTGGATACCGCGGTCTGCAGCAAGACCTCCCGTTCGGTGCTGTCGAGCGAGGCGAGCAGCACGTCGAGGCAGATGTTGCGGGCGCCGAGCTGAACGGCGAGCGCCACGTCCTCGGGTAGCTCCCGGGTCTGAGTCAGCTCGATGCCGTGGGCGCGGGCCAGCTCGCGGAACTTGGGGCGGACCTGATCGGTGCTGGCGCCGCGCCGACGCAGCGCGTCGAGGAATTCCAGCACCCGGGGATGCCCACCGACCAGCCGGTGCACGAGGGCGGTGTCCTCCTCGGGGAGCGTGCGCAGCCCTTCCAGGCGCAGGAACAGCCGGCGGGTCTCGCTTGGTGATAGTGGTCCGATGCTGCGGTGATGCAGGAGGTCCTGCAGACCGGGCAGCGGGTAGCGGCAGGTCACCAGCAGCCTGCCCGCGTTACAGGACCCGGCGAGTTGTTCGATCACCGCTGAGGTGCCGGGGTTGGTGAACTTGGTGCCGTCGGTGGTCAGGTTGTCCTCAAAGTTGTCCAGTACCAGCAGCACCTGATGCTGGCGCAGCGCGTGATCGAGGAACCGCAGCCGGGCGGGATCCTCGGCGGGTAGGGCGGCCAGCTGGTCGTGCAGTTCCTGGGCCCATCGAGGTTTCGCGGCACTCAGGTCGACCAGTAACGCGGCGCAGAGGGCGTCCAGGCTCCACGCTCCGGTGGTCACCGAGCATACCCAGCCCTGCTCAGCCAGCCGCGCCATCACCCGTCCAGCGATGCTGCTCTTACCCACCCCGCCGATGCCAGTGAGCACCACGCTGCTGCGCTGGTCGCGTAGCGTGCGCAACGTCTCGCGCAGCTCTACCCGGCGCCCGATCAGCTCCCCTGCCCCGAGCGCGGGCACCGGACCGGTAGCCAGATGAACGGGCGCCCGGCGTAACGGGACCAGCTCCAGATCACCGTCAATGAGTGGCCCGTCGTCGGTGGCCGTCAACGTGGCCGTCGCCCACTCTGGGCTCGGGTGATCGGCCGCCTCGCTGGAGGCCTGCTCGGCCACGACTTGCCGGGCGCGGGCCAGCGCCACCCCGGCGCGGGGGAAGTCGGGAACCGAGAGCTGGCGGTAGAACTCCGCTGCCAGCTCAGTGGCGTAGCGGTCGCTTACCGGCGCTTGCATGGCGATCACCCGGGGCAGACCCAACCGGTGCAGCGTCAGCGCCAGTCCTTCGGGATCGCCGGCGCCGTGGCAGGAGGCGAGGAACACCAGCGGGACGACCTTTCCGGTGGCCCGCAGCGCGTCAGCGAGATCGACCGCGCGGGTCGGCATCGGGGCGCCGTCCTCGTCCTCCAGCTCGATCCTCGTCTGGCTTCCATGGCCGGATAGGTGCAGCACGTGATAGTCGTCCTCGGCCAGCGCGGCGGCGATCGTGCGGGCGTTGGCCACCTCCAGGATGCGCACCTGGGCGCGCTCCTCGCGTACCGCTGGCTCCACCGCGTCCAGGATCGAGGCCATCTCCTTCTCGATCTCCAGCCGGGCTTGCCTGGTCTTGTTCTCATCCGGCGCGCCGACCGCGACCAGGATCTTCAGCGGTCCCGGCGCGGGGCGCACTCGATCGGGGCGCTGACCGATCACGCCGCGGCGCATCCGGACCCCCGGCTGCAGCACCGGGGTGCGACCGCTCGGAGTCAGCACCGCCTCGAATGGCAGCGACGCCAGCGCCGGGGAGGCCTCGATGTGCACATCGGCGACCGTGATGGCGTCCAGCTCGGCCAGCAACTGGTCGGCTTCCTGGCCGAGTTCACCGGGCAGCAGCACTGAGCGCACCTGCGTGCGCAGTCCCGCGAACGCCGCCGGCCCCAGCCCACCCAGGCGCAAGCCACCCGGCACCCGCACCTCATCCTCCCGCGCCCTGGCCTGCCCATCGACCAGCAATGACACCGTGGCGCGGCCCACTGCGGTGCCCTCCAGCCGGAGGGTCACCGCGCGGGCGTGGGCCTGCAGCGCGGTCCTCACGCCGGGCTTGTGGTCGATACCCAGCAGGGTGTCCCGGATAGCCTCGTAGTCGCTCACCGGCCGGCGAGCCAGCTTGCGCAGCCGGGCCGGAAGGTCTCCCACCTCCTCCAGCAGAACCGGGATCAGCCGGATGCCATCCTCCACCTTGCGCACCACCAGTGAGGTGTACTCATCTTGCGCCCACGGGCCCTCGGACCAGGCACCCGAGACGAAGATCAGACAAGCTGTGCAGCCGTCGATGCCCTGATCCATCTTCGCGACGATGTCATCACCGGGTGCGATCTCCCAATAGTCGAACCAGGCATCGACCCCGTCCCGGCGCAACTGCTCGGCGAATTCCTTGACCACCGCCCGATCAGTCGACCGGTAGCTCAGAAACACCTTTCCCTGGCGTGCCGTTCGCTCCACCGGGGTGACTCTAACAACCTCCGGTACCGACTTGGCGGATCACAAGGCCATGCAGCGCACTAGGGGTGTGCTCAGCTCACGCTCGCGGGGGTCTCTCGGGTGGGGTGGGGTGGTCTGGGTGTGGGAGGAGTTGTGCGAGGCGTTCGAGTAGCGCGGGAGTGGGGGCGGGAGCACTGTCCACGACTTGGTGGATGTAGGCGTCCCGTTCCTGGGCGTGGGGTGGCTGGTCTGGGTCGGTCTCGGTGGAGTCGGTGTGCTGTGGTTCGTGCGGTGCCTGCTGTAGGGCGGTAGAGGGGCGCCGGGTCTCGGGGGTTCTGCTGTCTGCCACGGGCTGCTTGTGGGGCGTGATCACTCTCTGGCGCCCTTCTGGTTACTGTGCGTGGCCAGATTGGGGTGTGCCGGGTTGGTGCTGACTGCCGGGCACGTGGGTGTTCGAGATCGGGAACGGGTCCTGTGGGTGGGCCCGGGTCTTGTGGGGTCTACCGGCCGCTACCGTGCTGGTCAGGGCCCATTACCCGGGGCCTCTACCGGGGTAGTGGGCCCCCGCTACCGACGTGGTGTCGGTGGGTACGGGTAGCGGGGGCCGCACGGTGGACGTTTGGTAGGCCTCTGTCTCTCTAGTCGTCACTTTCCGTGGCAGGTTGGGGGTTGGTGGGGTGGGGCAGGGTGGCTCCGGCGGGGACGGCGGCCTCGAGGTCGGTGCGGCGGTATCCGGCGAGGTTGACGCCGTCGACTTTGACTTGTCGGCCGGAGCGTCGGACGCCGGCGTGTTCGAGTTCTTCGGCGAGGCGTTCGGGGGTGAACTCGGCGTAGGCGTCTTCGTCCATGTTGGTCAGGCGGTTGAGCAGGGTGGTGGTGTGCATGCGGTCCACGCCGTGCATGGCGTAGAGCACGTCGGCGAGCACGGTGGGGATCTGGACTCCGGCGGCTTCGGCGGCGGCGACGGTGTCGGTGGCGGCGTCCCCGGTGAGGGTTCCCGAGGCGATGCGCAGGGCCCGGCCGTGGGTGCAGAGGGTGGCGAAGGCGGGCAGGTCCATGTAGTCGCAGCGGATGATCTCGAAGGAGCCGGGTCCGGTGACGAGCACGCCGACGCCTTTGTGGTCTTCGGAGAGGATGGAGGCATCGGCGCCTTGGGCGGCTTTGCCCTTGCCGAGCACCATGTCGGAGGAGGTGCGGTCCACGACTTGGGTGCAGTAGCGGTAGGTGATGATCTCCCGGAGTTTCGCGGGGACGCTGTCGGTGTCGGGGCGTTGGGAGGCGGCGTTGAGGATGAACCCGGCCGCCGGGCTCCGGCGGGCCAGCCGGGCCAGTTTGTCCACGGCTTCCTCTCGGAGGGCGCTGTTCATGGCGGTGAGGTATTCCTGCAGTTCATCGATGGTGATGAAGATGACCGGGAGGTCGTAGCGGTGGCTGATCTCCGGCGTGAGCTTGCCCTCGGCACACACGGAGGTGGGCAGGCCGCCCAGGATGGTGAACCGGCGGCCCATCTCGGTGATCAGCTCATCGAGCATCGCGAGGAATCGGGTGATGGCCACGTCTTCGGCGCCGATGACCAGCCGGTGCGCCACGGCGCGCATGGGGCGCCAGTCCGCGCCGCCTTTGCCATCGGCGACGTAGTGACGCACGTAGGGGTCGAGCACCCCGGCGGCGGAGGGCAGCCGTTGAGCGAAGGTCTTGCCCCGGCGTGGTAAACCACCGAAGAACATGGACTGCCAGATCAGCGTCAGCATGATCCGCTTGCCGCGGGCGTCTCGACCGAAGGGGATCGGCTCCCACACACTGAACTGCTCCAGATCGGTCAGTGGTGAGGGGTTCGGAGCACCGATGTAGGGGTCGTCGTCGGCGACCCAGATCATGAGCCGGCCGGCGTGGCCCCCGGCGACGGCCCGGATGCGGGACATGATGACTTGGATCTCATCCACGCCCAGCTCCGCGGCCACAGTGTCGCGTTTCGCGATCGCGTCGGCGGCGGTTTTGCCGCCGCCGCGGGGCAGGTCGAGGGTGACGGCCCACCCGTGGCCATCCCGCAATGGGGGAGTGACTAGCTGCGGTGTGGCGTCGGCCTTGACCAGTCCCGCGGCCCGCAATGCAGCAGTGAGCATGTCGGCGGAGAGTTCCAGTTGCACCGGCAGCACCGGACCCACCGGCAACACTGGTGCTGTGCGCGGCCGACCCACCCACATCGCACCCAGCGCGGCCACGACCGCGACCCACCATCCGAACCCGGTGCCGAGAGCGAGGAATCCGGCGGTCCCGGCGGCGGTCGCGGACAGGGTGAGCCAGGCGGTGGTGGTGATCCGGACCCGGGCCAGCGCGCGCCGCTCACTGATCAGCTCGCGGACCAGCTCCCACCGCTTGGCCTGCTGCGCGGCGGTGATCAACGGCCGGTACTCGTCCCGGGCGCTGACCCAACCGAACCCGGTGGCGAAGGCCCGAGCAGTGCCGCGCAGCATCCACCAGGCCAACCCCAGCCCGTAACCGGGTGCCCGCACTGCGTGAAAGGTGAGATGCCGAGCGGCGTAGCGCAGCGCCCAGCGCAGCGTGGCCAGCGCACTTTGCCGGGAACCCAGCCACGGCGGCAACACCACCGGCAGCGCTCGCCGGGTGTAGTCCTGCTCGCCCAGTAGTTCCCCGTCCGCAGCCTCGGGTACCGCGTCAGCTCCCGCCGCAGGCCTGGGGGAGGTCGGTGCATCGGGAGACGGGGTAGGGCCGTGGTCCCTGGATGGCGGCGACGGTGATCGGTGGCTGGTGGTCATGGGGCGCTCCTGCCCTGGGGTTCGGTCCGGGTCGGGGTCCGGCAGCGCAGGCCGGGCATGCGGTGTTGGCGCGTGCGGGCTCATCGCCGGTAGCTCCTGCGGTAGGGGTCGTGAAGCTCGGTGACGGAGAACAGGCGGGCGATCACGCTGCCCGCGAACAGGGCGGGCACCCCGAGCGCGACAGCCCACGCGCGCGGGTCGGTGGTGAGGGATACCACCGCCCATTGGATGCCGACGATCACGGCGGCGGTGCCCAGGGCTCGGATGAGGGTGCCGCCCATCCGTGTCACTTGCTGGGTGTGGCGCGCGAGCCGGTAGGCGTTGCGCGCGCCGCTGCGGAACGCGGCGATCACTCCGAGACCGGCCAGCACGATCAGCCCGACGAGCAGCAGATCCAGCTGTGTGGGGCTCATCGGTGCTCATCCCGGTCTCGGTGGTTGTGGATGGCGGGGCGGTCTTCCAGGGCGCAGCACCGGCGGCAGTACCGGTACTCCCTCGGACCGGGGCGCCCGTTGCGGAGGCGGGGACCTCGCCAGGGGGTGAAC
>JBOHFW010000095.1:0-6251 GCA_050699835.1 Pseudonocardiaceae bacterium | reverse complement strand
GCCGCGGGGTGCGGCCGGCACGCGACGCGTTAGAGCTGGCACTGGTGCGCGCCGCACTGGGGCGTGAGCTGCCGGTGCTCGCGGTGTGCCGCGGTGCGCAGCTGCTCAACGTCGTGCTGGGTGGGTCGCTGACCCAGCACCTGCCCGAAGTCGTCGGCCACGACGGGCACCGGCCACGGCCCGGGGTGTTCGGCCCGGTCACGGTGCGGCTGGCTGCGCAGAGCCGGATCGGGACGATCCTCGGAGCCCAGACGCAGGTGCTCTGCCACCACCATCAGGCGCTGAACCGGGTGGCGGAAGATCTCACCGTCGTCGGGTGGGCACTGGATGGCACCATCGAGGCGGTCGAGCTGCCGGGACGCACCTTCGTGCTGGGTGTGCAGTGGCACCCTGAGCAGGACCCTGCCGACGACCGGTTGTTCGCCGCCTTCGTCGCGGCGTGTGTGCGGAGGTGAGGTGTGGGCGGGCGGTTGGATGGCCGGGTCGCGGTGGTGACCGGCGGGGGAAGTGGGATCGGTCGGGCCTCGGCGCGCCGGCTTGCTGCCGACGGCGCCGCGGTGGTGATCGCCGATATCGACGCCGCCAGCGGTGCCGCCGCCGCAGCTGAGGTGGACGGGCTGTACGTCCGCGCGGACGTGACCAGCGAGTCCGATGTGCAGGCGCTGTTCGCGGCGGTGGTCGAGCGCCACGGCGCAGTGGACATCTCCTTCCACAACGCCGGCATCTCCCCACCAGAGGATGACTCGATCCTGACCACCGGGCTTGAGGCCTGGCGGCGGGTCCAGGAGGTCAACCTCACCTCGGTGTACCTGTGCTGCCGGGCGGTGCTGCCCTACATGCAGCGCCACGGTCGTGGCTCGATCATCAACACGGCGTCGTTCGTGGCGGTGCTGGGATCAGCCACCTCGCAGATCTCCTACACCGCATCCAAGGGCGGGGTGGTGGCGCTGTCCCGGGAGCTGGGCGTGCAGTTCGCCCGCCAGGGCATCCGGGTCAACGCGCTGTGTCCCGGGCCGGTGAACACCCCGCTGCTCAGTGAGCTGTTCGCGGCAGACCCGCAGCGCGCGCAGCGCCGCCTGGTGCACGTCCCGATGGGCCGATTCGGTGAGCCGGAGGAGATCGCCGCCGCGGTCGCCTTCCTGGCCAGCGACGATGCCTCCTTTATCACCGCCTCGACGTTCCTGGTCGATGGTGGTATCTCCGGCGCCTACGTCACACCCTGGTAGCCGGGCGGTGGCGCAGCGCGCGAGGGTGCTCCTTACTCCCCAGCCAAGGGGATGAGGGCGCGGTAGGCGCTGCTGGCCTGTTCTACCGCGGTGGCGAGCTGGGCATGCACTTGATCGATTGTTCCGGGTTCAACGTCGTTGGAGAGTTCGTTGACGACGGATTGCGCTTCACGGAGCGCTCGGATGCCGTGAGCGACGAGGATCTGTGCGCTCCAGGCTGCCTTGCCGCTCCCCGCAGGGCTAGGCGGTACCATGATCGAGTCATCGTCCGGTAGCGCGGAACGTTACAGAGCGAGCACGCGGCGCAACCCCGAGTCCGCCCTTGATTTGGTGACGTCGAAAGCGGGCGTTGGGCGGTGGTGTTCGCGCTCACCGTCGGGTATCACCTCGGCGCGGTCGGGGACCAGGTGGTCGGCGTCCTGGTGAGAGTGGGTTCGGTGCATCCCGCGGCACAGGGCGGCGCTGGCTGCCTACTCGCGGTGCCAGCCCGGTCGACTGCGGCACCCGGCGGCTGCCGGTCCGCGGGTGCTCCGGCGGGCAAGGGCCGAACAGTGGTGGACGGGGCGGGAGGAGGCGCCTTATGCCGGGAAGTGGCGCGAGGTGCGGGCACCGTCACGTCTTGCGGCCCGGCCGCGTCAGCAGGCTGACTCGGTGCAGGAACGATGGGTGCTGGGGGCAGGACTGAGGGCTCTGCTGCCGCCGAGGGAACGCTCACGGGAGCTGAGGAAGTCATCAGGGGAGCCGAGACCGCGGGTGCCGGGAGTGTGGGCTTGGGAACCTCGGGGGCGGACGGGGAGACGGAACCGCTGCGGCCGGTAACGACCAGCACGGTAATCACGCCACCGGCGAGGGCGAGGCACCCCGCGGCGACGAGTGGTCTGGCCCAGCTCCGCTGGTGTCTAGCCTGGCGCCGCAAGTCCTCCCAGGGGTCGGTGCGCGGCTGCATCGGGATAGCGGCGGGTGGGTCCGGCACCCCAGTGTCCGCGGCGTTCGCCACCGCCCTGGGAGCGGCCGCTTCTGCTCCCATCCGGTCGCGCAGGGAGCGCAACTCCTCGATCGTGAGGATCTGGTCAGAGTCAGACTCGTCCACAACGCAACATAACGAGTCTCTGGACCTGTTAGGTACGGGGTCTGCTTACTTTTTCAGCTTGACCTTGGTGCACCCATCACTGAACGGAGATCCTCATGAAGCGCGGTATGTCCACTGTGGCGGTTCTCGCGGTCGGCGCACTCGCGTTAGCCGGTTGCTCCGGCGGCAACCAGCCGGCCGCGGTGGCCTCGACCAGTGCTGGATCGACAAGCCTTCCCGGTATCACCAGCCGTGGCCTCGGCACGGTCACCCGAACTCCGGACACCGTGACTGTGGTCATCGGAGTGCAGACCCGGGACCAGAGCGCGAAGGGCGCCCTGGATGCCAACAGCGCGAAGGCGACCGCGCTGATCAACGTGTTGAAGAGCAAGGGAGTCGCAGCAGCGGACCTGCGGACCAGCCAGCTGTCGGTCAACCCGACGCAGGACCCGGCCACCGGGCGGATCACCGGCTACGAGGTGAGCAATCAGGTCACGGCCACGCTGCATGACATCGGCGCCGCTGGCGGGCTCATCGATGCTGCCGGCGAGGCGGCGGGTGACGCGGTGCGGATACAACAACTCAGCTTCTCGATCGATGACGACAGCGCGGCACGGGCACAGGCCAGGGCCGACGCGGTGCGGCAGGCGCAGGCACATGCTCAGCAGATGGCCGACGCGGCCGGAGTGCGGCTGGGCGGGATCTCCTCGATCACCGAGGTGCCGGTCAACCCGCCGAGCCCCTTCGGTCGGGATGCCGCACCGGTGGCGGGTGCGGCCGTCCCCGTCGAACCCGGTACCCAGGAACTCACCGTCATGGTCGAGGTCGTCTATGCCATCGACCAGTAGGTCTCGCCGAGACACGCAGTGGACTACGCGTGACAACGTCCGCTCGATCAGGGAGCCGGGTCGCGGCTGACCACGGCCACCTGCACCGGCGACGCTGGCGTTACGACGGCCCGGTAGGTTTGTCGTGGCCTTGTTCGGCACGTGCTGCACTGAGCAATTTTTCGATGGTTTCGAACTGCAACTTTATGACTCGGCGTAGGCGCACCATCACAATCATGATCAAGCAGCCGAGTAGGACGATTAAGGACACGCCGACGATCAGAACGACGATAATCTGGGTATTGCTCACGGTGGCAGCCTCTCAGCTTCGTCATCATCTGCGGCTAAACGTGATCCATACCTAACCAGGTGCCCACGTCCGCGGCTCGACGGACCGGCCAAGCTGCAATTGGTTGAGCCGCGCCAGCGGTTCAACCAGTGATGGCGTGGACGGCGCTGAGTACGCCCAGCACGGTCATCACCAGCGCGGCGGCCCGGGCGATCCAGGTCAACGGAATCCAGCGCAGGAGCTGCCGGCCGCCCAGAATGGCCAGGCCCCCCACGGTCCACAGGCCCAGCAGTGCGCCGATCCCGACAGCGAGCGGATCGTGGTATTTGGCGGCGAGATTGGCGACGGCGAGCTGTGTGAGGTCCCCGAATTCCGCGACGAACGATACTCCAAAGCTGGTCGCCGTGACTTTCCAGAACCCAGCCTGCTGGGTGGCACGCTGGTTGCCGGCTGACATCGACCTCGGCGCAACGGCCGACGTGGGTTGATCGTCGCGCACTGGCCCGGCGCGGCGCAGCATCAGCACCGCCCCGGCCAGGAACAGCACCGCGACGATTGCTTCGACGATCCGGCGGGGCGCCAGACTCAACAGGCTTCCTGCGGTCACGGCGATGATCACCTGTACGGCGAAAGCCGCCGCCACCCCGATGAACACGACACCCGGCCGGTATCGGGTGGCCAGCGCCAGACTCGCCAGGGCGGTCTTGTCGGGCAACTCGGCCAGGAAGACGATGCCGAACGCCATGGCCAGCAGCGTCAGATCCACTGTTCCACTGTCAGGATCCCCCGTCGAAGGCTTCGCCCTAGCTCTCTCACCGTACGAGACGGGTTCGGAGGTTGCTGGGCTAGTGTTTGACGATCAGGATTGGGAACAGCAGGGACTCCTAGCTCGGAGGGTGCGACGTGGAGGTAGGCCGCAAGCCAGAGGAGCTCTCGAAGGAGCAACGCCAGCGGCTTCACCGCGCCCATCAAAGTCTGCGCAATGCCTCCCACGCCCTGGAAGCGTTGACCGTGGTCGAGCCGGTTCGAGGTCGTTGGGTGCCCACACCTGCACCAGCCGAGGCTCTTGAGGCAGCGCAGAACGACCTCTATCGAGCGTGCCAGGAGTTCTGGCGAGTTCATCAGGAACTGCTGTGCTGCGATCCTCCCGTCAGTGCTCGTGGTTCGGGTCCCGACCAGCAGTAGCGACGCGGCGACGCACATCCTGCCCTAACCACCTTGGGTACCTCCACCTTGTGTAAAGGCTAGCCTAACCATACGCTCTTTCAGGCGAGTTTCTGTTGAGCAATGGGTAACAAATCGTGATCTATCGCCCGCGTGTGAGTGACGTTGCGGTCACGGCCCGTCCCGTGGGGCTCCGGGAGGCTGCCGGTGAACAGCCGCGGCAGGCATGCGGTCGTGCCGATACCGCCGCGCTACCCGCTGCGGTGTGAGCCCTATCCACCTCGAGGAGGCATGCATGACCGCCACCACCCCAGCGTTGTGCAAGGTCGCTTTGCTGGACATGGACATCCGTAGTGGTGAGGACAGTGACTGGTCGCGCCGCGTCGATCGAGTCGACTGCTACGCGCTGGGGTCGATCGACCTGAGCCAGTACGCCGCGCTGATCATTAGGCCAAGCATCGACCAGGAGCACCTCGCCCGGCGGCAACGGGTGATTCGCAACTACCTCGACCGTGGTGGCGTGGTGATCTTCGGTGGTCATCTGCATCGGGACTGGTTGCCCGGTGCATCGGCGTTCGTCCCGCTGACCAATCAGTCGCTGGATGGTTACCGCGTCGTGGAGGTCGCCGACCATCCGATCTTCCGCGGGATGGGCACCGAGCTGACCTTCCGGCGCGGGGTGGCCGGGTTCTTCGCCCGCGGGCACCATCCGATCCCGGCGGGTGCCGAGGTGCTTACCCGGCTGTTCGGCGGCGAGCCGTCAACCTATCTGGATCGGGTATCGACCGCGGGCACCATCATTGTCCAGGCCACCAGTGACCTGCTGAGCTACTGCGGCGAGGCACTCCTCGACTGGATCGTCACCGAGTCAGCCCAGCGCCGAGCCCAGGCCGCTCACCGCGGGCGCGGGCTCGCCGCCGTCTACGGCGGCTCGTCACAGCATCACCGCACGCTCACCGAGCCGAAGTATGCCCGGCACCTCACCGGCGGCATGATCTATCTTCCCGAGCTCGCCGACACCGGCCTGACCGCGCATCGCGGGTTGCTCATCCCTGAGCGCTTGCACCGCGGCATGCTCGAGGCCGCTGCCGATCGGATAGTGGAACTGCTCGACGCCGGGGGGATGGTGATCGCATTCAGTGGCGGCGAACCGATCCCGGAGTTCCTGCCGGGCGTGCGCTGGCAGCACCGGCCGACGAACTTCTGGTGGTGGCTGGAGCCCGGAGCCGATCTCGGTGTCCGCCTCGGAGAAGCGGAACACCCGCTGTTTCAGCGGCTCACGCTGCGCGACTGCACCTGGCACTACCACGGAGTGCTCGAAGCGCCGGAGGGCGCTCAGGTGCTCGTGAAGCTGACCACCGGGGAAGCATTGCTGTATGTCGACCAGGTCTCTACCGCAGGCACGATCGTCGTGTCGACATTGGACCCGATCAGCCACTACGGCGGCTATTTCATGCCGGCCACCGGACGATTCCTCGACGCCTTCCTGCCCTGGGCTTCCGGAGCGCCGCTAAATTGATCAATCGCCTGTCGTGAGAAACGCTTCTGTGGTGCAGTGCGGCAACCCCTTGTTCACGTTTCTTTCGCCTTTTTGTCTCAAGGGGTTTTGCGGATTTTATGACGTGCCATGGGCTACGATTTGCCTTCCGGTCCAACGCCCGAGGAGAAGCGATGAC
>JBOHFW010000094.1:0-4960 GCA_050699835.1 Pseudonocardiaceae bacterium | reverse complement strand
ACGGCGAGCCCGCTACTGGTCCGATGTCGCCCGATCGTTTCATCAGTGGGACAAGCCCGAGCAGTGCTTCCAGGCTCTGCTGGCCGCCGAACACGCCTCACCCGACGAGGTCCGCTACCGTAAACCCATCCACCAGATCACCATCAGCCTGCTGCAGCATCCCACCGCGCACACTCTGCCCGGTCTGCGGGCATTCGCCCACCGCGCCGGCACACCCATCTGAGGGGAACGATTCGCTGAGCTGGTGACTTCAGATAATTCGCGGCATCTTGGCGCTCGTCGGCGCTGTAGTGCACCCGTCGCGCGGCCAGTCAAGGACGAGAGCATCCACGATGGCTACGTCGATCGGCTCGGGCACTCGCGCCTGGACCAAACCCGCCGCTACAGCCCGCCACCCAAGTCGGCCACCAACGCGCTGAGCGAAGTCGAAGCACTCCAGTCACCGGCCTAGGCAAAACAGGCGGGCCGGGCGGTCGCGAGCCGGGTCAGGGTCTGGCGGCAGACCTTGTCGGTTGGGCCGAGCGGCAGCTCGGGGAGGATGAGGAGCAGCTCGGGCAGCTTCCGGCGCTCCAGACCGCGGTCGCGCTCCAGGAAGGCATTGAGCTGCGTCAGCGTAGGCGCGGGGGTGTTCGGACGCAGAGTGATACAGGCACACAGCCGCTCACCGAACTCGGGGTCTGGGACGGCGATGCAGGCGACGTCAGCGATCGCCGGGTGAGCCACCAGCTGCCGTTCCACCTCGGCCGGGCTGATGTGGTAGCCGCCCCGGATGACGATCTGCTTGAGCCGGCCGACCACGAGCAGGCAGCCGTCCGAGCCGATCAGGCCGCGGTCCCCGGTGCGCACCCACCCGCCCGGTGCCCGGTAGCGGGCGTCGAGTTCGGGTGCGTTGACGTAGCACAGCGGGGTCATCGGACCGAGCGACCAGATCTCGCCGGCCTGGCCGGTCGGCACCGGCTGCCCGTGCTCGTCGACGATGCGGATGTCCGCGACAGTCGGGTCGGGCCGGCCCACACACCCCGCCGCCGTCGGCGCGCAGTCCTCCCCGGCGGTGTGGCAGTTGACGCCGTCGGCCGACCCGTAGATGTTGACGACGGGAACGCCGAAGCGGGTCATGCATGCCTCGATGGTGGCCGCGGGCAGCGCGGCGCTGCTGGATATCAGGACGCGCAGGCCGGAGGAGCCCTCGCCGGCAGCTCGGGGTTGCTCGATGATCCGGCGCAGCATGATGGGCACGCCGAAGACATGGGTGGGCTGGTGATCTGTGATCATGCGCAGCGCGGCAGCGGGGTCGAAGGCGTCCAGCAGCAGCAGGGTGCCGCCGTGACGGGCGAGGATGACCATGCCACAGGAGCCGTATGACGAGGCCAACGGCACGAGGATGAGACTGCGCATCGGCGCCGGGCTGCTGTACAGCGCGCCGATGTAGTTGCCGCGACCGCCGGCCATCGCGTTGTGGGCGTAAGCGACCATCTTCGGCTCAGCCTCCGATCCGGACGAGACGAGGATCCGGGCTGGCGCCTCGGGGTCGATGAGCGCGGAGTCGATCGGCTCGCATGACCACCGCTGCTCGGCACTGGCGGATGCGAGCCACTTATCCAGCGGCTCGCATCCCTCAGGGGTGGCTCCGAACACGAACACCGTGCGCAGGTCAGGCAGGTCGGGGCGCAGGCCGGCCAGGTTCGCGGCGAGTGGTACCTGCCCGGCGACGTCGCTGACGATCACGGCGCTGGCCCGAGAGCGCCCGAGCAGGCTGACGGAGTCCCGGCGCCCGCGACCAGCCGGGTAGGGCAACGCCACGGCGCCGACGGCCGCGACGGCCAGCTCCGCGGCGACAGCGCGCCAGCTGTTGGAGAGCTGGATACCGACGATGTCGCGGGCACCGAGCCCCGCCCCAGCCAGCGCGGCGGCGATACGGCGCACGCGGGTATCGAGAGTGGCGTAGTCGATCGCGCCGGTCGCGTCGATCACCGCGGTCCGCCGTGGATCGGCGCGCACATGCTCGCTGAACAGGGTGTAGAGATCACGGTCCGGGCAGTGGCCCTGCTCGACCCAGCGACGCCGCAGCTGCGCGGGCACCAGGTCGCCCAGCACGATCCCGTTGGTCGAGGTCCAGGCCATGGTGGTCGAGGTCATCAGGAGAACTCCCAGGGAGGGCGGGTGAAGGTACAGCTGTCCTGCTGGAGGGCCAGCGCGAATCGGGAATCCGTGGCCAATGCGGCCAGGGACGTACACACCGGGATACCGGCCAGACCGGCCTCGGAGAGCCGCTCGACCCAGGTGCGGCTCGACTCCTGACGCAACCGCGCCGCGATGGTCTCGACGCTGGACCCGACGCCGCACACGGCGGCCACCCGGTCGAGCTGCATCCGAGTGCAGGTGGACAGCGCCAGGTAGCCATCGCTGGTGGCCAGGGGGCGATGCAGCGGGGTCCAGACCGGCCGGCCAGCGCACGGCCCAGCATTCCCGGCGACCGCGACCGCATCAAGCACCGGCTGCTGGAGAACCGTGGCGGCGGAGAGCAGCGAGGAATCCACCCGCTGCCCCGACCCGCTGCGGATCCGGGCGAGCAGCCCAGCCAGCACGCCCTGCGCGCAGATCAGACCACCGAGTATGTCGGTGAGCGTCATCAACGACGGCGCCGGCGGCTCGTCGGAGGGCCGGACCATGGCGGCCAGGCCGCTGTACGCCTGGACCATGAAGTCCGTGCCCAAGGGGGGCTGATCGCCCAGCGCGTCGCCCCACCCGGAGGCGTAGGCGTAGACGAGCCCGGGGCGCACGGCGGCGAGGTGTTCGGCGTCCAGCTCCAGCTGTGCTGCCTTGCCGGGTGCCCAGTTGTGCACGAACACGTCGGCACCCGCCACCAGCTCCTGCACGGCCCGCCGCCCAGCTGCAGACTTGAGGTCGATCTCCACGACATCCTTGCCGCGGTTGAGAGCAAGGAAACGCGCTGAGCAGTCACCGGCCATCGGGGGCATACCACGGAGCAGGTCGCCGCCGGGCGGCTCGATGCGGACGACCCGGGCTCCGAGCAACCGCAGGATGTGACCGGCGAGCGGGCCCTGGAGGCGCCGGCAGGCCTCGATGACCACGAGATCCTCCAGCGGCAGCTGCGCCGCGGTCAGCGAGGGGGGCAGGGGTAGCCCCCACGTATCGCCCGGTATCGCGGTGATCCGCCAGGATGGGGGTGGGCACTCCGCTGCGCCTTCGGCGCTGCGCTCAGCCACGTCGCGCAGTCGCAGGATGCTGACGCCCGCCGTTGCCGCTGTGAGGGTCAGCACGGCAAATGGGACGCGATTGGTGGCCTGATGTAGTTCGTCGGGAAGCGGGCAGGTCGCGGTGGCGTAGCGATGCTGGAACGGCTGCCAGCCACGTCGAGTAGCCGTCTCATCGGCGTCGAGCAGCGCCCAGAAGCGCCGCCACCCGGCGGCTTCCAGCGACTCGATCTCGAAGCGCACGCCGTCGGCGGAGGTGAACGGCGGGCCGCCGGGACGCATCGGCTCGGCCCAGCCGTCGTCCGCGGTGGCCGCCGCCAGGTACTGCGCCACGCTCAGCAACGCAGCCTGGGCCACCGAGGTGCTGACACAGCGCAGATCCATCCCGCGCAGCCGGCCCACGAGTGCCGCCAGCGCGCCTTGCCCGGCCAGCACACTGGCCGTCACCGAGGCGTAGTCGACTCCGAGGGGCTCCGGGATGCCGGACTTGCGCCCGTGCACATGCATGATCCCGCAGGCAGCCTGAACACCTACCTCGTCCTCCAGCGGCATGTCGACGGGACCGGCCCACTCGATCCCGCAGTCGACACGCAGCGGGCGTCCCCCGTCGTCCGGCAGGCTTACGCCAAGGTGACCGGCACCCGCGGGACCGGAGCCGTTGGTAACCCCACACCCAAGTACCCGCAGCTGCCGTACGGCGACGCCGGCGGCCGCAGCCCACCGCTTGCTCGCTCTGGTGTCGAACTCGGCGACACCAGAGCCGCTCACCGCTTGGATTGAGTGATTCAATTTCCGTGTCTCCCCAGTAACGAGCGGGCCGCTGATCTCGCCAATCTAAGGAACACTCTAGATAGACTTGAAGAGCTATCCGGACGTTACCCCTATCCCTTTCTGTTGAGCATCACCCTTGCCATCCCGATTTTGACCATGCCACCGTGGGCCAACCTAGTACTTTTTGGACCATCTCCGTGTTCGTTCGTACTTTCTCCCAGCTTGCATTGCCCCAGTGTCGGCCTAGTACTTTGGATACTAAGACAGCCCGAGAAAACATGGCCAAAATCAGTACGGTTGGGGATGATGGCCGCCACAAGAGATAATGGTAACGTCTGCGAACCGACAGCAGTCGCAAGACGCGAAGAGATCCCGGCGAATAGCGGTCGGTGGCGTTTTATGTCCAATTGACTCGTTGAAGGAGTTCGTGATTATGCGTATTCGGCGATCTGGCGCAGTAGCCCTGGCCGGCCCGCTCGTCCTCGGAACCCTACTCACTTTTGGCGCCGGCATAGCCTGGGCCGGCGAGTCGCAACTGGGCAGCTCATCGGACACGGTTGAAGGGGCGCCCAAGTTTGTCGATCTCGGAGAAGCCGGCCGCGCTGTCTTCGGTACCGGGGCAAACCTATTCTGAGAAGTCCGTCGTCTGAATGGCCGGGCGGAGTCGATGCCACTGGCATTGTTACCTCCAGCCCGGCCCCAGCTGGACCGGGTCACGACGCGGAGCGCTGCTCTTTACGGCGTCGACGCGGGCGGCGCCTCGCGGGCGGGTGGCCACAGGCGGGTGGCTACCGCCATCCGGTTCCAGACGTTGATCGCCGCGATGGTCCACAGCAGGTGAGCCAGCTCGGTCTCGTCGAACTGCTGGGCAGACATCTCGTAGACCTCGTCGGGAACATGCCCGTCAGCGAGGAAGGTGACCGCCTCGGTGAGCGCGAGGGCGGCCCGTTCCCGGGCTCTGAACAGCGGCGTCT
>JBOHFW010000093.1:0-3774 GCA_050699835.1 Pseudonocardiaceae bacterium | reverse complement strand
GCTCCGGCTCGACCTGGAGCCAGAATGCGGTGGACCAGTGGCGGCGCAATGTCAACAACCTCTACGGCATCACGGTCAACTTCGCCGGGAACGGCTCGACCGCCGGGCGCAACGACTTCCGGTTCGGCCAGGTCGACTTCGCTGTCTCGGAGATCCCGTACGGCCTCAGGGAGGGGGGCGTTCCCGAGCCCGCGCCGGACCGGGCCTTCGGGTACATGCCGATCGTCGCGGGTGGCACCTCGGTGATGTACAACCTCAAGATCGGAAATAAGCGGGTGACGAACCTGCGGCTCTCCGGCGAGACCATCACCAGGATCTTCACCCAGCAGATCACCAACTGGGCTGACCCGGCGATCAAGGCTGACAACCCGGGGCTCACGCTGCCGCCGCGCAAGATCGTGCCGGTGGTGCGCTCGGATGGCTCGGGCACCAGCGCGCAGTTCACCGCCTGGATGGCCGACCAGTACGGGGGCCTCTGGGACGACTACTGCCGCCGGGCCGGTCGGCAGGTCATCCCCTGCGGGTTCACCTCGTTCTTCCCGAGCACCGGCAGCGCGCAAGGCAAGGCCGGCTCGCAGGGCGTGGCCGGGTTCGTCGCGCAGGAAAGCAGTGAGGGCGCTATCACCTACGTCGAGTACTCCTACGCCCGGAACGCGGGCTTCCCCGTGGTGAAGGTGCTCAACAAGGCGAACTATTACGTCGAGCCCAAGGCGGACAGCGTCGCGGTCGCGCTGCTCAAGGCGAGGATCAATCCTGACCTCACCCAGAACCTCCGGGATGTCTACACCGACCCTGACCCCCGCGCTTACCCGCTGTCCAGCTACAGCTACATGATCGTGCCTCAGGCGGAGGGCAGGGGTGTCACCACCGAGAAGGGCCGGACGCTGTCCGCGTTCGCCTATTACTTTCTCTGCGAGGGTCAGCGGCAGGCCGACGCACTGGGCTTCTCGCCGCTACCGCTCAACCTGGTGCAGGCTGGTGTCGACCAGGTCAACAAGATCCCCGGTGCCACCAGGGAACTCGACCGCAACAACCTGAGCAAGTGCAACAACCCGACGTTCTCCCCAGATGGCACCAACCTGCTGGCCAAGAACGCCAAGCAGCCCAGCCCGTGTGATCTCAAGGGCGCGACCCAGTGCGAGACCGGCACCGGAGGGGCTACCGCGCCAACGTCGAACAGCGGCGGTGGCGGCAACGCTGGCAGCAATACCGGTGGCGGCGGCAACACCGGTGGCGGTGGTGGCGGTAACACCGGCAGTAATACCGGTGGCGGCGGCAACACCGGTGGTGGCAGCGGTGACACCGGTGGCGGTGACACCGGCAGTGGCGATCAGCTCACGGACGGAACAGCTGCGGGCGGGGCAGCCGGGGAGATCGACCCGGACACCGGGGAGCGGCTTGGTGGCGCGGTCGGGGCCAGTGGCTCCGCCGTCTCCGCTGAGTCGGTGACGGTCGATCTCGCCGACAACCGCCGGCAGGCGGTGCTGGCGGTGCTCGCCGTTGTCCTGCTGCTCGGGCTGGTGCTCGGGCCACCACTGGTGGCGCGAACGATGCGCATCCGGGAAGGACCCCGGGCATGAGCGCGCGGCGATTAGTGGTAGCGCTGCTGGCGATGATGCTGGGCGCCGCGCTGATCAACGTCCTACCCGGCGCACGGCTGGCCGCCGCCGCTCAAGGGGATGCCGCGGATTCGGCCATGACCCTGTCGGGGGAGGGCGAGTTCGCGAACCTCAAGGTAACTGTCAGCCAGACCAAGAACCTCATCAACCAGGTGGTCACCGTCAAATCGCAGGACGGTCCGCCGACGGTGCCGGGAGGCGGCGGGTACGGGGCAAACTTCCTCCAGATCATGCAGTGCTGGGGTGACGACCCGGCGGGCCCGGACCGTACCCAGTGCCAGTTCGGCGCGCCGGGGTCGTTCGCCAAACTCGCTGCTGGCAACTTCGTGAGGTTCCGGGAACTGCGCTACGTGGGCTTGGTCGATCCAAAGGAGACGCTGAGACTTCCGGCGGGCAGCCCGGCTAGGGATGGCGCGAGCGTGCCGTTCTGGCCGGCTGGCAGGGAAGACAGGCCGACTGACGCGGTGGAATCCCCCGACCTCACTTTCTTCAACAACCAGACCACCAACGAGGTCCCGTTGGCCGGGATCCGTGCCGACGGCACCGGGGAGGAGTTCTTCGAGGTCCAGACCGCCCGCCAGGCACCCGGTCTAGGCTGTGGTGAGCCGGTCACCCCCGGCGAGGCCAGCTCGGCGCGGAAATGCTGGTTGGTGGTCGTGCCGCGCGGCCGTACTGAGGTGGATGGAACGAGCCGCAGTGGTTCCGGTGCCAACCGGCTGGACTCCTCGCCACTGAGCCAGTCCAACTGGGACAACCGGATAGTCTTCCCGCTGGAGTTCCTGCCGGTACGCCAGGCCTGTCCGCTCGGGGCGGCGGAGCGCCCGGTGGTCGGTCACGAACTCGCAGTCGACGCGTTTGGCCGTTGGCAGCCGGCGCTGTGCGCGGACGGCGGCGCGGTTCTCACCTACACCCAGGTGCCCGACGAGATCGCGCGTAATCGACTGCTAGAGGGCGGCTCGACGGCCCTGGCACTCATGACCAACCCGGTCCCGCCGGAGCAGGCGCCGCCGGAGCGCCCACTGGTCTACGCGCCTGTGGGGCTATCGGGACTGGCCATTGCCTTCAATATCGAGCGCCAGCCCGACCTCGGGTTCGGGGACCCTGCGGATGCGCCGCTCGCCGGTCAGCGGTTCCTCTCGATGAAGCTGACGCCTCGGCTGGTGGCCAAGTTGCTCACCCAGTCCTACAAGCGCGCCGTGGCGGGATTCGGGGCTGGCCGAGTCTTGCCTGATTACCTGAAGGACAATCCGCTGGGCCTGACTGTCGATCCCGAGTTCCTGGAGCTCAACCCCGAGTACGAGCGTTTTGCGGTCAAGTACCAGCCGCCTGTCGCGCTGGTTCAGCTCGGCGGTGCGGACCTCACGTCGTTGCTGTGGAGCTGGTTGAAGGCGGACCGGGACGCGAGCGCGTTCCTCGCTGGCACCCCTGACAAGTACGGAATGGTCGTCAACCCGAACAACCGGGGGTTAATGCTGCCGAGGTCGGATTACCCCCGAAACGATCAGAGTTGTGTTGATATTGACGCAGGCAACGGCTTGACGGCGAAGAGCTGCACCCTGGATGTTCACCCGTTCTTCAACGATATGCACGAGGCCGGGTTGTCGGCCAGCCGCGGTGATGGCGGGGGTCGGACACCCGTGGGAACGGGGGAAGCGGCAGTCCTGACCAAGGATGACCGCCAGGTGGCCGGCGAGCGGGCGCAGCTCGCGGTGGTTGACTCCGCGACGGCGAGCCGGTACAACCTGCCGGCCGCGAGCTTGCTTAACGCCGCCGGCACGTTCGTCGCTCCGACCACCGAGAGCCTGCTGGCCGGGGCCGCGGCCATGAAGCCCAGCGCGGTACCGAGTGTGCTGGCTTCTGACCCCGGTGCCACTGACAAGGCGGCCTACCCGCTGGCCGCGCTGAGCTACGCGGTCGCCTCACCATCCACATTGGACGCGGCGGCCGGCAAGGACTACGCGGCACTGGTGCGCTACGCGGCGGGCCCCGGCCAGCAGCTGGGCGTCGGACCCGGCCAGCTCCCAGTCGGCATGGCGCCGCCGCCGGAGGCGCTGCGCGCTCAGGCCAACGCCGCCGCGGCGATGATCGAGGCGCAGTCGGGCCAGAACCCCAGCGGCACGCCGACCCCACAGCCCACCGGCGCCGAGTCCAGCCC
>JBOHFW010000092.1:0-3381 GCA_050699835.1 Pseudonocardiaceae bacterium | reverse complement strand
CGGCCAGCGGGACCGGCAGCGCACCGAGCTCCTCCCGGGCCGCCGGGTCGGCATCGAGCAGCGGGGTCAGGGCCGCGTAGCAGTGCCGCCACCAGGACGGTGGCCGATCCAGCCCAGCCAGCAGCTCGGCGATGTCCGCCGGGCGCAACCGCCGCACTCCGAGCGCAGTCAACGCAGCGACGTGCCCGGGCGCGGCCAGTTCGGCGTCAAGCAGGGTAGGTGCCACGCCGCCAAGCAGCTCAGCCAGATCCGGTAGCGGCACGTCCAGCACCAGGGCCTCGGCCGGTACGACCTCCCCACCACAGGCTGCGGGCAGCCACCGGGCCAGGCGTAGCGCCGCGACAATCCCATCCCGCAGCGCCGCGTCCACCTCGCTGGCCGGGAAGCCGGGGGACGGCACCAGAGCGGTGCGCTGACCCGGCGCGAGCGCGGTGGCGAGCGCCGGGTAGGCCTGACAGGCGGTGTCCAGCACCATATCGGCGGCCGGTCCGGGATGGATGTGCCGCCGGGAGGAGTCGACGGGCACCGTGCCGATCAGCCGCGCGGGCAGGGTGAGCCGCTCCGCCGTGGGGGTGGGGGCGTGCAGCACATCCCCGGTGAGCGGCAACGGTGATCCGTCGAGGCCGACGGGCAGCGCCCAGCACAGGTTCCACTGTGCTCGCGCCTCAGGTCCGAGCCCTGCCAACACAACCCCCGGCAGCGTCCCGGCCCGGCGCACCACGCGCCAGCGGCGCAGCTCGGCACCGTCGTACACCAGTACCGGGTCCTCGCCTTCGCGGCGCAGCACCCGATCACCGATGTCGATGCGGTACAGCCACGGCAAGGCCAACAGCAGATCACCGGCCTCGGCGGCGCAGGTGGCGAGCAGGGCCTGCGGGTCGATCCCGGCGCGCAGCGGCAGCTGGACCTCGGTGTCGAACCCGGCTGGCGGGTCATCCTCGACCGGCCAGACCAGCCGCAGCACCGGAGGGCGGCCATCGCGGCGAGTCAGTTCAGTGCACAGCGCCGGGTCGCTGGCGATCGCGTCAGCAGTGCGCTCCGCGGAGAACTGCACCCCGCCGGAGCGGGAGACCACCCGTGGGGCGTCGGTGACGCCGAGCACCGCTGCGAAGCCCACCCCGAACCAGCCGACGCTCGCGCCCTCTCGCTTGGCCGAGGCGCGCAGCGCAGCCAGCGCGGCCACCCCCGCGGCATCCAGCGGCACCCCGGTGTTTGCGGCCCGCAGCTCGCCTCCCTCGACGCTGACCCGCAGGTACCCCAGCATACCCGCACGGTGCGCGGCGTCCGCGGCGTTCTGCGCCAGCTCGACGAGCAACCGGTCGGCATAACTGAGCAGCGCGAGGTCGGACTCGGCGTTGGCGTCCTCCCGGAACCGGGTCGGGGACCCCCGCCAGGCAGCCAGCACGCCAGCACGCAACGCGGCGGTACCGAACGGGTCGGTGCTCATGGTACGGCCGGGACGAGCAGAAGTCGCGATCACTCCACCGGTGGCCAGGACAGCAGCTCCAGCTCGGCGTCGTCGTAGACCAGCTCGGCCACCGGCACGTTCGGGCTGGTATCTACCCGGAGCTCGGAATGGGCGCCGCAGCCGAACTCGGCGTGCACCACATGCCCGTCAGCGGGGGCCAGATCGTTACCGCAGACGCCGAGTGTGGCGGCTAGTGAACCACCGAGCGGAAGGTAGAAACCGCAGTTGACACACCGGTCGGGAGCGCTGCGGGCCATCTCTGAGTCGGGGCCGTGGTCGCTGTCGCGCCACCGTTGGACCAGCGCCAGCCGGGCGTCGCGACTGAGTACCCGCAGCCTGCCCAACCCGAGCTCCGGGCTGAGCGCCTCCACCGCCGGGTCATCCTCGCTGAGATAGCTGGGCACCAGGCGCGGATCATCAGGGTCGGCCGGGAGAAGATCCCCGACCCCGAGGTCACCCGCCCGCAGCCGCTGCGTCCACGGCAGCCAGGACGGCGCGACCAGTGCGTCCGGGCCGGGTAACAACACCACCTCGCTGACCGTGACCCGGGTTCCCGGGCCCGCCGAGGCCACCGTGACCGCCCAACGCCACCCGCGGTAACCCGGGAGACCGGTCTCGAACAGATGCGTGATCGCGCCGCCGTCCTCGGCCTGCGTGCCCACGTGCTCGCCTACCGGGCGCTCGCCTGCCTCGACCTGCGCCGCCTGCTGGGCGAGCTCGACAGCCTCATACAGTTCGCCTGCCTCACCTAAGTCACAGCCCGGCGAGGTAGGGTCGGCAATCACGACGCCCATTGTGCCGCACCAGCGCTCAGCACCGACAATCCGGCCGGTATTCAACGTGGCTTTGCTGTTGACCGCCGTGCTGGCGATGCTGGTCGGCTGCACTCGGTCGATCGCGGAGCCGCCGCGCGCGCTGGCGACTACCGAGCAGTTGCGCGTGCAGGTACTGGCCACCCTCCCGCACGACACGACGCTGTACACCCAGGGCCTGGAGATCCGTGACGGGGTGGTCTACGAGGGCAGCGGGCTGGTCGGGCAGTCCCGGCTCCGAGCCAGCGCGCTCTCCGGTGGCGCCACGCAGCGGGAGACCACCTTGCCCGCCCCGCTGTTCGGTGAGGGCCTTACCGTCGCCGGCGATCGGTTGTGGCAGCTGACCTGGACCAACGGGGTCGCGATCGAGCGCGATCCGGCGACACTGACTCAGCGACGCCACGTGGAATACCAGGGTGAGGGTTGGGGCCTGTGCTACGACGGGCGCCAGCTGGTGATGAGCAACGGCTCGGACCGGCTGACCTTCCGTGATCCGGTGACGTTCGCACCGTCGGGCCATGTGGATGTCCGCCTGGACGGTGCACCGGTGAGCAAGCTCAACGAACTGGAGTGCGCCGGTGGCGTCGTCTGGGCGAATGTCTACCAGACTGACCGCATCCTGCGCATCAACCCCAGTACCGGCGCGGTGACCGGCGTGGTCGACGCGTCGGGCCTGTTCACCCCGCCGTCTTCTGTGGAGGTGCTCAACGGCATCGCGGCGATTCCGGGCACCGACGAGTTTCTCCTCACCGGCAAGCGCTGGCCGTCACTGTTCCGGGTGCGTTTCGTCCCTGTGCGCCAGTAGCGCACCCTGTGATCAGGGAGACAGTGGAGCTCCCGGTGCCACACCAGGTCCGCTGCCCGTGGTGCAGGATAGAGGCGTGAAGCGGCCTGCGTCCTCCTCCGGCGCCGAGCGTCCCAGCTCTGGGGCGCGGCGCCGGGCGGGCTGGCGCCGGCGCTGGGTACCCAAGGACGGCCACGCCAGCTCAGCTCAGAGCGACCCTTCCTCGTCCTGGGCACCAGCGCCGCCCCGCTACGCAGCGGGTGCTGGCGAGCGCCACCGGCCCAGCGATCCGCCAGCTGCGGAGGATCCGCCGACGG
>JBOHFW010000091.1:0-9277 GCA_050699835.1 Pseudonocardiaceae bacterium | reverse complement strand
CAGCCAGACTGCTTCCCCGGCGGACGAAGCGGCGCGGGGGTGGCCAGGTTTTGGTTGTGGGTGAAAGTCAGGTAGACGGTTTGGAACGCCATCCGCAGCGGCCCCGCCGGGTCGGTAACCAGCCCGGCAGCGGCTCGGCCGCGCCGATCAACGACGCGAACGGTTCCACCTTGCGCAGCGCTTCACAGACCGGATCCATTTCTTTGAACGTCCCAGGGGAGGCCCTCTCCAGCTTGTCCACGAGCTGGACGGCGCAGCCAGTCCAGCCAGTACCGGTAACCAGCAAGAGCATCGCCATGGAGAACAGCCCAAGTCCGTGCCATCGGCGATCGATCACCACGACCTCCATGGTTCTTCGTGCAGGCTGCAACCGGGGATGTCAGCGGGAATCGGCTTCTCGTAGTAGGGAACGTCGGCCTGTTCGGCGTCGCAGCGCAAATGACGGAGCCCGCTGAGCTCCCAGCCAGGGGTCACCGTGGTGAGCGGGAACACGAAGAACCCGTTCCCGACCATGAGCATATGAGTCTCCGCGTACCAGAGGATCGGGTCGGCTGTGACCGCGCGTTGGTAGGCGCGCTGGAACTCCGGCATCGTGCAATCTCCGGTGGCCCGATCGCCCGCAACAGTTCATCGAACGTGGCAAATTCACGGGTGGTCGCCGCGACGCCGTGCGAAGCAGACGGGGTCACCGTCGACCTGATCGCGTCATGAGGAGCGCGGTCGTACGGCGGTTCGGGCTGGCATCCTCCGACCCCCACCATCGCCAGCACCACGACAACGGACCATCATCTCCGCATGACGCTCAGGTTAGCTCGAAGCACACAGCGTCACTATCGCACTTCACGAGGCGTGCGGCGGCAGCGGGAGCGGCAGGGCGTGAGGTCTGTCGCGAACCCGTGGCTGCGACCCCGGTGCGGATGTCGGCCGGTAGCCGTCGGCGGTGCTCTCCCACGACTGCGCGGCGTGTCGTGCTCCGGGTCCGGGATAGTGGCAGCTCCTGTACGCCGAGCCCGGCGCTCATTGACGGCCGATGTGTCGTCGATGAGCGTGCACGCCCAGTTTCCGCGAGATGGTCCGGTGGAGGCGGTGTGGCGTGCTGGTGTGACAGGCAGGGGTGGTTACTGTCTGCGGTCGTGTCGCAGCTCGCCGATGTCGATTTTGTGTGGTGTCCGAGGCCGGTCCCGGTGGGCGTGCCGGTGGTTCAGGTGTATGGCTGGTTGGTGGATGACGCGGGTCGGGTGTTGGTGCAGGACACTGGGGACCGGTTCAACTTGCCGGGCGGCTCACCGGAGCCGATCGACGCTGATCTGGCGGCCACGGTGGTTCGGGAGGCGATGGAGGAATCCCAGGTCACGGTGACCGATGTGGTGTATCTCGGGTATGAGCAGGTGCAGCGGGCGGGTCGACCGCGGGCGTTGGTACGGACGGTGGGCAGGATCGGCGAGTTTCATCCGCGCCATCCCGATCCTGACGGTGGTCGGTTGTTTCGGCGGTTGATGACCTCGCTTGCCCAGGCCGCTGGTTTGTTGGTGTGGGGGCAGTCCGGCCTGGCACAGGCGCAGTCGGCGGCGTTGATCGCGGAGGAACGGTGGGGTGTTCCGGCGGAGTCGCCGGCACTGGCTACCGCCTACGTTGACTGAACTACAACCCGGGCTTGTCGATCAAGCCACGGAGCAACCTGCTCCAGGAACGACCTGACAGCACGAGGGTGGTCATAGTGGCTGGCGGCGAATCGCCGCGCTTGCTCCCGGATCCGGTGCCGTTCGTCGGGAGTGAGGGCCAGCGCGCGCCGCAGGACGGCGGACAGGCTGGCAGGATCCTCGGGCGGGGTTGTGAACCCGGTGCTCCCGTCGATGATTTGCTCGGCCAGGCCACCTGCGGTCGTGGCGATGACCGGGGTGGCTCCTGCCGCATAGGCTTCGATCGGGATGCGACCGAACGGCTCGGCCCGGGAGGGCACCACGACACCGCACAGCGCTGGGTGTGCGAGCAGGCGGCGGATGTCGGGGTGGAATCGGGTCAGCAGCGTGGCATTCAGCCGGAGTCTGGTGATCTTCTTGATGAGGTGCTGTTGGTAGGTGCACGGTTCGGGGTTGTCGGTGACGGCGGCCAGCACCAGATGCGGCACTGGCACATCTTGTCGGTGCAGGATGGCGAGGGCGTCGAGGAGGTCGTCGAAGCCCTTGTAGGGCTGGGCACGGCCCATCGCCAGCAGGAATCCGTCCAGTGCCGGTATTGGCAGTATCGAGTCGTCGGGTGCGGTGAGCTGCCAGTCGGCCGGGCTCAGGCCGTTGGGCAGCTCGACTAGGGTGTCGCTGGGAACCTGGTAGGTGAGGTTCAGGTGGGCGCGCATGTAGTCGGAGATCGCAGCGATTCGCCCACCGTGCTCGGTGGTGATGCGTAGGCCGTGGGATTCCCAGGCGATCCGTTGCCGGTCGGTCGGTGAGTGGATGCGGGCGGTGGAGCGCGGCACCAGGACCAGGTTCGGCACTGCATGGGTTGGTAAGAGCGGCGCGAGTCCGAGGAATGGGGCGTCTAGAGCCAGGATCAGCACGGGGTCGGCGTTCGGAAGCACACAGTGGGTGAGGATGTCGGCGGTGTGGCGGACGAGATGCCGGAAGCAGTTCAGGCCACCGAACCGGACCTGGCCTGCTGTGCCGTTATCCACCGGATGCACTGCCGCATCGACACGCGCGAGCAGCGTCGCGGTTTCGGCATGCCAGGTCGAGTTGTATTCGGGGCTGGTGGCGTGAAGGTGGACCGGGAGCACGGCCAGCCGCGTCCCGTTGGGGAGCAGACGGGCGAGGATCGTCAGGAGTGCACGGTTGGAGCGGCCGGCTCCGGTGCCGCAGCCGTAGAACCCGTCGTGCAAGGTCATCACCACCGTGGGCCGCTGCGGTCTCGTCATGCGCGATCGGCCAGATCGCGGAGGAAGCGGACGGTGCGGTCGAATGTGAAGTCACGCAGCAAGTGCCAGGTGGCGGTGCGCAGGCGGGCGGCCAGATCGGGGTGCTCGGGGGCCAGGGTGGTAGCGGGGTCGGTGTAGAACGCGGCGAGGCGGACCAGGCCGGGTCGGCTGCTCCACGGGTGATTGGGTGTGAGGCGGTCGGCGCGGCGACGGAGGCTGACCTCCGGGTCGAGCTGGAACACCACGTAGGTGCTGGCGAGGGCGAGGTTCCCACGGTCAAGGTGGTCGGACACCCAACGGGCCCGGTTGGTGAGCAGCTCGCCGTCGTGGCTGCTGTAGGCGTAGGCCAGCGCGGAGAGCCAGTCTCGATCGCAGAACACCGGGCCGTGGTGGCGGGCGACCTGGATCTG
Source organism: Pseudonocardiaceae bacterium (assembly GCA_050699835.1). Lineage (GTDB taxonomy): Bacteria > Actinomycetota > Actinomycetes > Mycobacteriales > Pseudonocardiaceae. The sequence goes on along the minus strand of JBOHFW010000091.1, from coordinate 5,959 downwards.
GTGGTGTTTGCGTAGCCAGTTGGTTTGGTGTCCGGCGTCGTCATCGACGGCCGGGTGGGCCTCGATCGGGATGACGTTGCCTGTCAGGGTGGTGTATTCACCGATCACGGTGTGGTTTTCGGCGGCCAGGGCGGTGACGGCGGTGGTCTTGCCTGCGCCGGGCATGCCTTCCAGCACCAGCACTGGGTGCCGGCCAGCGGTGTCAGAACAGAACGGGCTGGACATCGGCGTCATCGCTGTGGACGTAGTCGCACACACGCAGACCTAGACCGGTGGGTGCAGCGGTGGTGGGGTGTAGAGGCCATCCGGCCAGCAGCCGGGTATCGGCCAGTATCGGCCCGTCCGGGGTGTCGAGCAGGAGATCGCGCCCGATGGCGCAGCGCACGGTTCCGCTGAGCACTGCGCCGCTGGCCAGAGCGATGATCTCCTGGCAGGCATCGGGAAACGCGTCAAGCCCGAACGGCTCGACCAGGTCGACCACCGCGCATGCTTCGCGGTCCAGCCCCGCAGGCCACGACACGGTCTCACTGATCTCCTGGTAGGCAGTGCGCAGGTCGTCTTGGCGTTGGGTCTGGTCCGGGAGTTTCCACCAGACGGCGAGTTTGACACGCCGCTGGCGTCGCTCGGGAGCCAGGCCACTGGCCGAGATACGTTGCTCGCCCGCGCGGACGGCCGGCAGGCGACCGCGGGCGAGCCAGGTGAAGGCCAGCGCGCCTTGTTCGGCAAGTCGGTCGGTGCCGCGTTCAGTGGCGGTCAACCCGACTTTCATCAGTCCCGGTCCGAACCAGGCGAGATACAGCGCGTACTCGCGCCCATCGTCGACGGTGATGTTGCGCGCGAACATTCTGCCTGGATCAGATGCCGCGCACGGATCGCATTGGGCTCGTGTGGCCGCTGGCGGGATCGGGTGCGCGAACGGGCATGGTTGGCGCCGACGCTGCTGTGCCAACCAGACGCCGATGCAGCAGCGGCATTCGCCGAGTTGATAGCCCACTGCGGTTCCCGGCATGACCGGGTGAGTGCGTTCGGTGCCGCTGGGATCAACCAGTCCGATGCCGGGAGTCTGATTGCTCCAGTAGAGCCCGGTAGCGCGCCAGACGCTGTGCAGCTCGGTCACGCTCATACCTTTCGTAGAGTCGGCTGAACGTCTTGGTGCCCGCCAGATGGTCCAGGTCGGCGAAGGCGTCGCCGGGGCTGTCAGGCATGTGCAGGTGATTGCGCAGCGCGTCACCGTCGCCCAGGCGGCGCCGGATATCGGACTTGATGTCCTTGGCCTTCCCGATCGCCGAGGGCGACGCAAGAAGGACGAAAACGGTGACCGGAGCCGAGGTGAGGTACTCGTCCCTGCGGGCCACATACTCCCGCCCGTAGGCGTCGGGGTACAACCGGCGCACGTCCGCCGACGTCAGATGTCGCTGGATCTCCTCCACGAGCGTGTGGCTCTCAGCAAGTAGCTCACGCACGGTAAACGGGACTCTTTCGGGGCCACGGCGCAGGACCGGTGCGTCTTGGAGGTAATCGGAGAACCGGCAGCGCGCCCATGGCGCTGACCTGATCGGGACAGCGGGCATGGGGCATCGCCGATACCGGATGTCTCACAGGAAGTCGCTGTTCATCAGCTCGCGGACTCGCTTGGCCTGGAACTCGAACTCGTCGGTTCGCTTGTGCCGGCGCTTCCACAGCACGCTGAGCCAGCGGAGCGCGACGGTTCGCTGGGCGGCGAGGAAGCGCCGCCGGGTGGCGTCGTCGTTGATGCCGAGGTCGGGCACTAGCGAGATCCACCCTTCGTCGTCGATGGCGTGGGCGCTGAGGTGTTCGATGAGCTCGGCGGCGTCGTAAGCCGTGTCGCTGTAGCCGACGAACTCCCAGTCCACGACGCTGACATCCGGCTCATCCCAGAGCCAGTTGAGTAGGTTGGAGTCACCCCGCGAGAAGATCCTCGGCGCTGGTACGGCGAGAACCGTGGCGTCGTCGCGCTCGTGCCAGGCGTCGAGCAGCTTTCGCATGTCGGCGGTGAACGGCTCGTCGTCGTGTTCGTCGAGCTGGCCTGGCCAGACGTCGGTGACCCGGTTCATGTAGTTCGTGGCCGAATCGACGCGCGGCATGTCGGCGAACGGCCCGAGCGGGATTTCGCGGAGCTGGCCGAGAACGGCGACGACGATGCGCAGCGCAGTGATCGGCTCGGTGAGGTCGGGCACCGGCTCGCCGGCCACCATGGTCATGGCGACCGCGGGAAGCTCCGGGTCCGGGTCGTGCCACAGCGGCTGCGGCGCAGCGGTGACGCCGCAGGCGGCGACGTGCGTGAGGGCCTGGTACTCGCAGGCGGCGCGGTCGCGTTTGTCGGTGCGGTACAGCTTGAGGCAGACCTCGCCGTCGGTGCCGTCCCAGGCGAACACCCGATTGTTGCGGCCCCCGGTCAGCGGCCGGAGCCGCAGGCCCGGAAGGTCGTCGTCGAGCAGGTTTGGGTCGCGCCGGTGGAAGTTGCGTAGCTCGTCGAGCAGGCCAGTCGGTACTGCGGTGTCGTGTGGCAAGACAGGTCCTCATACTGATCGTTGGTGCGGGGATGGACAGGATGTTCTTATGCCAGTGACGGCGTCGGTAGTCGGCTGCTGAGCTGGGAGTAGACCAGTTTGTGCAGCTCACCAGGATCCTGACGGTCGACGTCGATGCGGATCATGGTGGGGTCGTGGCGGGTCAGTTCGTTGTAGGCGCTGTCGACGTGGCCGAGGAACGCTCGCTGTTCGCCCGTTGGGGTGAGGTTGTCGCGGCGGCTCCAGCGGTCCACGGCGACCGGCACGGGCGGCCGGAGCCACAGGGCCAGGTCGGCCTCGGGGCCGGTCAGCGCGCTGAAGGAGCGCAGCCAGGCGACGGCGTCGTCGATTGGCATGTCGTGGTGACGCATCAGCGAGGCGAGGCTGTAGCTGTACATGGTGTGGGCGCCGCGGTCCTCGATGAGGACGTCGTGGCTGGTATCCGCGGGCTGGATATGGGTGGCGACGATGTGCGCCCGGACCGCGGCGGCGAGGAAGGTGTCGAGCAGGACGTCGTGGTGCCGGAGGAACGGGTCGCCGGAGGACGCGAATAGCTTGACAATTTGCTGTCCGGTGGCGTCGTTGTCCAGGGTGACCAGGTCAGGCAGGTACGCGACGCGGAACCCATCGGCCCTCAGTCGCTCGGCGAGCAGGCGGGCTTGGGTGGTCTTGCCCGCCCCGGGGAGTCCTTCGAAGCTGGTGGTCAGCATCCGATCTCCTCGCGGCGGCGGGTCTGCGGGTCTGGGGTGGGCCAGTACGGGGTGTCGCGGGCGACGTCGAGGATGGGCAGGATGACGTCGCGCAGGCCAGGGGCGATCGCGATGGCGCACCGCGAGAGGGTGCTGTGCGGGCTGCCGTCGGTATCCACGACGATCGCACCGGCCTCGTGAGCGATGACGACCCCGGCCGCAGTGTCCCAGGTGCGGTTTCCGAGGGTGATGCTGGCGTCGAAAGAGCCGTCGGCGACGAAGGCCAGATCCACGGCCGCGGAGCCCAGGCGGCGCAGCCCTTGGGCTCGGGTGGTGATCTCGCGGTCCAGAGCGAAGGAGAGCAGGTCGCGGACGCGTGCGCGGGGCCCGCTGCCGTAGTCGCTGAGCGCGACCAGGGCCTTGGACAGTTCGGTCGTGCCGGACACGTGCAGACGGACGTCGTCTCGGTAGGCGCCGTCGCCCTGGGTGGCCCAGTACCGCGGGCCCAGGAAGGGCAGCGCGATCACACCGAGAATCGGCTGCACGTCGTGGACCAGGCCCAGCGCGATCGCGCTCAGGGGCAGGCCGTGGGAGAAGTTGGTGGTGCCGTCGATCGGATCGAGCACCCAGTAGGTCGTTTGGTTGCCGGTCGCGCCGGTCTCCTCGCCGAGAAACCCGATGTCCGGTGTGTTCTCGGACAGCATGTCCCGGACGAGCCGCTCGACGGCTTCGTCTGTGTCGGTGACGATGTCGCGGTCGCCCTTCTCGCGGATGTCGGTGAAAGGGTGAGCCAGGATGTGTTCGACGGCCTTGCCGACGGCGTCATGGGCCACGGGCAGGTAGGCGTGGGTGTGCGTACAGCTGTCGAGGATCACCGCGGTGTCCGGGTTTTGGGCACGAGCCATTTGGTCGTGCGATACATGAGGTCGACGCAGAAGTCGCCCTGTTCCAGGGTGTAGTCCATGCGCGACGATCCGAAGTGTGTTGCGCGCACGTGGTCTTTGTTCAGTACGGTGGCGTCGAGGCGAGTGGCGAGGGCGGTCGCGAGCGTGGTCTTGCCAACTCCGGGCGGGCTGGCCATAGCGATAATCATTGGGTGGCCACCACGGGCAGAGCGAGGAGGTACTGGTTGATCTCGGCGATGAGTTGGTCGAGAGTGGGGGCGGTCCTCTTCAGGATCGAGTCGATCATGAGGTTGTTAGACTTGTCGGTGAACCGGCGGATGTCGGTTTGCAGGCCGAAGCAGGGCTTGTCCCAGGCGTAGGCGAGCCCGAGTTCGACGCAAGCGCCTTCGTCCGGTACGCGGCCGTCCAGCAGCATCACCAGCAGGTCGCATCGGCGGACGGCGTTGACGTCGCCGGTGAACAGTTGCTGACGTACCTGAACGGGATCTGCCCCGGCGGCGACCATGGCCGCGCCTTCGCCGCCGTCGCGTTGTGGCAGGTAGGTGGTGAACCCAGAGGCCTGCAAAGCAGCGTCGACTGTAAGGTTGTAGGTCTTCTCCGCGTCGTTGAACAGCGGGGCGGCGATGTAGGCGGTGAGCACGAGGGTCTCCTACGCGATAGATGGCGGGTCAGGCGTGGACGCCGACGGTGGACAGGGCGGCGAAGAACTCCTCGGCGCGGTGGTCGGGGTAGGTGCCGTCGCGCATCGCGGTCAGGTAGAAGCTCTCGACCTTGTCCCATTCCCACGGGTTGGTTGCGAATTCGGCGTCGGTGATGCCGTTGTTTGCCAAGGAGATCCATCGACGCAGGCAGGCCCCGCACTGTCCACAGTGCAACGGCCAAGCGCCGGGATTGAGGCAGGAGAAGGTGTCCAGGAGGTCTTGGACTGGTAGCCCTTGGCTGAGGTACCAGCAGACGATCTCGGTCTTGGTCATGTCCCAGAACGGGCTGTCGACGCGGACTTCGCGGTCGGCGTAGGTGGAGATGAACTCCGACATCTGCGCGAACGCTTCCGGGTTCTTGTCAGCGGTGTGGTCGCCCTTGACCCCGATGCACCAGATGGTGTCGGCGCGGTGGGAGGCGAGCATCGCGAAGTAGATGTTGCGCAGCGGGATGATCCCGCCGGGCTGTTCCCAGGCCGACAGTTCAAGCTCTCGGCTCGTGGTCAGCTTGATGCCGCAGCGGCGGCGCAGGGTGTCGATCGCGTGATACTCGTGGTCACGGTAGCGGTGGCCGATGTCGAAGTACAGGGCCTCCGGCTTGCCGAGGAAGTGCCAGGCGGGGAAGCTGTCCAGCCCGGCGGAGTACAGCAGGATTTCCTTGGTGCTCATAGACGTTCTCCACTCAAGGCAGGGATGCGAAGCAACTGCTCGGTCTGCCAGGCGATCTCGGCGAAGACCTCGTCGGGACCGCGGTCGCCGATGATGATCGGCACGATGGTGTGCGGGTGTTGCTGAGCGACCCACCGCAGGCTCGCGTCGTAGTAGGGCAGAAACAGCTCGCGTTCCCGTGATCCGGACTTCGGCTGGGCGACACCACGGGCGCGGGTCCGGGCGACGGCTCGGTCGCGCGCTTGCTGCCACGGTTGGTCCAGGTGGAACGCGAGGTCGGATTCGAGCAACCACGGCCCGGTGACCGCGCGCCAGTGCGCCAGGTGCGTCTCGCGCGGAACGTCGGGGTGCTGCTCGGCCAGCACGGTCAGGGCGTAGGCGAGTTTGGTGTACAGGCCGCGGTCGAGGATCACCACGTCGTGGCTGGCCAAGGCGGGGGCGAACTGGTAGACGTGGTGGTACGC
>JBOHFW010000090.1:0-3935 GCA_050699835.1 Pseudonocardiaceae bacterium | reverse complement strand
GTCCTACGTCAGCGACGTCGTTCTGGTGGACGATCACGCCATCCGGCAGGCACAACACGCGCTCTGGCAAAGCCTGCGGATCATCACCGAGCCGGCCGCCGCGGTGGGAATCGCCGCGCTGCGCACCGGCGCCTATCAACCCCAGCCCGGCGAACGCGTCGCCGTCATCATCAGCGGCGCGAATACAACGTCCCCCGCTTTCGCGTCTCCGGTGACCAATGCGTTGGACGAGTGAGCGATCCTGCTCAGCCGAACCACCGCCGCAGCGCGGGCTCAGGCGATGAGTCCGGACCGGTGCCTACCCAGCACACGTGACCGTCAGGACGGACCAGCACCCGATCGACACCTGGTGCGGCGCCCAGCGCGGTACCCACGGACGAGTCGATGACCCGCGCGACGACCCGGTCCACGCCCTTGGGTACTGGCGTCGGAGGCGATCGGCACTCGCCGAGTTCCAGGAGCAACCCGCGTCCGGACCGCAATAAGGTACTGACGCTGGTGCGGCTGCCGCCGGTCTGCAGCGATACGTCGACCATCCGGGCGCCCACGAGCGGGTCGAGGTCGCCGAGGTCGTAGCGCAGATCCAACCCGGACATCAGCCCGGCGAGATAGCGGTTCGCGTCGGGCAGCCTCGCGAGGTCGATGACGATCTCGCGGAACGCCCGCACGTCGTCCGCGTCCGGCGGCGGGTTCATCAGCACGCCCTGAGCGCGCGTCGTGGCGAGTACTCGGGCGGCCACGGGGTGCCGTTCGCTGTGGTAGCTGTCGAACAGGCCGGCCGGGGCGCGCCCCTGGACCTGTGCGGCGAGCTTCCAGCCGAGGTTCATCGCGTCCTGCACGCCGAGGTTGAGGCCCTGCCCGCCGATGGGTGAATGGATGTGCGCGGCGTCGCCAGCGAACAGCACGCGCCCGCACCGGTAGTGGGTGACCTGCCGGGATGCGTCGCTGAACCGGCTACCCCACCGCAGCCGAGCCAGCACCGTTTCCGCGCCGTGAACCGCGGTCAGCGCCCGGGCCACCTCATCCGCGGTGACCGGCGCCTGGCGGGGCACGGTCTCCTGTTCCGGGCCACCGAACACCACCCGGTACACATCGGCGTGCTCGATGGGATGCATCAGCATCCAATAGCCTCCGCCGGTGCGGGTGAGCGTGCTGATGTGCGATACCGACCGCGGCACCGTCGCCGACACGGTAGCCAGCTCAACGTCCGCGCTGACCGCCGCCAGCGTCCCGGCTTGCCCGGGAAAGGCGACACCGGTCAGCTTCCGCACCGTACTGTGCGCACCGTCGCAGGCCACCAGATAGCGACCCCACCACACACACTCGCCATCAGGCCCCGACACAGTGACCGCAACGCCGGCTTCATCGCAGATCAAACCGGTCAACACGGTGCTCCGACGGACCGTGACTCCCACCCCGCGCAGGTGGTCCTCGAGGACCCGCTCGAGGCGGTCCTGCGGGATGAGAACGCCATCCGGAGAGCGGGTACGCCACGGCCGCGCGTCCAACGGCACCGGCAGACCGGCGAAATGCCCGCCGGCCGACTCCGTCGGGATGGCACGCTCGGTCACCGCATCGAGCAGCCCCCGCATCGCCAGCACTTCCGCCGTGCGCGAGTTGATCCCACCGCCGCGGGACTGGCCGCTCGGTGCGGCCTGCTGCTCGATCACCTCGACAGCGACCCCGGCCAGTACCAGCTCCCCGGCCAGCATGAGCCCAGTCGGGCCGGCACCGACGATGATCACATCAGCCTGTGCTCGGTGGCCAAGGTGTGTCACACGGAAAAGCTTATGTGTCAGCGGGGGCCTCGCGGCGTTGCACGCACAGGCGTGATTGGTGGTGTTCTGTCACTGTTGAGGAGTGCGGGCAGAAAGCGACGCGACACCATCCCAGGAATCAGCGGGTCTCGCTGCCGAGACCCGGCAAGAGTGGATGCTCGATGTCACGCGTTCGGCAGTGGAGGATGCCGGGGAGCTGGATCCCGAGCTGCTCGGAGACTTCCTGGCCCGGCTCGCCGCGCACGACCCGGAACACGACTGGGACCGCCACACCATCGCTGCGTTCGCGGCCTTGGGAGCCCGTGCGGCAGAGCACGGGGTAGCCCTCCGGGCCCTCGTGGATCTCTACCTGTCCGCCGCGTGGCGGGCCTGGCCACAGCTACCGGCGGTCGCGGGTGAGAACGTCAGAGCCATCCGCGCGGCCGGGCAACGGGTGCTGCGCTTGTGCGCCGACGTTGTCGCCGCACTTGCTGAGGGCCACATTTCCGCCGGGCGCGCCGTGGCGCGCCGCGAGGAGGCGAAGCACCGGGAGTTCGTCGACGACCTGCTGACCGGCACCGCAGATCCGGTCGGCCTCATGGAGCGGGCCCAGTCCTACGGGCTGCAGCTGGCCGGAGCACACGCCGTGCTGCTGGCCCGTGCTGCCACACCGTTCCAGGCCACCAGTCCGCTACTAGCACAGCTATCCGCAGCGCTCGCTGGGCCGCTCGGCACCCACGAGGCGTTGAGCGCAACCCGTGATGGCGAGCTCGTCATCGTGCTGCCGTCGCTGCCAGCCCCAGCATTGGACGCGGTGCTCACTGCGGCGCAGCGCACCCTGACCTCCGGCGACCGGCCTGCACCAGAGCTTCACATGGCGCTGGGGCGGCCCCACCCGGGACCGTCGGGAGTCGCCCGCTCGTACACCGAGGCCCGCGATGCGTTCGCCCTGGCCCGGCGGCTGCGGTTGACCGATCCCGTCGTGCGCGCCGAGAGCCTGCTCGTCTACCAGGTCTTGCTGCGCGACCGGGCAGCATTGTGCGATCTCATCGACACCGTGCTCACGCCGCTGCGGGCGGCCCGCGGCGGCGCCGAACCACTACTGGAGACTCTGGAGGCCTACCTCGGTAGCGGCGGGAACACCACCCGCACCGCGCAATGGCTGCACCTCTCAGTGCGCGCGGTCACCTATCGCCTGAGCCGGATCGCCACCCTGACCGGCCTGCACCCCAGCCATCCCGCGGACCGATACACACTGCATACCGCCGTCCTCGGCGCCCGCGCGCTCGGCTGGCCTGATGACATCCAGTCCGTTGCCGATGCTCGGCAAGAGAGCCGGGCAGATCATGGCCGGTAACCGGCGGGCGGCGCCCCCGTGCCGCGGCAACACTGGGTAACGGCAGGTCATCATTGTCAAGAGAAGGGAACGATCCATGGCATCGCTGGTCGAGCGCGTCACCCGGCTGATGCGTAGCCCGCAAGGACAACGGCTCGCGCAACGCGCGCAGCAGTTCGCCCGTGACCCCAACACCCGTCACAAGTTGGAGCAGCTGCGTGCCCGCCTGATGAAAAGACGCTGAGGAATAGTCACTCGCACCAGACCGATATCGTCCTTTCCGGGCACTAAGGCGCGGGCGATGAGTCCTGCCACCAGCCCGAAGACAAGCCAGCCGACCAGCACGGTCGCGGTGGTCTACAGCGACGACTCCACCGGCCCGGCCGACGGGGATGACACCGGCGCGGTCGCCACGATGTTGCGGTCTTCGGCGGGCTGGAACTTTACGGTGATCACGGCCGGGCCGAACGGGACGATGTCGGTAGCGGACGCGCTGGCACGTCCTGAGGTACGGCTTTACGCTCAGCCAGGCGCGGACGGCGATGATGACACGGCCTACCGGCGGCAGAAGCGTGACAAGTCCGCGATCAAGCACTTCGTCCGTCAGGGTGGACGCTACCTGGGTATCTGTATGGGTGGCTTCCTGGCCGAACCGGGCCACTTCAACCTGTTCCGCGGCCGGGTGAAGGAGTACTACTCCTCGCGCGGGGCGTCAGTGACCACCGCAGAGCCTGCCGTGATCCCGGTGATCTGGCGCGACATCGAGCGTGCCATGTACTTCCAGGACGGCGGCTATATGGTTCCCCGCGGTACATCCACCGAGTTCACCGTGCTGGCGAGAT
>JBOHFW010000089.1:0-7588 GCA_050699835.1 Pseudonocardiaceae bacterium | reverse complement strand
CAGCAGGTAGTGCGGATCGCACGGGATGCAGTGCCCGCCCACGCCGGGCCCGGGGAACGCCGCGAGGAAGCCGTAGGGCTTGGTCGCGGCCGCCAGGGTCACCTCGATCGGGTCCAGCCCGAGCGTGCCGCACACATCGCTGAACTCGTTGGCCAGCGCGAGGGTGACCGCACGGAAGATGTTCTCGTAGAGCTTGGTGAGTTCGGCGGCTTCCGGGGAACTCACCAGGTACACCGAGTCGGTCAACTGCCCGATCACTCGCGCGGCATGCAGGCTGCAACTGTTGGTGGTCCCGCCAACCACCCGTGGAGTCTCGCGCTGGACGTGGTCGGGGTTGCCAGGGTCGATGCGCTCCGGGCTGAAGGCGACGTAGACGTCGCTGCCTACCCTCAGGCCGCGCCGCTGCAGCGGCTCGACGAGCAGCTGCCGGGTGGTGCCGGCGAAGCTGGTCGAGGTGAGGATGATCGTCTGTCCCGGATGGGCGTGCTCCACCACGGTCCGGCAGGCGCTGCGCAAGGCAGCGAGGTCCGGGACGTGGTGTTCGTCCACCGGGGTGGGCACACAGATGATCACCGCGTCGGATTGGGCCAGTGCGGCGCTGTCGGTGGTCAGCTGGAAACGCTCATCGCCCCGCGCCTTGGCCAGCCGCACCCGGTCGATGTCGCCGAGGTCGACATCGCCGGACTCGATGGCCCGCAGCCGCTCCGCGCTGATGTCCAGGCCGGTGATCCGTGACGCGCGGCCCAACAGCGCCAACGCCGTCGGCAGCCCCACGTACCCGAGACCCACGATCGTCACCGGTCCTAGCGGCGTGCGCCCGTGTCGGGACGCCGGCTGCCCGTCGGGCATGGAGAAGGGAACCAGGCGCCTCTCCAGTGCCCGCTCACGCCCGTTAATGGCGAGTGACAGCCGCTGTCCAGCCACAATGCCCCCCCCCGACCCGTGGATCTGTCCTCTGCGACAGTCGCATCAGGCGAGCGAGCGGTCCTCCGTCAACGGCGGTAGGTCAGCTACGCCATTCGGCGGAGCGCACCGACTGCCGGCTCAGGCCGCGGCTGGTGTTCCGCAGAAGCGCGCCACGTAGGGTGGGTGGTGTGCTGCCCTGGTTCGGCGCGCTGGCTGGCCGGCTCGACGAGCATGTGATCGACAGTGCGCTGCTGCGGGATAACCCGCTGGGCGATCCCGCGCGCCGCCCGCTGTGGGTCTACGTGCCACCTGGCTACGACGGCTCGCGACAGCGCTATCCGAGTGTGTATGTGCTCCAGGGCTACACCGGGCAGCTGGCGATGTGGGGTAACCGCAGCCCGTACCGCCAGCCGTTCCCGGAGGCCGCTGACGCGGTGTTCGCGGCCGGCGACGTCCCGCCCGCTGTGGTGGTCTTCGTCGATGCCTGGACGGCGTATGGCGGCAGCCAGTTCGTCGACTCGCCGGGCACCGGGCGCTACCACAGCTACCTGTGCGAGGAGGTGGTGCCTTTCGTCGACGCGCGGTACCGGACGCTGCCCGATCGGGCGCACCGGGCGATCAGCGGCAAGTCCTCCGGCGGGTTCGGCGCCATGATCACGCCGATGCTGCGCCCGGACCTGTTCGGCGCGCTGGCCAGCCACGCCGGAGACGCGTTGTACGAACTGTGCTACCTGGCTGATTTCGGCAAGTCGGTGCGTCACCTGCGCGACTATGACGGCGACATCGGCGCCTGGTGGTCGGATTTCCAGTCCCGGACCGCGTTCACCAAGCCCGCGGATGGGGAGCTGCTGGAGATGCTGGGCGTCGCGGCGTGCTTCTCCGCCCGTGCGGACGGCACTCCGGAGTTGCCATTCGACCCGCGCACCGGGGTGTTGCGTCCCGAGGTCTGGCAGCGGTGGCTGGAGTGGGATCCGGTGCGGATGGCGCCGCGCTACACCGAGGAGCTGCGCTCGCTACGCGCGGTGTGGCTGGACGCGGGCACCCGCGACGAGTGGTACCTCGACCTGGGCGCGCAGGCGTTCCGGGACCAGCTGCGTGCCGCCGGGTTGCCCGAGGAGCGGATGCACTTCGAGCTGTTCGACGCCGGGCATCGCGGGATCGACTACCGCTACCCGCTCGCGCTGGCGTGGCTGTGCCACCGGATTGCCGAGGGGACTCCGTAGACGTCGGTGGTGGTCAGCCGGTCGCGCAACTCCGCGATACCGGCGCTGGTGGGCAGGGGTTGCAGCGCGGTGTTCAGTGACGTGGTGGCGGAGCATGTGTTGGTGGATGCGATGGTTGAGGCTGATGACGCGACGGTGGTGACGTCGGAGTAGTCCGCTTGGTTTAGCCCTGTTCGGCCGGTCTGCTGGGGATGACATTAACTGGTCTACCCCCACCGGGCAGCGGGAAGCCCGCGTGGTGCAGGTATTCCAGCCCTAAGCATCCGCCCGCGTTCTGGATGCAGACTGTGGTTATCTGGGCTCCTATAACCGCATTCTGCATCCAGAACGCGATGGGTGGTCGGCTTGGAGGGCCTGCAGCATCCCGTTTACTGCCGTCGGCCAGGGGAATTCTTCGGCGCGCGCTCGGGCCGCTGCGCGGCGGGCCGGCTCGGGCGCGTCGAGCAGCCGACGGATTGCGTCAGCGAAAGCGCTGGCGTCGTCCGCGACGGCAGCACCACAGCTTGGCAGCACGATCTCGGGCAACGCCGACGAGCGGGATACCACTACGGGGGTGCCCGACGCCAGCGCCTCCAACGCTGCCAAACCGAAGGTCTCGTGGGATCCCGGCGCGAGTGCCACGTCAGCAGTGGCCAGCAGTGTGGCGACGTCCGTGCGCCCGGAAACGAACCCGAGGAAGGTGACGGGCAGGCCCGCGGCACGCCGCTGCAAAGCTGCCCGGCGCGGGCCGTCGCCCGCAATGACCAGCCGCACCGACCTCCCTGAGCTGTGCAACTCAGCGAGGGCATCGACAGATCGTTCGACGTGCTTTTCTGGGGACAGCCGCCCGCAGTGCACCAGCATCGCGGCGGCGTCTCCAGCCAGCTCGGCGCGCAATCCGGCGTCTCGCCGGCACGGCACAAACGTGTCAAGATCCACGCCTAACGGGACCTGCACGACATTGCGTGCCCCCACCCGGTCGAACTCCGCACGGGCAAACTGGGTCGTGCAGACCACAGTGTCATAGCAGATGGCGGTCTGCTGGTTGGCCTGGTCGGCCAACCAGCGGGCTGCGGAACTAGGCAGCAGGAACTGATGCAACAGCCGGTCTAGCCGTTCGTGGGAAATCATCACGCTGGGTACCCCATGCGCAGCGGCCCACCGGCCCAACCCCCGTAGGGTGAGCCGGTCAGAGACCTCGATGCGAGCGGGCCGCAACCGGTGGAGCAACGCGCGGGCCCGGCACGGATCGACCACGCGGTATCCACCGGATCGGGGGATCGTCACACCGGGTAGCGCGATCCGCCGGACCCCGCTGGGCATCGTCTCGTCGGTGTAGCACGGTCCGGGCACCACAAGCACGACCTCGTGGCCACGGGCGGCATACCCAGCGCCCAAGTGATGCACAGCGGTGCGCAGCCCCCCGGAGTGCGGACCGTAGAAATTCGCCAGCTGGACAATGCGCACTGGGCTCACGCCACCTGCCGCGCTGTACCCCGATATGGAGACATATCGGGATGAAAAGGCTCCGCCTCACCCCGATATGTCTCCATATCGGGGGAGGGGGCTGCTGGCAGGCCGGTGAGTTCGGCGTAATGGTTGAGCAGCTCGTCACAGAGCGCGGACCAGGTGCGGCATAGCACGCTGCGGCGAGCAGCTGCGCCACACTGGATGCGTAGTTCTGGATCGCTGGCCAGCGTACGGACGACGGCACGCAGGCTGGCAACGAATACCGCGTCAGCGTCGGGTCGGCCGGTTTCCGGCAGCAGGAAACCGGTGCGACCGTGGGCTACCAGGTCCCGTGGGCCGCCCGCGTCCGGTGCGATCACCGGCAGGCCGGAGGCCAGCGCCTCCTGCACCGTCTGGCAGAACGTCTCGAACGGACCGGTGTGCACGAACACGTCCAGGCTCGCGTATGCCTGCGCCAGCGCATCACCGGTCTTGAATCCCAGAAAGACGGCATTGGGCAGCTGCCTGGCCAGCTTCTGACGATCCGGCCCGTCGCCCACCACGACCAGCTGGATGCCAGGGATGTCGTGGAGCGCGGCCAGCCGCAGAACACGCTTTTCCGGAGCGAGCCGGCCGACGAAGCCGACGAGCATCTCGCCGCCCGGGGCCAGCTGCGCGCGCAACTGCTCATCCCGGCAGGATGGTCGGAAATGGTCAATGTCCACACCGCGTGCCCAGCGATGCACCCGTGGCACGCCATGCGCGACCAGGGCTGCCGCTGCGGAACTGGACGGCGCGAGCGTGCGGTCGGCGTTGCTGTGCAGCCGGCGGATCCAGCGCCAGGCGGTGCCGCGCGCGAAGCCCAACCCGTAGGTACCGGCGAACCCAGCCAGGTCGGTCTGGTAGACGGCTACGGTCGGCACGGCGAGCCGGCGGGCGGCCCATAACCCCACCGCACCGACGATCACCGGAGAAGCCAGGTGCACCACGTCGGGGCCGAAATCCCGCATCGCAGTGATCACCGTAGGGCTCGGCAGACCGACCGGCACCGAGTCGACCACAGGAAGGTCCACCGCCGGCACCCGCACCACCGCAGCGCCCTGGTAGCTGTCCGGGCCGCTCCCCGGCGCGATGACCAGGACCTGGTGCCCGCATCGGACCAGATGCTGCACCACATGCCGCACCGAGTTGCTCACCCCATTGATGACCGGCAGGAACGACTCGGTCACGATTGCGACTCGCATGCGAGAACCGTGTCGAGCCTGGACTCCGTAGTGGCGAACACACCATGTTGCGCCGGGGAAGTCTCAGCGAATTTCTGGTGGGCGAATTCTTGATGAGCGAATTCCTGGTGCCGCTATGACACTAGCTGCTGGCGCAGCCAACCGAATAGATCCTGCGCCACTACTGCGGCGACATGCGGTAGCAGGTCACGACCCCGCCGGACCAGCCAGGGCGTGCCGCGGCACACCAGCCAACCGATGTGGTGAGCGGCGGTCAGCTGCCGGCCGCCCCCGCAGGCCAGGTCGACCGGATATGGTACTGCGATCCCAGCACCAGTGAGCAGGTCGGCAAAACCGCAAGCGAGGAGGCGGTGTCCGAGCTCGGAGGGATGCAGACGATCGACGCTCCAGGCCGCGGAGTCATAGGCACCGGGCGTGCGGTGCAGATCCAGGCACAGCGCACCGCGCTGGGCCACCACCTGGTCGATGGCATCGTTGAGCTGCTCGACCCGGTGGTACAGGATGCGGCGTAGCGGGCCGGGCAGCCAGAATACCTGCCCGTGATCGTGATACCGGATGGTCAGCACCACGGCACCGGTGGCCTGCAACGCCGCCACCGCGACGTCAAGGTCCTTGCGCAGTGCAACCGAATCGAAGTCCGACCGCAGCGTGTCGTTCATGCCCGCCAAGATCACCGCAACATCCGGTCTCGCTGCGATAGCGCCGGGCAGTTGCCGGTGCCGTAAGTCGGCCATCCGCGCACCGATGACAGAAAGATTGCGGTAGCGGATTTCCCCTGGTGCACCCAGCGCTGCCATCAGCAGCGGACCGAAACCACGCCAGCCTCCGGCAGGCATGGGGTCGCCCAAACCGACTGCGGTGGAATCACCGAGTATGGCCAGGCTTGCCACACCGCGGCCGGCGGTGAGGACAGTGACGGCAGGAAACTTTTCCACGACCACGCGGCGATGATCACCCGGCTAGGCTCACCTTAGGTGATGGGCCGGTGACATGTCGAGGACAGCTTCGCGAACGATCCGTGCTAGAGCGGACGGATGAGTGAGTGGTCCTTTTATCTTTTCATGGTCGGTGTCGTGCTGAACCGCATCGCGGGCAATCTAGTTGCGTCCATTCACGGAGTTGAGCCGTGATGTCACGCTGTTGAGATGGTGGGGAGCTAGCCTTGATCATTCGTGCGCCCAGCAGACTGGAGGTGGCTTGGTGTAGGTGATCTTTGGTCGTAAGCTCGTCGTCGCTTGCCGGTGCGAGTCCGGTCCGGGTAGCTGCCAGGAGACCCGGTAGCAGGCTGGCGGCTCGGTCTGGAAACGGATCGGGTTGAAGCCCAGCGTCGAAAGCCCTTTAAGGGGGAGCGACTGAGCGGTCCGTAGCATGAAGCGAAGCCTGCGGCGTCGTTAGAGGTCCCGCCCGTGTGGCGGGGTGCAGGGAGTGCCGAGCCCCCGAAATCAGGGTGAAGGCCATGGAAGGCGCTGAAGACCTGGATGTGCAGGCGCCCAAGGACTCCCCGGCGTATGGGGCGCGGAACGTTCAGATAGTGGCGGCGGGAACTGGGGAGGCCCTCCCTGGCCCGGCAACCTGCGGATGATGTTGTTGGAGCGACGCGCCCTATAACCAGTGATCCTGGGAAGTGGGCTGCGAGCCGGGTGGGCGTCGGAGGCGGCAGTAGTACCGATTGAGCCGAGCGGACAACACAACCGCTGGTGAGGTGAGCCTCGCGGTCTGGATGGGCGGAGCCTGTTCCGAGATCGATCGGTTCCGCCGGACGCGTCCCGGCGATTCGACGCCCTACGGGAGGCTGCTAGAGGCTGCCGGATACAGCTCGGCCGTCGTCGACGTGATCGCCGGAACGAGTGCGGGCGGCCTGAACGGCGCGCTCATGGCAGCCAGCGTCGTCGACGGGCGTGTATTTGACGAGCAGGTCCGCAACCTGTGGCTGCGGATCGGCGACCTGGGCAAACTCCTCCGGCCGGTCTTCGGCCGCTGGCCGAAGTCACTTCTCATCGTCGGCAAGTCACTTCTCATCGTCGGCAAGTCACTTCTCGACGGCGACGGCTACTTCTATGACCAGTTATATAAGGAGATGAAAAACCTCCGGCAAGAATTTCCCGCCGGACAGAAACCGGGGCAGGTGCGGTTGGACCTGGTGCTCACCGGTACTCTGCTGGATCCACAGAAGGTGACGGACTATCCGGCGCTGGGCGCCTCTATCCACTCCACCCGTCACCGCGCCGCATTCAGGTTCCGGCACCAGCAGCGGCGACCGGAGAACGAGATCCCGCCACCAAAGGAATTCAACTATCGGCCCAGCGATTTCCTGGTCTCCGGCAAGGTCTCCGAACAATGCCTTCAGCAACTTGCGTACGCGGCACGCTCGACCTCCTCGTTCCCCGGCGCCTTCGAGCCCGCCCGCATCCGGTTCGTCCGCTCCACGGCGTCTGACCGCGAGCCTCCCGAGCCCCCGTCCACGTTCTACGGCATCTACAGCGAGTCCCGAACTAGTGAGCCAACTAACAAGGACGACGACGCTGACCGGGTGGTGGATGGCGGGGTGCTGGACAACATTCCCATCTCCTGGGCGGTTCGGTCCATCGCCGCGGCGCCGGCGAGTGGTGCCGTGGACCGCTGGCGATTCCAATTATCACGACGTGTCATGAGTGTGTTCAGCGATCCGCGCGGTGGCGACGGCGAGCTGGTCGTAGGTGCGTCGTACATCGAACGCCGCTGCGGCCAGTGCGGCAGCCCGTCCCTCAGCAGCTCGCAGGGCGGGCTCGGTGAGCCGCCGTGCGAGGG
>JBOHFW010000088.1:0-5248 GCA_050699835.1 Pseudonocardiaceae bacterium | reverse complement strand
TGGGCGATGCCCGACATCGACCCGGTGTACAAGCTGACGATCCTGCCTCGCGGCCGCACCGGCGGGCACGCGCTCGTGGTGCCCGAGGACGACAAGCAGATGATGACCCGGTCGGAGATGATCGCCCGGCTGGTGTTCGCGCTGGGTGGACGCTCGGCGGAGGAGCTGGTGTTCCACGAGCCGACCACCGGCGCGTCCTCGGACATCGAGCAGGCCACCAAGATCGCCCGCTCGATGGTCACCGAGTACGGCATGAGCGCGCGCTTGGGCGCGGTGAAGTACGGCCAGGAGCAGGGTGACCCGTTCCTGGGCCGCTCCGCCGGCCGGCAACCGGACTACTCCCTTGAGGTGGCGCACGAGATCGACGAGGAGGTGCGAGCGCTCATCGAGGCGGCCCACACCGAGGCATGGGAGATCCTCAATGCCTACCGTGACGTCCTCGACGAGCTGGTCGTGGAGCTGCTGGAACGGGAGACGCTGCACCGCAAAGATCTCGAGCGGGTGTTCAACCGGGTGGAGAAGCGACCGCGGATCACCGCGTTCAACGACTTCGGCGGTCGGACCCCGTCGGACAAGCCGCCGATCAAGACCGCCGGTGAGCTGGCCAAGGAACGTGGCGAGCCGTGGCCTCCGGGTCAGCCGAGACGGGAGCCCACGCCGGTAGGTGTCGCGCCGGGCGCGGACGACCTACCCGGCGGCCCGCCGCCGCACCCCCCGCCGGGACATCCCGGTCCCAACGGCGCGGGACCGCATCCGGCTTACCCGACCGGGGGCGTTAACGGTGGTGGGCCTGGGCAACCGACGCCGAGCCCGGATCAAGGCGGCCTTCCGCCGAATTACGGTGCACCGCCGGGGTGGCGCTCAGCGACTGAACCGCCGACCCCGTCCTGGCCGCCGGCGCCACCGGTCGCCCGCCCATCGCAGGAGGCCCCGCTCGGAGAGGACCGCGCCTCCCGGTTTGGCGAGGACAGGGACCGCTGAGCCCCTCGCCCGTCAGCTGCCGGCGCCCGGGCCGGGGAGTACCAGCGCGCGGAGGTCCACCATGACCAGCACCGTCAATTCGGACCCCGGCTTGGTCGCGCACCGGGCCTTCGATCACGTCCGGGCCGAGGCTGCGGTGCGCGAGCTGCTGATCGCCTGCGGGGAGGACCCTGATCGGGAAGGACTGCGGGAGACCCCGGCCCGGGTCGCGCGGGCCTACCAGGAGATGTTCGCCGGACTGTTCCTCGACCCCGACTCGGTACTGGAGCAGACCTTCGATGAGGGGCACGACGAGCTCGTGCTGGTCCGGGACATCCCGATGTATAGCCAGTGCGAGCACCACCTGGTGCCCTTTCATGGTATGGCGCACGTCGGCTACATCCCGAACGCAGCAGGCCGGGTGACCGGCCTGTCGAAGCTGGTCCGGCTGGTCGATCTTTATGCCAGACGCCCGCAGGTGCAGGAACGGCTCACCTCGCAGATCGCCGACGCGATGATGCGCCGGCTGGAACCGCGCGGGGCGATCGTGGTGATCGAGGCTGAGCACTTGTGCATGGCGATGCGCGGGGTCCGCAAGCCCGGTTCGACCACCACCACCTCGGCCGTACGGGGGTTGTTCAAGACCAGCGCGTCGTCCCGCGGCGAAGTGCTGGAGCTGATGATGCGGAGGTGATCGTGCATCCGGCGCTTCCCGACCCCGGTCGCTGCGTGGTGATCGGCATCCTCAACGTCACCCCGGACTCCTTCAGCGACGGTGGCCGCTACCTGGACTGTGACGATGCGGTCACGCACGGCCTGGCGCTGCGGGCGCAGGGTGCCGACCTGGTTGACGTCGGGGGCGAGTCCACCCGTCCTGGGGCCCGCCGCGTCGATGCGGCCACCGAGATCGCCCGGGTGGTGCCTGTCCTGCGTGATCTGGCTGCGAGCGGCGTGCCGTGCAGCGTGGACACCACCCGCGCGGCGGTCGCCGAGGCTGCGCTGGAGGCCGGTGCGGTGCTGGTCAACGACGTCTCGGGCGGTCTGGCCGATCCGGCGATGGCCTCGACGGTGGCCCGCTGCCGGGTCCCGTGGATCCTCATGCATTGGCGCGGGCACAGCGTGACGATGGATCAGCTGGCCAGCTACTCCGATGTGGTCGCCGAGGTGCGCGCTGAGCTGGTGGCCCGGGTGGACGCCGCGGTGCTCGCCGGAGTGGACCCTGCCGCGTTGGTGCTGGATCCCGGGCTCGGCTTCGCCAAGACCGCAGCGCACAACTGGGCGCTGCTGGGCCACCTCGACGTGCTGACCGAGTTGGGGTTCCCGGTGCTGGTCGGGGCTTCCCGCAAGCGGTTCCTGGGGTCCCTACTGGCGGGCGCAGATGGCGCGCCGCGCCGCTGTGATGGCCGGGACGCCGCCACCGCCGCGGTGTCCGCCCTGGCAGCGGCCGCAGGCGCGTGGGGGGTCCGGGTGCACGATGTGGCGGCCTCGCGGGATGCCATCGCCGTCGCCGCGGCCTGGCAGGCCGGCGCCGCCAAGCCTGTTCACCGGGGTGGAGGTACCCGGTGAAGGTCTCTGGTGACCGGATCACCCTCACCGGGTTACGCGTGCATGGCCGGCACGGGGTGCACCAGCACGAACGGATGAACGGGCAGGAGTTTGTCGTCGACGCCACGGTCTGGTTGGATCTCGGTCCCGCCGCGTCCACCGACGAGCTGTCCGCGACGCTGGACTACGGCACGCTGGCCGACCGGGCCGCCCGGATCGTCGCAGGAGACCCCTGCAACCTGATCGAGACCGTAGCCGCCCGCATCGCCACCGACGTGTTAACGGACCAGCGGGTGCACGCGGTCGAAATCACCGTCCACAAACCCCAAGCCCCCCTCCCCCACCAGGTCACCGACATCTCCGTCACTACCCACCTCTCCCGCCCATGACCCACCCAACCGCATTCTGGGGACAGATTGCAGTAATGGGGAGCGTGGGGTGAGTTCTGCGGTGTTGTCGGTCGGGTCGAATGTGGGGGATCGGTTGGGGTATTTGCGGGGGTGTGTGGCTCAATTGGGTGGGGCAGTTCGGGGAGTGTCGGGGGTGTATGCGACGCTGCCGTGGGGGGGTGTGGAGCAGCGGGAGTTTCTCAACGCTGTGTTGCTGGTGGACGACCCGGAGGCTGACGCGTCAGAGTGGCTTCGCCGCGGGCAGCGTTGCGAGGCCGCCGCACAGCGCACCCGCACGCTGCGGTGGGGTCCGCGCACCCTGGACGTCGATGTGATCGACGTGGACCAACTCCGCCGTAACGATCCTCAGCTGACCCTGCCCCACCCCCGGGCCCACCAGCGAGCCTTCGTGCTGGTGCCCTGGCTGGAGGTGGCCCCCGATGCGGTGCTCCCAGGCCGTGGCACGGTGGCTGAGTTGGTCGCCGCGCTGCCGGCGACTCAGCGACGGAGCGTGCAGCGGCGGGACGACCTAACCTTGGGGTCGCCGTGACCTTCACCCGAGCGCGGGATCTGATTGCTGCCGCCGCCATCGCGAGCGTGCTGGTCAACCTGCTACTGCAGCTGTCGTATGGCGATGTGCCGACGTTGCCGCAGTTGGCCGGAACCACCCTGCTCTTCTTCGCGATCGCCGAGGCGGTGCTGGGAAACATGCTGCGGGCCCGGATCCAGCAGCGTCCGGGAAGCCGGCCCGTGCAGGCGCTCACCGCGGCGAAGGCCGTGGTGCTGGCCAAGGCGTCTTCGCTGGCGGGTGCCGTCACCGGGGGAGCCTGGCTGGGGGTGCTCAGCTACGTGCTGCCGTTGCGGTCCCAGTTGGCCTCTGCCGCTTCGGACACGCTCACCGCGTTGATCGGGGCGATCTGCTCGGCGGCGCTGGTGGCGGCCGCGCTGTGGCTGGAGCACTGCTGCCGGACTCCGGACGGTCCTGATGACGCGGAGGGGTCATGACCTCTCCCTGTCATCGCACGATAGCTCCCTGTCACCGCCGCAAGGTCCACTTTGGGGCCACGAGCAGGTGACTGCGCGACGGGAACACATGCTGAGGGTGGAACGGGAGCTACGCCAGCAGGCCGAGCTGTCCCAGCAGGGTGCGATCGTGGAGTTGCGCAGCGAGAGTGCCGCGTATACCTGTCTGATGTCCCCGGTGTAGACGATGGCGTTCTCGTCAGCAGCGGGGGGCTGGAAGCGGGCGAAGAAATCCTTCAGCGCCGCAGCTCGTCCTGCTGGACGGGGAGGTACACCAGTCGCCAGGTACCGCCCGCGGACGCCACGGTTTTCCGCCACCCGTCGCGGTCCTCGCGTAGCCACAGCCCGTGGTCTAGGACGACGTCGCGGCCGACCTGTAGGTGGTCGATGAGCTGTTGCCGGACCGCATCGACGACAGGTCGTTCGCGCTCGAAGTACTCGTGCTCGGGGTAGTCGACGCCGTACTGGCCGTGAAGATGGTGGACCTGTTCATCGACTGAGAGGCGGACAAGGCCCTGCTCGACGAGGGCCTCCGCGAGGGTGGTCTTGCCTGAGCCGGTGATGCCGACCAGCAGCACGGCCAGCGGTGCGGCAGCAGTCAACGCCTCGTCCTCCTTCGGGTGTCGGGTGTTCATTCTGGTTGATCGGCTCGATCACCCCCTTATGGGCAACGCGCCCACCACCACACTGTCACCCGCGCAGATGAGCGTGCCTCCCTGACGAACCTTGGTCACGGCCTATGCACCCATAACGCCCACGTGACTGGCGGTGCCCAACCGGGCTGCGGCATGAGTGAGGAGGTTGGTTGATCGCCCACTAGGGGCGCGGCAGGATGCGAATATGCATCTGGAGGTTTGGATTTCGGGGGTCTCAGCCGTCGTAGCGGTGTTGGCGGCGGTTGCGACGGTGGTGGCGGCGGTTGCGGCGGGGAGGCAAGCGCGGGAGGCCCCGTCCCGACGATGTGACGATCACGTTCGACATGTTTGGCGTGCGCTGGCGGCGTGTCGGGAACAGAGATCCGGTCCCGACTTGACCGCCAGCCCAATCCAGCGGGAACGGTCCCACCCGATGCGAGTGCAGGGGGCACCGTTCGGTTTTGCTGACTTTGGTTGGTCGAATTTCGCTGGTTCTCACCCCCGCGGTGAACGCTCTCAGTTCGGCCGCGGTGAACGTCAAGACCAGTCCGGTGGGGCCCTTGCTGCCCTGCACGCGCCGCCGCTGCCGTGGTCAGCCACCTCGACACAGGCGGTCGGTGATCACCCGCGTCCGGCGGCCAAGGTGGACGTCAGTAGCCTTGTGGTGCCTCCTCACCGATGCCCCGGGGTAGCTCC
>JBOHFW010000087.1:0-9618 GCA_050699835.1 Pseudonocardiaceae bacterium | reverse complement strand
GCCTTGTCCCGCTCGAACATCCGAAAGAAGGCCTCGTCCGAAGGGGTATCGGCGTAGCCAGGCACGATTCGACGGATCCGCTCGGCCGGCAGGTACTGCCGGCTGGAGAGCAGGCAGATCACCAGGTTCACCAGACGCTCGGCGCGGGCGGACGACACAGGGTCAGCCTACGGCTGGGCTCGTGGGTGGCGATGCGGGCTTCCGGCCCGCCGGCAACTGGCGCTGCCACCCACGAGCCCAGCTCATAGCGAAGCGATGAGCCGATCCACTCGTTCGTCGATCGCGCGGAACGGATCTTTGCACAGCACGGTGCGCTGCGCCTGGTCGTTGAGCTTGAGGTGCACCCAGTCGACGGTGAAGTCGCGGCCCGCGGCCTGAGCGGCGGCGATGAAGTCGCCGCGCAGCTTGGCCCGCGTGGTGGCGGGTGGGGTGTCCTTAGCCGCCTCGATATCGCCGTCGTCGGTCACCCGGTCCACCAGTGCCTTGCGCTGCAGCAGGTCGAACAGCCCGCGGCCGCGGCGGATGTCGTGGTAGGCGAGGTCCAACTGGGCGATCCGTGGGTTGGACAGGTCCATCCGATGTTTGGCTCGGTAGCGCTCCACCAGCCGATGTTTGATCGCCCAGTCGATCTCGCGGTCGATCAGTCCGAGATCCTGGCGCTCCACGGCGCTGAGCGTGCGGTCCCACAGCTCCATCACCCGGTCGGTCAGTGGATCGGACCCGCGGCGGGCGATGTGATCCACGGCCCGCAGGTAGTACTCCTGCTGGATGTCCAACGCGGAGGCCTCACGCCCACCGGCCAGCCGCACCCCACGTCGGCCGGTGAGGTCGTGACTAATCTCGCGGATCGCCCGGATCGGGTTGTCCAAGGTGAAGTCGCGGAACGCGACGCCCTCCTCCACCATCTCCAGGACCAGGTTCGCGGTGCCCACCTTGAGCAGCGTGGTTACCTCGGACATGTTGGAGTCACCGACGATCACATGCAGGCGGCGGTACCGCTCGGCGTCGGCGTGCGGCTCGTCCCGGGTGTTGATGATCGGCCGAGAGCGGGTGGTCGCTGAGGAGACCCCTTCCCAGATGTGCTCGGCGCGCTGCGAAAGGCAGTACACCGCGCCGCGCGGTGTCTGCAGCACCTTGCCCGCGCCGCAGATCAGCTGCCGGGTAACCAGGAAGGGCAACAGCACATCGGCAATCCTGGAGAACTCACCGGCGCGAGCCACCAGGTAGTTCTCGTGGCAGCCGTAGGAGTTGCCGGCGGAATCGGTGTTGTTCTTGAACAGGAAGATGTCCCCGCCGATGCCCTCGTCGGCCAGCCGTCGTTCGGCGTCCATCAGGAGATCTTCGAGGATCCGCTCCCCGGCCTTGTCGTGGGTCACCAGTTGGGCCAGATCGTCGCATTCAGCGGTGGCGTACTCCGGGTGCGAGCCCACGTCGAGATAGAGCCGGGACCCGTTGCGCAGGAAGACGTTGGACGACCGACCCCACGAGACCACCCGCCGGAACAGGTACCGGGCGACCTCGTCGGGCGAGAGCCGGCGCTGTCCGTGGAAGGTGCAGGTAACTCCGAACTCGGTCTCGATGCCGAAGATCCGCCGCTGCATACCGTCCAGCCTAGGCTGCCGCAGCCGTCCTGCAGGCCGTCCGTACGGGCTCACTTGGGCCGTGTCAGTGCAGGGATGGTTGCGCAGAGTAGCAGCGAGGATCAACTACGTGGACCGGAGCTGGTACCCGACCCGTCCGGCGGGGTGCCGTCGGTGCCCTTGTCGGTCTTGGGCGACGTTGGGGCTGGAGCTTCTTCGGCGGCCGGCGGATCGGCGCTGGTGAGCAGCGCGGTGACGGCGGCCCCGGTGATTCTCCGGAAAGCGCGGCGCGGGCGGGACCGGTCCAAGACCGCGACCTCAAGCTGCCCGACGCCCAGGGTGCGGGTGCCAGTCCCGTTGACGTTCGTGGAGACCGAGCTCAGGGCGGCCACCGCAACGGCGACGGCTTCCGCGGTGTCCATATCCTGCCGGAAGGACTCCTTGAGCGCGGTGGAGATGACGTCGGCCTGGCCGCCCATCACGACGAAGTCAGGCTCGTCGCCGATCGAGCCGTCGTAGGTGAGGTGATAGAGCTGATCGGAGTCCGGGTTGGCGCCCACCTCGGCGACACACAGTTCCACCTCGAAGGGTTTCTGCTGCTCCGAGAAAATCGTCCCGAGAGTCTGTGCGTAAGCATTGGCTAGGCCGCGCCCGGTCACGTCACGGCGGTCATAGGAGTAGCCGCGAAGGTCGGCGAGCCGGATGCCGGCTTGGCGGAGGTTTTCGTACTCGTTGTAGCGGCCGACGGCGGCGAAGCCGATCCGATCGTAAATCTCGGAGATCTTGTGCAGAGCAGTGGACAGGTTCTCCGCGACGAACAGCACACCGCGTGAGTAACTGAGCACAACGACACCGCGACCCCGGGCGATGCCTTTGCGGGCGAGCTCCGAGCGGTCGCGCATGACCTGCTCGACCGAGGCGTAGAACGGCATCGTCACAGCGGGAGCTCCTGGGTGGAGACGGGATTGGCGGAAAAGACGAGGTTAGCGTCAGCCGCCGGGCTTGCGCTTGCGGGCGTCCATGACGAGGTCGGTGACCTGGGCGGCCTGCTCGTCGGACATCCGGACGGCCCCATCCGCCGCGGTGACCGTGATCACCACGGGGTAGATCTGCCGGACTGGATCCGGCCCGCCGGTCGCACTGTCATCGTCGGCGGCGTCGTAAAGGGCCTCCATCGCGACCCGGACGGCAGCCTCGGCTTCCATCATCGGGTCATGCAGTTTCTTCAACGATGAGCGGGCGAACAACGAACCCGAACCCACCGAGTGGTATCCGAGTGTCTCGTCATACCGGCCGCCGACGACGTCGTAGGACACGATCCGACCCGCCCGATCCGGATCGGTGGCATCAACGTCATAGCCGACGAACAGTGGCACCGCGGCCAGACCCCGCATGGCGCCTCCGAGGTTGCCCCGGACCATGCCAGCCAGCTTGTTGGCCTTGCCGTCGAGGGTCAGCGACACTCCTTCAATCTTCTCGTAGTGCTGCATTTCGACGGTGAATAGTCGCACCATCTCCGCCGCGATACCGGCGGTCCCCGCAACACCCACCGCGGAGTAGTCGTCGATGACGAACACCTTCTCCATGTCGCGCTGCGCGATGAGGTTGCCGGCCGTCGCGCGGCGGTCCCCCGCGATGAGCACGCCGCCGCGGAAGGTGGCTGCCACGATCGTGGTGCCGTGCCGGATGTCCACCGGCTCGGCGTCAGCCGGCACGCTGCTCGCCCGGTGCCCAGGCAACAACTCAGGGGACGCCACCGCGAGGAACTCGGTGAACGACGAGCTGCCCACCATGAAGTGTGACGCCGGCAGGGCTGCGCCCGGATAGCGCCCGACCGAGGACTGATCCATCGGCTGTAATCGTCTCCTAGCTCCCGTTGTCGCAGTCTCTCGTGTGCCGGACTCTTGTGTGTCAGTCTGTCACAACGAAGTTACTCGCTGTACCGGGCATGATGCCCGGACCGCTCGGGCGGCCGGTCACTGACCGCCCTTCTGGACATAGGCGCGGACGAAGTCCTCGGCGTTCTCCTCGAGGACATCGTCGATCTCGTCAAGGATCGCGTCCACGTCCTCGCCGAGCTTCTCCCGCCGTTCCTGCCCGGCTGGCGCACCGTCAGTCGTCTCGTCGTCTCCGCCGCCGCCTTGGCGCTGGACCTTCTCCTGGGACATCTCGCCTCCCGGACGGAAGTTGTCTGTAACCAAACAGTACCCAGCAACACCGACAATTGCTGCCATGTTAGTTGGGTGATCAGCCTCGCGTGAGCGCCTCCACTAGTTCCGCGGCGGTGTTTGAGGCTTCCAGCAGCGCCCCGACGTGCGCGCGGGTTCCTCGCAGCGGTTCCAGGGTAGGGATGCGGACCAGGGACTCGCGACCCAGATCGAAGATCACCGAGTCCCAGGACGCCGCGGCCACCTCCGTGGCGTAGCGCTCCAGGCACCGACCGCGGAAGTAGGCGCGGGTGTCCTCCGGTGGCCGGGTGATGGCCGAGCGCACCTCCTCCTCGGTGACCAGTCGTTTCATCGAGCCACGGGCTACCAGGCGGTTGTACAAGCCCTTGTGCAGCCGCACATCGGAGTACTGCAGATCCACTAGGTGCAACCGGGGCGAGGCCCATCCCAGACCGTCCCGAGCCCGGTAGCCTTCCAGCAGCCGCAACTTGGCCGGCCAGTCCAGCCGGTCGGCGCACTCCATCGGGTCCCGCGCGAGCGCATCGAGCACCTCTCCCCAGGTGCTCAAGACGTGCTCGGCGCCCTCGGCGGTGTTGTCGGAGCCATCCTCTGGGCCACCGTTGCGCGCAAAGAACTGCGCGACCCGCTCGTGGTAGGCACGCTGCAGGTCCAGGCCGGTGAATTGGCGACCACCGGCCACTTCCACCGTCGCCTTCAGGGACGGGTCACGGCTGATGGTGTGTACCGCACGCACCGCATCCACCAGCCGCAGGTCGTCGAAACGCTCGCCGGCCTCGATCAGGTCCAGCACCAGCGCCGTGGTGCCGAGCTTGAGGTAGGTGGAGTACTCAGCGAGGTTGGCGTCGCCGATGATGACGTGCAGCCGCCGGTACTTGTCCGCGTCGGCGTGCGGCTCATCGCGCGTGTTGATGATGCCGCGCTTGAGCGTGGTCTCCAGCCCGACCTCGACCTCGATGTAGTCCGCGCGTTGGGAGAGCTGGAACCCCGGGTGCTCCCCGGACGGACCAATACCGACCCGCCCCGACCCGCAGATCACCTGGCGGGAGGCGAAGAACGGGGTCAACCCGGCGATGACCATCGTGAACGGCGTGGAGCGGGCCATGAGGTAGTTCTCGTGCGTGCCGTAGGAGGCGCCCTTGCCGTCGGCATTGTTCTTGTAGAGCTGGAACAGCGGCTGGTCGGGAACGGTGCGGGCGCGCAACGCGGCCTCTTCCATGATCCGCTCGCCGGCTTTGTCCCAGATCACCGCGTCGCGGGGGTTAGTGACCTCGGGCCCGGAGAACTCCGGGTGTGCATGATCGACATACAGGCGGGCACCGTTGGTGAGAATGACATTCGCCGCGCCGAGATCGTCCAATTCCGGATCCGGCTGGGCGAGTCCGGGAACACCCAGATCGAACCCGCGGGCGTCGCGCAGCGGGGATTCCACCTCGTAGTCCCACCGCGCTCGCTTGGCTCGGGGTACTTCGGCTGCCGCGGCGTAAGCCAGTACGACCTGGGTCGAGGTCAGGACTGGGTTGGCGGTGCTGTCCCCGGGCACCGAGATGCCGTACTCCACCTCGGTTCCCATGATCCGGCGCATACCGGCAGAGTACGTGCCCCAGTGCGATTGGGTCCGGCTGCCTGCGCGGCCAACCACTCAGCGCCGCTCAGCGGCCCCACCGAGCAGCCGCCTCGTGGCACCGTGAGTCGCCTCACACCCGAAATAATTGAAGTTTCAATTTGTTGTGGTGGTCAGGTCCGCGTAATACCGCGCGGACACCGGGACTACGGAGGTTTCACCATGACCGCTGCTACGACGGCGATTCCTGGGTACGTCGCGGGCACCTGGGACATCGACAGCGCCCACTCCGATGTGTCCTTCTCGGTCCGCCACCTGATGGTCAGCAAAGTCCGGGGCCGGTTCAACGGCATCTCCGGCCGCATCGTCACCGGTGCCGACGTGCTCGACTCGTCGGTGACCGCGGAGATCGACGTCACCAGCTTCGACACCGGCAACGCGCAACGCGACGAGCACGTCCGATCGGCCGACTACCTGCATGCAGCGCAGTTCCCCACGATGACCTACCGGTCCACCGGGATCCGCTGGGCCGACGACGATCTGATCGTGGACGGCGAGCTCACCGTGCGCGCCATCACCCGGGCGGTCCCGCTGACCGTGGAGCTGACCGGGTTCGGCCCGGACCCCTACGGCGGCACCCGGGCCGGCTTCTCGGCTACCACGAAGATCAATCGCAAGGACTTCGGTATCGACACCGAACTGCCTCTGGACGGTGGCGGCGTGGTGGTGGGCGACACCGTGCAAATATCCCTGGACATCCAAGCCGTGCTGCGCAACGCCTGAAGCGGAGCTGGTGGGTGGTTGCTCGGATGCCGGTAACCACCCACCAGCGTTGGTATCCCATGTCGCCAAGCTCACCTGGTCCGAACCACGTTCCTGCGCTGCCTCAGCTCCTCCTCGCTGATCTCGCCGCGGGCGTACCGCTCCGCGAGAGTCCTCTCGGCTGCGGTTCGCGCCTGCTGCGTCGGTGACCTGCGGTAGATCACGTATCCAGCGGCCGACAGCACCAGGATCCAGAACAGGATCGGAAAGATGAGCCACCAACCGGGTCCCCCGGTCCAGGGGCCATGCCCCCAGCCCGGGTGCGCATACGCCGCATAGCTCACACATTGTGCCAACATCACGATCTCCTCTGTGCTGGCCGGGCGTTCGGTGGCCTGGCCGTGTGCAGCCATGTTGCGTCGTTGATACCGGGATCGTCGTCGGCTCGGCAGCGGCAGTTCTCGTACGCCACCCAGCGCAGTTACCGTGATCGACATACCTCTGCGGTGGTAGCGGTGGACGAGCCGACCTGACTGCTCTGATGGCAGCTCGATACTCCGCATCGAGTCGACAAGCGACTGCGGGCACCGCTGAACGACCGGCACAGTGCCCAGCGCGGCACCTACCGAGTCATCTATCGCCTCGACGACGCCCGGCAGACCGTCACCGTCGTCGACGCTGCCCATCGCAGCAACGCCTACCGAGCCAACGGCTGAGCACCTCACAGTTGAGGCGCTAGATTGCGGTGTCTGGTTCCTGGGGTGCCCGCAGGGTGCGAACGCGGCGCGCGAGGTCCTGGCAGGTGATGTCCCGGCGGGCGAGGAGGGCCCGGTCCAACGGCTGCGGCCTGTCGCGAACCCGCTGAGAGCCCACCACGGTGACAAGACCGAAAGCCCGCCGCGTCTCGGTCATGCCTTGGGCGAGCTCGCCCGCGTTGATGAGGATTGTCGCGAGCACGATCGTGTCCAGGGCCCGGCAACGAACGTCATAGGCTGGGCAGGCGCGCAGGGCGTGCAGCACATCTGCGCGGGCAACGGCAGCTCCTCGACATCGTGACCATCGCCCGCGTCGCCACGCGGCTGGGAATCCCTCCGCTGCTGCTCGGTTCGACCCGAACGCGGTTACCGTGGAAAGGGCAGATAACAGCGAGATCGGGCAGGAGGTGGACTGGGTGCGGCGGCGAGACTTCTCCTGGGTCTCGGCCGGGACCGGTGTTGCAGGGGGCGCAACTGGTTGACGAGGCCTTGTAGCGGTCCATCGAGAAGACCGCCCCAGGCTTGCGCGCAGTCCTCCGCTGGGCGTCGGCGGTGGCCTCCCGGTCGCGTGCCTCGTTCGTTCGGGGTACCGCGATGGTGACTGGTGCCCCGGCCTGGGCGTGCATGGCCAACGTGCCGCCGGCCCACAGCTCGGCGTCGTCGGGGTGGGCCATGACCGTCAGCACCGAGCCGGCTGGACTCACCACAGGCAGAGTTGCTCGACGACATCCGCCGGGCGCGGCAGCGGCGGACTGGCGTGGCCGGCGGGCCACCGCGACAGCTCCAGGCCGGTATTCAGGCGGATCATGTCACGCCATTTGAGGGCGAGCTCGAATTGCTCGGCCACCGCCCGGGCGCGGCCGGTGGCGAGGCGACCGGAGCAGGGCAGGTCATCGAGGGTCAAGCCGCCATCGAGCAGCGCCGCCGCAGTCTTCGCACCGATGCCGCGCACGCCGGGAATCTCATCAGCCGGGTCCCCGGCCAGAGCCCGGTAATCGGCCCACTGCGCGGGCATGACCTGGTGGCGGGCGTACACCTCGTGCGGGGTCACCAGCTTGCGCCCGGCGCGGAATCGGGTGTTGAGCACCACGACGCGATCGGTGATGAGCTGGTAGTAGTCCCTGTCCCGGGACATGATGATCACTGGGCGGGGTGCGGTGGTCGCGTGGACCACGGTGGCGATCACGTCGTCGGCTTCGGCGTACTCCAGTTCAATCCAGGCGATGCCGCAGTGGTCCAGGCCCCGCTTGACGTCGGGCAGGAATTGCAGCGGCGCCAGCGCCTGGTCATCGATGGGCCGGCTGGCCTTGTAGCCATCGTGGGTCTGCTGGCGGCTCACCGCTCCATACTCACCGTCGAAGACCACGATGACCTCGGGGGCAGCGCCGGGTACGTCGTCGCGGATCGCGACCCGCAGCAGCGCGAAGAAGGCGAACAGGCCGGTGAGCAGCCTGGTCTTGTCGCGGGAATAGATCGGCGCGGGGAACCCGAAGGTGGCCCCCCACAGCAGGTTGTGCCCGTCAACGAGCAGCAGCGGCACCTGGCCGCCGGTGCCGTTGAGGGTCGGCATCGGGAGCGGCGGCTGGGGGGAAAGTCGGCTCATCAGCTCACCACCTTCACGAGCAGGCCAGCGATGTGGGCGGGCCGATAATCCCGCGCTCGGGTGGAGCCGGCCCGTGAGGTTTGCTCGTAGCCTATGGGGTCGGCCAGCAGTTCCCCGGCGGCGCGCCACAGTCCGAGGTGGCCGTGTTCACGGGGCATGAGGAGGCCACCGTCGCCGATGAGCGCGGGAAGGTTGTCGAGGTCGAAGGCCACCACGGGTGCCCCGCCGGCCATCGCCTCCAGCGCGACAAGGCCGAACGTCTCGGCCAGCGACGGCACAATGACTACTGTGGAGCCTGCGAGCCAGGCGGGGACCTGATCCCAGGGCAGGCCTGGCAGGATCGTTGCCCCGATGGGGGTGGCGAGGTCTCGGCAGGCGTCGAGCAGCCGCTGCTGGCTTTGCGGTGCCGCCTCGAACCCGGCCGCGCACAGGGCCACCTGCACCGGGTGGGGGAGCCGGCTGTCAGCGGCGGCGGTGAGCAATTCCTCGACTCCCTTCTCTGGGCCGAGGCGGGCCAGAATCCGGATCGGTCCGTGCTCACGGAGCCATCGGCGGTGGATCGTCGGGGGCGGGCGCCCGTCGATGAGCAGCGCGTTGGGAACCACCCGCCAATCGGTGGTGTCATAACCCCGGGCGCAAGCGCGTCGCAGCACCACAGCGGAGGGGGCGATGACCAGCTCGGTGCGGTCCAGGGCTGCGGCCATGTCGATGTCGTGTCCGATCACATGCATGGCCAGCACCCGGCGGACCGGGCCGGTGGTCGACATCACGCGGCCCAATCCCCACAGGCCGTCGACGTAGACCGCGGTGTCGACGCGGTGGGTGGCGAAGAGGGACAACAACTCGTCTGGCAGTCGTTCACCGGCGGTATCGATGGCCGCGCGCAGCGCCTCGTCCCCGCATGGGTCGGGAATCGCGAGGGTATCGAGCACCACCACCGGAGCGCCCCCGTAGCTGGTGGGGGCGCGCCGATCAGCAGTAATGATCACAGCGTGGTGTCCGGTGATGGCCAGGCCGACCGCCGATGCGGCGAGGGCGCGTTCCATGCCGGCTGGTGTGTCCGGTCGCCAGGACACGAGGATGAACGCCAGGGTGGTCATTGTGGTTGCACGCGCCCGGGTAGCACGAGGTTCTCCACCGCCACGCCGGGGGGCAGGACCGGCTCCCA
>JBOHFW010000086.1:0-17283 GCA_050699835.1 Pseudonocardiaceae bacterium | reverse complement strand
CTCGTCAGCGCCGCACAGGGCGATGCGCAGTCGTAGCAGCGGCTCAGGGTTGGCGTGGCGCTCGAACCACCAGCGGGTATCCGCGGTGAAGGAGGCCAGCATCCGGGGCAGGCGCGTGAGCACCTGGTCCTGCACGTCGGGGTGTACGAACAGCGTGGCGCACAGCCACGGAGAGGTCCCGGGCGGCATCCCGTGGCCGCGGTGGATCACTGCGGTGCGGCGCGGGAGCGCGGGCGGTGCCGGGGCGCGGGTGGCGGCCAGCGGCACGACGAGGCTGTGCGCCCGCCCGCCGATCCAGCCGTAGTCCTCGGGGCCTGCGGCCTTGATCAGAACGGCCCGCCCGGCGCGACCAAGATGCGTGCGCAGCAGGTCCAGGCAGGCGTCGTGATCCAGGTCGAGCAGGAGTTGCTGGTCGCCTTCGGCCAGCAGCACGCGGGCCGGTACCCGCCGCCGACGGCGCCAGGTGTGCAACTGCTGCGCCCACTGCACGGCGGATTCGGCCGCGCTGGGAAGCTCGGCGGCGGTCAGCTTCCAGCGAGCGGGAACCAGGACCGTGCGGCCATAGCGCAGCGCGGGCAGGAAGGGCAGTACGGCTCCGGCGCCCCAGTCGAATCCAGTGACCTGCGCGGCGCTCGATCGCGCGATCTCGGCGAGAAACCGAGCCAGCGGCGGGGTATGCGCCTGCGTACGGTAGTTCAGCGAAGTGGGCACCATCGCTTCCAGGACGCGCCCGGTGGCGAGCGAGACGAGATATAATCGATCGTTGTCGCAGCCCACGGCCAGATCCTCCAACGGGATCAGATCGACGGCAGGATCCGGATGTTCGCCCAGGCTGATCACAGACGGCAGGATGCGCTGTGCGCGCGCCACGTGCTCGGCGCAGGTGCGCAGTGGCGGGAAGGAAAGCTGCACCGCGACACCGGCACCGTCCACGGTGGGCAGCCCCGCGTAAACCTCGGCCATCCGCGCCTGGTCCGCCGCATCCAGCAGGTGCAGGAATCGGCCGGTCATGGTTCCGGCCGCGCGGGAGACGCCGAGCACCCGTGTGGTGAACTCGCCAAGAGCGAGTGCGCCCGTCGACGCGGCGTGCAGTTGAACGCACACCTCCAGATGGGGCGGGATCCGGATGGGCGCCAGGTCCTGCCCAGTCTCCAACTCGTGGACCATCGCCTCGGTCAGGACGACCTCAGTGGCGCCATCGAGCGCCGCCAGTTGCGCGTAGGCGAGCAGCCGCTCGTCGCGCACGGTGCGGCTGGCCGGCCGTTCGGGGCCCGAGCCCGGGTACCCGGCTGGGTATCCCAGTCCCCTCACCGGGTCGGTGAGCTCGGTGACCGGGACCAGGGCCGCTCCGTACCGCTGGCGAAACCGTTCGTTGTAACCTCGCCACGTCGCCGTGCCGTGCGGGTGCGAAACCAGGCGAGCGAGCACCGTCGCTGCGGCCTCGACCTCACGGGCGACCGCGTCCGGCAGCGTGGCTCGCGCATCGAGCCCCAGATCGACGGCGAGCGGAACGTCCGAGACCGGCACGAGTTCGCGCATCCGGTCAATCACAGCCGCGCGCTGAGCCCTGCCCGGCCCTGCGGGCTCTGCTCGGTCCGGCCCTTCCATGCGGATGTGGATCTCGTGCAGTCCCGCCACCAACGGGGCAAGTTGCGGCAGGCCGCTCGCATGGTGCGCTTGGAGTGCAGCGAGCAGGTACCCGAGGGGATCGGTGATCGTCGAGGGCGCGCGCAGCGCGCTGACCAGGACCCGGTACGCCACCAGCTCCACGATCAGGCGCGTGATCTTCTCAGCAGGCGTGGCCGGGAACTCGGCCGCGAGCTTGCTGGCCAGATCACCGCAGCGCACCGGCCACGCGGCGGCGTCCAGAACGAAAGCCACGGCCGAGGTCAGGCGCATGCAGACCTCGGCCGGGCCTGCCGCGCCGTCCGTAGCGGGAGCGGGAACCTGCAGCCGACCGCCGCGCCGCCGACCCAGGGTATTGACCACCACCGGCAGCCGGGCCAGCAACGCCGGATCCGACTCGAAGACGGTGATCACCATGTCGAGCCACTGCCCATCCGGTCGAGCATGCACCCGGTGGTGCTCGCCGAACCGCACCTCGGCGGTCGCGGCGAACCTGGCCGGAGCGACGCCGGCGAATATGCCGTACGGGGTGGCGCGTGAGCCGGCCCGCAGCAGATATCGGGCCAGTGAGAGCGCCATCCGCCGGGCCCGGCGCGCGTCCACCACCGCCCCACCGATCACGGCCTCGAGCCGGCGGGCGAGGACTGGGCTCGCGATCTCGACAGCCTCGGCGGCTCGCGGACCGGCCCAGGCTAGCCGCAGCCATGCACGCCACTGCGCCGCCGAGGCGGTATCCGGGCACTGCGGCGACGGCCAGGGCGGCAGTGTCGTCTCGCCCGGCGCGGCGGCGGCTCGCAGCAGCGCGGCGTCAAGGCACCGGTACCAGCGTCGGTCGTTCCCGGATTGCATCCGACTCCAGCTTTCTTGACCGCGAGCCGAGGAGGCTTAAGCGGATGCGGAGGTGGTGCATGCACTCGGGCACGTGCTGCCGCAGCCGTCATCCGTCATGGCGATCACCGTGTCCGCGTTCGGGCCGTTCTCGATGAAGCTGATGTCCAGGTCGAACGGGTCACTGTCGATCTCCGCGCCATCCGGGCGCGACACGGCCGTGTCACCGGGGGAAACAGCAGGCCGTTCGATCATATCAATACTCATAGCAACCCTTCCTCATGCTGTCGGGCTGGTACTGGATTGAGCGGAGTGGAGCACCAGGTCGTTGGTGCGCAGGCTCGCCGTCGACATGGCCCACTGCACCCTCGGATCGCAATTGGTGAAATCACAGCCCGGAGCCGGCGGATGGTGGTTCCAGGGCCCGGCCGGCCCCTGGCTGTGATCAGGATTCCCGGCGGTGCAAGGGCGTGCGCGGCACCGAGTCCCCAGCTCGCCACCCGGCGTGGCAGGCTGGACACATTGTGCGGTTAGAGTGATATCAGCGGAAACGACCCACGCCCGCCATCCGAACGCCATAAAGACGACCTCGCCGCCTCACCGCAACCAGGGGAGAGGGAGCTGATTTGGCCGATCGACCGGCCCGCAACGTGCTCGAACAGCGCATCCGGGAGCGATGCCTGACCTTCGAGGAGTTCGTGCAACACGCCGAAACCTATGCCCGCGAGCACGGCGAGCCCGGCACGCTCAGCCTGCGCCATCTTCAACGGCTGGTCAGTGGACGGGAGCCCGACACCCTGCGGCCCGCCACCGCGAGACTGCTCGAACGACTCTTTGGCGAGCCCATCGCTGTCCTGCTCGCCCCACCCACGACCATGAGCAGCCAGGACGCAGTACGCCACCACCATATGGACCTTCCGCTCGCGGCAGAAGCTGAGGACAGTATCGTCGTACCAGCCCGCACTCATGACGGAAAGCTGGTGTTCGTGACCCTCCCTCGTCGCCTCTTCGTCGGAAGCTTGGGTGCTGCGGCCCTTGTCGGTATGGCTGATGCAAGATCGGGGAATCAGCTCGTGCGGGTACCGGAAGTCGAGGGAGCATCGGTTATCGATGTCGACCCGGTAGAACACTTCCAGCAGATAAAGAAGACACTGATGGACAATGACAACCTGTTCGGAGCGGGCAGTGTGGTCCAGTCAGTACAGGAGCAGATCAGCACAATTCAGCGCCTCCGACAGAGCTATCGAGGAGCCGTCCAGCAAACATTGCTGCAGGTTCAAACCCAGTTCGCGGACCTTTGCGGATGGGCCTACCAGGACTCCGGTGATTACCGGGCGTCGACGTACTGGTCCGGTCGCGCCCTGGAATGGTCACATATGTGCGGTGACCGCGAGGCGACGTCGTTTATTTTAGCTCGCAGGAGCCAGTTAGCTGCCGATATGGGAGACCCAACGGACGCGGTCGATGCAGCCGAGGCCGCACTGAAGATGATGTCCGGGGAATCGAGCCGCGTATTGGCAGCCGCCTTAACCTATGCTGCGCATGGCCATGCCCTGCGGCGAGATAGAGCAAATTGCGAACGGTACTACACTATGGCTCAAAATCTGTTGGAGCGGCTAGAAACTGATCCAGCCTGCCCGTGGGCGCTTTTTATGGATCGTTCATATATAGAGGTGCAGCGGGCCCGCAGTTTGACATTTCTGGGCGACTACGGAGCAGCGGTCAAGTCGTTCCAAGCGGCCATCTCGGCGCTGCCTCGTGGTTACCGCCGCGATCGTGGCGTGTATCTGGCACGAGAAGCGATCGCCCACGTGGGTAACGGTGATGCGGAGCAGGCTTGCGCAGTCGGTTTCCAGGCATTAGTCATTGGCGTCGAAACTGGATCCAGACGTATTATTGGAGAGCTGGAGTCTCTGGATGCAGCACTGAAAAAATTCCCATCAACTTCAAACGTGACAGGTTTTCGCGAAGCCATGAATGAGGCATTTTCCCGTCGACAATCGCAAACGATATAGTCGCGACCAAGGGAAGTTGGATGACTCAGCCCACGCCTGCCGATTATCAATGGATGAGGCTCGCCATAGAGCTCGCTTACCAGTGCACACCGAGTCCAGGCGCCTTCTCCGTCGGTGCTGTAATCGTTGACGAGAATGGAGAGGAGATCAGCCGCGGGTACTCCCGTGAAACCGACAGCCATGTCCATGCCGAAGAGTCCGCCCTGGCAAAGTTGGCACGCGACGATCCACGTTTGAAGACTGCCACAATCTACAGCACATTGGAACCGTGCTCGCAACGAAAGTCGCGGCCACGTACGTGCACACAACTCATCCTGGCGGCTGGCATCCCCCGGGTTGTCATGGCGTGGCGGGAACCCAGTCTTTTCGTTGCAGATTGCCGAGGATACGAGTTGCTTACTAATGCCGGCGTAACGGTGGTGGAGATTTCCGACCTGGCAAAGGAGGCCAAAGTGCCGAATTCTCACCTTTCGCTCGGCTCGTGACCGCAACATAGAGGATCCTGAGGTACTGTATCAGCTTCCGGAGTTCACACTTCTGGGCACCGCGCTGACTGCCATATGGTAGGGAGTCTATGCCTTGGCCGCAGGCGCTTAGATCCGACGCTCCCGCCCGGCAGGGTGCACACCCCCGTAGCACAACTGCTGGACGCGGACTGACCGCCTGTTCTTGGCCGGACGGCCTGCATCCTGATCGTGACCAGTCTACTCCAGCATGAATTAACCCGATGGAATAGAATTAGCTATTTTAATTACGGTTACTCATTACCCCTGTCCCCTCGTCATCGTCTGCACTCGGTTGACGAGGTAAACCGACGCAGCGGCTTGCCGTTCGTGCCCCAACGACGGTGCGTCGTCCCGCACCGTCACCCGAACCCGCTTCCATACCGACCCGCCGACCGCCCCAGGCCTGATCTGCGGCCACGCCGCACCCGCTCCGACTACGCTGCGCGCGGTGACCACCAACATCACCGACGTCACCGTTGCGGACCCCGCGCAGCTGCGGGCGGCTCTGACCGACCGCATCCGCAACCGCGGCACGTTCCAATCCCCGCAGGTTGAAGCGGCCTTCCGCACCGTATCCCGGCACCTGTTCCTGCCGGGCGTTGACCTGCGGACGGCCTACGCCCACCAGGTCATCGTGACCAAACGCGCCGAGGACGGCAGCGCCCTATCGTCGGCCTCCCACCCCAACCTCGTCGCTGCGATGCTGGAACAGCTTGACGTCCGGCCCGGTCAGCGGGTGCTGGAGATCGGCACGGCCACCGGCATCAACGCCGCCCTGCTGGCCGAACTGGTCGGCCCGACCGGCAAGGTCGTCACCATCGAGATCGACGACGAGCTCGCTGCCGGAGCCCGCGCGGCACTGACCGCGGCCGGTTACCGCCACGTTGAGGTGATCTGCGCCGACGGCGCCGTCGGCCACCCCGTCCATGCGCCCTATGACCGGATCATCGTCACCGCGGATGCGTGGGATCTCCCCGTGGCATGGTGGCAGCAGCTCGCCGTCGGGGGCCGGCTGGTGGTACCGCTCAGCTTGCACGGCAGCGGCCTGACCCGCAGCGTCGCGCTCGACCTCCATGACGGCGACCGGATGGCCGGCAACTCGGCGTTGGTGTGCGGATTCGTACCCATGCGCGGAAGTGCTGTCGCCCGGGCCCGCCGCTCCCTCCACCTCACCGACGACATCGTCCTCAACCTCGATGCCAGCGACCCGGTGGACGAGACAGCCCTCAGGCAGGTTCTCGCCTATCCCGCACACGAGCACTGGACCGGGGTGGTGATCAGCGACGACGAGCCCGTCGAACACCTCGACCTGTGGCTGGTCACCCTCGGGTGCCGCTTCGCCCGGCTGTCGGCCGAGCCTGGCGCACGCGAGAGCGGAGTCGTCGACCCAGCCCGCAGGTGGGCGGGCGCGGCCCTGTACGACAAGGAGAACCTCGCTTATCTCGCACTACGCCCACACCGCAGCGATTCTGAGGAGCTGGGCGTGATCGCACACGGCCCGGACAGCGCCACACTCGCCGCGCACACCGCCGAGCTGCTGCACCAGTGGAACCGTGAACGGCCCGCCCAGCCGATCATTACTGCTCAACCAACACAAACACCCGATAACCAGCGTCCGCACGGATATCACATTGACCGGCCAGACACTCGGCTGACCATCGCGTCCTCCGAACCGCCGCGGGCGGCCCAGTATTGGGGAGGCCGACAAAGGTGAGGAAGACCGGACCCAACCAGGTCATGTCAGCATTGGACCTGCACGGGATGATGGCGCAGCGGTTCCCGCTGGTTCCTCACACTAAGCCGGCATGCCGGGCGCTTGAGGTCCGCGTCGCACGCGTCCGCCACCTGGCCCACCTGGCCCACCTGGCCAGCCAGCGCACCGACGAATCGCTCGTCCGCGCGGGCGAAGCACACAACCTGACCGCGTTGATCATCAGTGATTGCGGCATGCCCGGACTCGCACTGACCCTGTGCTGGCAGCAGTTCGAGATCTTCCGCACCGCCCGGTGCCTCGACACCGCGAAGGCGAAACTCGCCTTGCAGCCTCTCATCAACCTCGGCCGTCTTCTCATCCGCGACGGAGCCGGCACCACTGCATATCAGCTGCTCGCGGCCTTGTTCGAGGCGGTCAAATCCCATGCGGATACCGTGATCGACGGAAGGAAGATCAGTTTCGGTCACCTCCTCGGCCATGGTGATGATCACCGTGAGGTTATCCGATGGCTGTGGTCGGTCCTGCTCTCCGACGGCACCCGAGCCCTGACCCGGACAGGCCGATGGGCGCAGGCACTCCAGCACGCCCAGCAGCACAAAGGCATCGGCCAGCGGCTTCTGGACGGCCGCCAAGCGGCGATCCTCGCCCAAGCCGTAGATCACGACTTCGACGCCGCCCGCAGCATGCTGGCCAGCACCCTCACACCCACCCCGTGGGAGAACGCGGTCGCCGCCTGCCTGGCCGTCCTGTGCCGCAGGCTGGCCGACCAGCAAGCCGACCCCGACATCACCGAGATGGTGGACCGATATCTCCAGCTCGAACTGGCACCTGAGCACACCTTCTTCCGGGTACGTCTCGGACTCTGCGTGCTCGATCTTGCTGACGCCGATGAAACGCCGGAGATCGCCGCCGTGATCGTACGCGATGCCCTGGACTCCACCGACGCCTACGCTGCTCACGCCGCACTGTCACACCAGACGTGCCACGCGCAGATAACCCCTGAGAATTCGCGGGCACTGACCGACATCGTCCAGGTCTCCGGCCTGGGACGCGGAACAGTTCCCGCTGACATGCTCGACGATCTCATGGAATCGGTGAGAACCAGCGAAGCGTCCATAGCGGACGCGCTGGCGGCGCAGACCCCATAAGTGCGGACTGACTCGGTACTGGCGGACCGAGAACCTACGCCAAGGCAGGGTAGCGTTCTTCCGCAGTCGCAATTGCCGCCAACGCGCACGCACCCGGCAACCCACAGCCCGCGATCCCGACCCGGCCGCCGATCTGCTCACCGGGCACCCCCCGCGACAACCGGCATCCGACGGATACCGACTGCCCGGAGAGTGATCTCAGGGGCACTGACCAGCACCGAGCGGTTCGTATGTAAGTATCGCCCGCTGGCGGAGATGTCCCGACCTGGTGAGCTGGAGTTGCGGATGCTGGCAGTGGCACGCGATGCGCGCCGCCGGGGCGTCGGCGAAGCGCTCGTGAAATCCGTGCTGCGGCGGGCGGCGGAGATCGGCGCGTACCGAGTGGTGATGTGGAGTGCGCAGG
Source organism: Pseudonocardiaceae bacterium (assembly GCA_050699835.1). Taxonomy (GTDB): domain Bacteria; phylum Actinomycetota; class Actinomycetes; order Mycobacteriales; family Pseudonocardiaceae. The sequence continues at coordinate 9,043 of JBOHFW010000086.1, read as the reverse complement.
AGATGCACGCCGCGCACCGGCTCTACGCCCGTCTGGGCTTCAGCCGGTTGCCCGAACGGGACTGGGAGCCGGTGCCCGGCATCATGCTGCTGGCCTTCGGCGCGTCCACGGTGGCGACACAACAGTAAGCTGATCGACCCTTCAGTGCCGTAGCACGACGGCGACGATCCCGGCCAGGTGCTCCAGGCGGGCGACCTCGGCGGCACGGAACATCGGCCCACCTGGGCGACCGACCAGCAGGGCTTGCTCCGGACCGCCCAGCGGCGTGGCCGCCAGCTCGGTGCCCAGCTCGCGCCATGGCAGCGGGACCCAGAGATCTTCGCCGTCCAGGATGGTGGCGCGGCGCAGCGGCCACCAGGGCAGGTCTCCGGCCACCGTCTCCGGTGCCGCAAAGGAAGCGGCGATCCGCTGCGGTTTGCCCTCCGTGGCGGTGAGCGCGACCGCCCATCCCGCTCGGATGATCTTAGGTACCCCATCGATGAAGGTCTGCAGGCCGTGCCTGGGGTTGGCGGCGATCTGCTCCACCAGTTCCAGCTCGCGGTGGGTGTCCAGCACACCGGCCCACGGGCGGACCGCGTCGACCTCGACTCCCTCGACCGACTCCGCTGCGGTGATCAACACGTCCGGCAGCCGGCCGGAGGGAAGTTCCACGACGAGATCATCGATGGCGATGCCGGATCTCCGCTCGACGACGTCCAGGCTGAGGATGTCCACTCCTACCTCGCCCAGTGCGGTGGCCACTGCCCCCAACGCTCCAGGGCGGTCTGGCAGCTGAATCCGGATCAGGAAGGACATCCGCCGCCGTGCCTGTTCATCTGCCGCCCCGACTTCATGAATACCCTCCATTACGACACGGGATCCCGGATCGCCCGCGTTCGTCGGCCGCTGATTGTGACAGAGCGAGCCGGAAGTTGCGTCCCCCAGCACGCAGCCGGCCTGCCATCCCAGGAGAGATCCGCGGCTAGACTCGCCGGATCAGGCAACCCCACGAGCACTTCAGGAGTCTGCGTGCCCACCATCTCCCGTGACGAGGTCGCGCATCTTGCCCGGCTCGCCCGGCTGGCCGTCACCGAGGAGGAGCTGGACCTGTTCGCCGGTCAGCTCGAGCTGATCCTGACCGCGGTCGCCCGAGTCGGTGAAGTGGCGGCCGAGGACATTCCCCCCACCTCACATGCCATCGGGCTGAGGAATGTGTTCCGCGAGGACGTGCCGCGACCCGGGTTGACCCAGCAGCAGGCACTCTCGGGCGCCTACGCCGCCGAGGACGGCCGGTTCCGGGTGCCGCGCATCCTGGCGGAGTCATGACCCGGCTTATTCAGCTCTCGGCTACCGAGCTGGCTGAGCGGATTCACACCCGAGAGACCTCCGCGGTCGAGGTGGCCAGGGCGCACCTGGATCGGGTCGGTGCCGTGGACCCCGCGGTGCGAGCCTTCCTGCACCTCGATGCCGACGGTGCGCTCGCCGCTGCGGCCGCTGTGGACGACGGCCTGCGACGCGGGAGCCCCCCGGCCTCACCGCTGGCGGGCGTACCGCTGGCGCTCAAAGACGTGTTCACCACCCTCGACATGCCGACCACCTGCGGCTCACGGATCCTGGAGGGTTGGCGCCCGCCGTATGACGCCACGGTCACCCGCAAGCTGCGAGAGGCGGGTGTGGTGATCCTGGGCAAGACCAACATGGACGAGTTCGCCATGGGCTCCTCGACGGAGAACTCCGCCTACGGCCCCACCCGCAACCCGTGGGACCTCGACCGCGTCCCCGGTGGATCCGGGGGTGGGTCAGCGGCGGCGGTAGCCGCCTTCGAGGCGCCACTGGGGATCGGTACCGACACCGGCGGCTCGATCCGCCAGCCCAGCGCGGTGACCGGCACCGTCGGGGTCAAACCCACCTACGGCGGGGTTTCCCGGTATGGCCTGGTGGCGTTCTCCTCCAGCCTGGACCAGGGTGGTCCGGTGGCCCGCACGGTGCTCGACGCGGCGCTGCTGCACGAGGTGATCGGCGGGTACGACCCGCTGGACTCCACCTCGATCAACGCACCGGTGCCACCGGTGGTGCAGGCCGCCCGCGCAGGTGCCACCGGTGACCTCGCCGGGGTCCGGATCGGCGTGGTCAGCCAGTTCCGCGGGGAGGGTTACCAACCCGGGGTGCTGCGCGCGTTCGAGCTCGCGGTGCGCCGGCTGCGCGAGCTGGGTGCTGAGATCGTCGAGGTGTCCTGCCCGGCCTTCGACCATGCGCTGCCTGCCTACTACCTCATCGCGCCCAGCGAGTGCTCCTCGAACCTGGCCCGCTTCGACGGCATGCGCTACGGCCTGCGCCTGGGTGACGACGGCACCCGCAGCGCCGAGGAGGTCATGTCGCTGACCCGCCAGGCCGGTTTCGGGGCCGAGGTCAAGCGCCGCATCATGCTCGGCACCTACGCCCTGTCCGCCGGGTATTACGACGCCTACTACGGTCAGGCGCAGAAGGTCCGCACGCTGATCATCCGGGATTTTGCCGCGGCGTTCGAGCGAGTGGACGTGCTGATCTCGCCGACCAGCCCGACCACCGCGTTCCGGCTCGGCGAGCGGGTGGACGACCCGCTGGCGATGTACCTCTCGGACCTGTGCACGATCCCGTCGAACCTGGCCGGCAACGCCGCGCTGTCGGTGCCGGCCGGGCTGTCCGACGAGGACGGTCTCCCGGTGGGCCTGCAGGTGATGGCGCCCGCGCTGGCCGATGACCGGGCCTACCGGGTCGCCGCCGCCTATGAAGCAGCCCGGAACGCGGCCGATGGCGGTCCGCTGGCCCACCGGGTGCCCGATCTGGAGGTCGCGACCCGATGATCGCTACGCTGATGGACACTGCGTTGATGGACTATGGCGAGGTGCTGGCCAGTTTCGACCCGGTGCTCGGGCTTGAGGTGCACGTCGAGCTGTGCACCGCGACGAAGATGTTCTGCAGCTGCACCAACGAATTCGGGGCACCGCCGAACACCCATGTCTGCCCGACCTGCCTGGGTTTGCCGGGATCGTTGCCGGTGCTCAACCGCGTCGCGGTGGAGTCGGCGATGCGGATCGGGTTGGCGTTGAACTGCTCGATCGCACCGTGGTGCCGCTTCGCCCGGAAGAACTATTTCTACCCGGACATGCCGAAGAACTTCCAGATCTCGCAGTACGACGAGCCGATCGCGATGCATGGCTCGCTGGAGGTGCAGCTGGATGACGGCTCGACGTTCACCGTGGGCATCGAGCGGGCGCATATGGAGGAGGACACCGGCAAGTCCTTGCACGTCGGTGGCGCGACCGGTCGTATCCACGGCGCGAGCCATTCCCTGCTGGACTACAACCGCGCCGGCGTCCCGCTGATCGAGATCGTGACCAAGCCGATCGTCGGCGCCGGGGAGCGCGCGCCGGAGATCGCTCGGGCCTACGTCACCGCACTACGCGACCTGCTCAAGGCGCTGGGGGTGTCCGACGTGCGGATGGATCAGGGGTCGCTGCGCTGTGACGCCAACGTCTCGCTGATGCGGCGCGGTGCTGCCGCCTTCGGCACCCGGACCGAAACCAAGAACGTCAACTCGCTGCGCTCGGTGGAACGCGCGGTGCGCTACGAGATGTGCCGGCAGGCCGCCGTGCTGACCTCCGGCGGCCACATCGTGCAGGAGACCCGGCACTTCGACGAGGTCAACGGCACCACCTCGGCGGGGCGGCGCAAGGAGACCTCGGAGGACTACCGGTATTTCCCGGAACCCGACCTGGTGCCGATCACTCCCAGCGACGAGTGGGTGCAGCGGCTGCGGGCCACGCTTCCCGAGCTGCCCCGGCAGCGCCGGGCTCGGGTGCAGGCCGAGTGGGGCCTGTCCGACCTCGAGTTGCGCGATCTGGTCAACGCTGGCGCGCTGGACCTCATCGCCGCCACTGTCGATGCCGGGGCGTCGCCGGCTGAGGCACGGTCGTGGTGGGTGGCGTATCTCACCCAGCAGGCCAACTCCCGCGGCGTGGAACTCGCCGAGCTGGCGATCACTCCGAAGCAGGTGGCCCGGGTGATCGCGCTGGTCGGCGAGGGCGCGCTGTCCAAGAACCTGGCCCGCCAGGTCGTCGACGGGATCCTTGCCGGCGAGGGAGAGCCAGATGAGGTGGTCGCGGCCCGTGGCCTGACCGTGGTGTCCGACGACTCCGCCCTGACCGCCGCCGTCGAGCAAGCCCTCGCCGCTCAACCTGACATCGCGGCGAAGATCCGCGGCGGCAAAATCGCGGCGGCAGGCGCGATCGTGGGTGCTGTGATGAAAGCCACCGGCGGTCAGGCCGACGCCCAGCGGGTGCGCGAACTGGTTCTGGCTCGCTGCGCCCCGTGACTGGCCCCGCTTCCTAGCCAAGCACCTCTACCGGGAAACCCGAGCCGCTCACCCGCGCCAGCCGCTTGTCGGAGGTCACCAGGGCGCAGTCGAGCGTCTCCGCCAGGGCGACGTACGCGCCGTCGTAGGGCGTCAGAGTGTCTCGCAGCGCCCAAATCCGGCTGACGAGTTCACGGTGGGGGTACCGGGTCAGCGCGAGCGTGCGGAGGTCGGCCACGGCGAGATCGGCGCGGCGGTTGTCGAGCCTGCCAAGGCGCATCTGCCGACGCAACACCGACAGAACTTCAAGATCAACTAACGATGGGGCGTGCAGATCGGGATCGGCCAGCAACCGGCTGCGTGCGAGATCCCCGTCGGCGTCATCATCCGCCAAGGCGCTCACCAGCACGGACGCATCAACCACGATCATCCGGCGTCACGCTCGGCTCGCAACGTCTCGGCCGCCTCGGCCAAGCCGACGCGCCCGCCTGCCCGCCCGCCGGCCCGTCTCAGTACCTCCTCCACAGTGGGCTTGGAGGCAAACTCGTCGAGCAGTGCCACCAGGTACTCCTGCATCGACATACCGCGTTCGGCGGCACGCCGCCGCAGCACCGCGTGCGTCTCCGGGGGTACGTGGCGCACCTGGATCGTGGTCATGCTGGCATGGTAGCGCCGTTGCATGCACCTAGCCAGCATAACGTAGGCCACGCACACCGATGCGATCACTCCCACGCTGGCATCTCTGCGGTCGATCACCGTGGACGCCGTTGGGCACGCCTATACCCCTGGCCACGGCGTCCTCACCGGCGTCGTACCCCTTCGGCCCTATAGCGGTGCACTGCATGATCGGCTGGTGCGACCGCATGCAGCGAAAGCGCGGCGCGGTGGACGTGGATCAGGAGGTTCGTGTCGATCCAGTATTCCGAACACATGTTCGATACGCTATGGGCAGGCTGTCGTGAGTGGGAGGCCGGTGATGACCACCGTCGTTACCTCTAGGCTGCGCCGGATGGCGCCATGGGACGACCGGGAGCGAGCGACGCTCGTCGCCCTTGTGCAGGAGCGGTTGCGGGCCGAGTCGTGGCCAGGAATCGTCGCCGAGATCATCGAAGCGGGCAGCGCGCGGTGGGTGTGGGACGCTAGCCACGAGCAGTCACTTTTCGACATCGAGACACCCCCTCCGATCGCCGAGGCCGCCCACCAGATCGCCGGCTGGCGGGCCGCCGGGCTTGGGGTGCACACCTTCCGTGACATGTCGTACCCGGCGCAGCTGCGCGAGATCCACCAGGTGCCACCGCTGCTATTCAGCCGGGGCACCCTGTGCCCCGGTGAGCCAGCGGTCTCAGTGGTCGGGTCCCGACGGGCCTCGGATCACAGCGTGGGCTGGGCATCCGAGGTGTCGGCAACGCTGGTGTCGGCCGGGATCACGGTTGTCTCCGGTCTCGCGGCAGGCATCGACACCGCCGCTCATACCGCGGCCCTGGAAGCCGGAGGGCGGACGGTCGCGGTGCTCGGCACGGGGATCAACCGCGTCTACCCTGCCGCGAACCGGGATCTGCAGGAGCGCATCGCGTGCGAAGGCTTGGTGCTGTCCCAGTTCTGGCCCGACGCTCCGGCGACCAAGAAGTCATTCCCGCTCCGTAACGCGACGATGAGCGGTTACGGTCGAGCCACAATCGTCGTCGAAGCGGGCGAGACCAGCGGCGCCCGGATCCAAGCGCGGGTTGGCGTCGAGCACGGCCGGGCTGTGATTCTCCGCGACTGCGTCGTGCGGGCGAACGAATGGGCCAGAGTGCTGCAACACCGGCCGGGCGTCCACGTCGTGTCGGGAGTGGAGGAGGTGCTGGACGTCGTCGCCGCGCTCCGAGCCGATCTCGATGACGTCCTGAGTGGCGTGCTTGCTGCCGACGGATGAGCCTCAGTGGCCGCCTGTCCGCTACCGGGAAAAGGACGGTACGCGAGCGGCTGGTTGCGGAGGTGGGTGGCTACCTGCGTAACGTGGTGCGCGAGCCACACATGACGTGCGCCACGTGTGCGACTCCGGTTAAACCTGCCTTCGACCTGTGCCTGCGCTGTCAACGTGATCAGCAGGAATTCGGCGACGCTCTGGCGGATCTCGTCGTCCTGTTCTGCTACGGGATCAAGGGTCGCCAGTCCGGGTACCTCATGCACAGCTACAAGGATCTCGAAGCGCCCGCACGACACAACCAGACCCTGCTCAGCCTGCTTCTGCTTGCTGGTCTGGACTTCCATGGCAGGTGCATCGAGCGTCGGCTCGGCCACGACTTCGATGCCTGGGCGTTCGTTCCGTCTGTTCGAACCGACCGGATCGGCGAGCATCCGCTGCGTGTGGTGGCGAGGCGGGCAGGACTGGCGCTACCCGAGGCCGAGCTCCTGGCCGGTGAGCGAGCCGACCCGGAGCAGCGTACGACCAGCGCCGATCGGTTCGCGCTCGGCGCGAACAGTCATGTGCAAGATCGTCACGTCCTACTCATCGAGGACACCTGGACCACCGGCGGAAACGCTCAGTCCTCGACTCTGACGCTTCGTCGCGGGGGAGCGGCGAGCGTGACGATTGTGGCGTTCGCGCGATGGCTGAAGCCCGAAGAATCGCTCACCAGCGCATTCGTGACAAGCCGGCTCACGGGGGACTACGACCCGCTCAGCTGCCCGGTGAACGACCTGGACTGCGCCGGCCGCAGGTGGTGACCGCTCGCGCACGGGCGGACCCGGTGCCACTTTCGGCGGAAACCCGGAGCCGACCGGTCATGCGGCAGACGCACACCGCTTGATCGTGGCGGAGGCAATCGACCGCGAGACCGATCAGCTCCAGCAACACGATCAAGTCCCAACCATCCTCGCGGGTGATCCGGGCATCGCGAAGCCGCTCATACAGCGCCGCGGGGATACTGCTGCCTCGGATCTCACTCACGGGGCCACTCGCACACCGCGCGCAGGACCTCAACCGCACTGCCGCTCACCTGCTCGGTCACGAACAACCCATCGGGTGCCAACAATGACGACTTCCGGATCCGGAACGCGCTGCACCCATCCGAAAAACCGCTGATGTGGACCTGGTCCGCCCACTGCGTTGTTAGCCGCTCACCCCACAGCGGCCCGTCGTCGCCCTCCGCGGTCCGCTCGAAGTGGAACCCCTGGGCCTTCGCCAGGTCCAGCAGTCGCTTGGCCTGCGCCAGATCCGCGCTCTCGCCCATCTCTGCCCCCCGTCTCTCCAGAGATGACAACCGGCTCGACAACGTAAACATCGGCCCGCGCCGCGACACACCGCGGGCACAAACAGGCCCGCTCCAGGGCCTGGCCCACGCACCACCCGCACGCACAACCGGCATGAAAGCTGGACAACGTGCCGTGACCCACCACACTGCCGGCAACCACCGGCCGGCGAGAGCCTTCCTCGCCCGCATCCCCACCCCGGGGCGTCAATGTCCGTGACGGCCTGGCCATGTGGCTGCCCTCCGCAATCTCGCCCTGGCGACCCTCCACCTGGCCCTTGCCACCGTTGCGCCACCGGGCCAGCCGGCGCCTGCTCGCGAGGTGGGTTGCTCACTGACGGGCAGCAGCACGTGCATCCGGTGCCGGCACAGCACGCAGCGCTGGCGCAGACCCTCGCTCACCGCGAACAGGCAGACCTGACTATGGATGGGCTCGCTGAGAGGCTGGACCTGTCGCGGAGCGCGATCGGCGCCTACGAAGAGGGCCGGAATCTGCCCTCGCAGCCAGTGCTCGAGGCGATTTGTCGAGTGTGCAACGCGAGCGACAAGTTCGACGTGCTGAATGAGCTACGCAAGGATGCGAGGAAACCAGGATGGTATTCCACCAGTGGATTACCGGAGTGGCTCAAAAAGTACGTTGGACTGGAAGACGATGCCGTTACGGCAAGAGTGTTCAGTATTGAGCTGATTCCCGGCTTGCTCCAGATCGAGGGCTACGCGCGTCAACTCCACTCCCTCCATTCGTTGTCCGATGAGGATATCGAACGACGGGTGGCTGCCCGTCTACGGCGCCAGCAGCGTTTAACCGGTCCCCATCCTCTGAGTCTCGTGGCCTTAATCTCGGAGGCCGCGTTGCACCGCTTGTTCGCCGAACCTGATATGGCGACCGCGCAGCTACATCACCTGGCAGCTAGCGCCCGACTACCCAACGTGAGCCTGCGCATTCTTCCCTTCGCCGCCGGACTTCATCGCAGCATGAGCGGATCGTTCACGCTGCTTGACTTCGCACCTGGCATCTCCTCGCCGATCGCTTACCAGGAATATGCAGTGGGCGCTCACTTGGTGGATAACCAAAAGGATGTAAGCGATTTGGTTGGCGTGTACGACCAGCTCCAGACCCAGGCGCTCGACGAGCAAAGAACTCTGGACATGATTCGGGAGCGAATCGAGCGGTAGGAGAGGAGACGCGGTGCATGAAGTGAAAAGACATGCATGGCGAAAGTCAAGGTACTCGGCGAACGAGGTTCAATGTGTTGAGTTTGCCGAGCACGAGAAGGACTGCGCTGTGCGTGATTCTAAGAATCCCACTGGGCCGGTGCTGACGTTCAGTTCGGCCCAGTGGGCCGTGTTCACCGCCGGAGTCAAGACCGGCCAGTTTGACTGATCAAGGCAGGACGACCGACCGAATGCCCCTACCCGCTGGTATCGGGTGGGGGCATTCACAACATTCAATGCACCCGACCAGGGAAGAGAGACGATCAGAAGGAGTATCCAGTGC
>JBOHFW010000085.1:0-5074 GCA_050699835.1 Pseudonocardiaceae bacterium | reverse complement strand
TGCTGGTGGACGACATCCAGTTCCTGGAGGGCAAGGAAGGCACCCAGGAGGAGTTCTTCCACACCTTCAACACCCTGCACAACGCGAACAAGCAGATCGTGATCTCCTCCGACCGTCCACCCAAGGGTCTGGGCACCCTGGAGGACCGGTTGCGCACCCGGTTCGAATGGGGCTTGATCACCGATATCCAGCCGCCTGAGCTGGAGACGCGCATCGCCATCCTGCGTAAGAAAGCCGCTGGCGATCGGCTAGCCGCGCCCGACGATGTGCTGGAATTCATTGCGGCCCGCATCGAACGAAATATCCGCGAGCTGGAAGGAGCACTGATCCGGGTCACCGCATTCGCCTCGCTGAATCGCCAACCGGTGGACAATCAGCTCGCCGAGATCGTGCTGCGCGACCTGATCCCCGACGAGGCCGCACACGAGATCGGTGCACCCAACATCATGGCGGTCACCGCGGAGTTCTTCGGGGTCACCATTGAGGACCTGTGCGGGCCCGGCAAGACGAAGCACGTCGCCCAGGCCCGGCAGATCTCCATGTACCTGTGCCGGGAGCTGACCGATCTCTCGCTGCCCCGGATCGGCCAGACCTTCGGCGGGCGCGACCACACCACGGTGATGCACGCGGAACGCAAGATCCGCAAAGAAATGGCCGAGCGCCGCCGCACCTACGACCAGGTCCAGGAACTCACCTCCCGCATCAAACAACGCGCCCGCTCCTGACCCCGCCACCACCGTCTCCAGTGCGCCCTGATGCGGTCCGGCTGCGGCCGCGATGTCCTCCGAACAAGTCGAATTGCTGACGCTGTTTGCCCCAACCTCAGTGGTACCCAGCAAATCGAGCACTGCGCCGTGATAGCCAGCTGTCCTACTTGCTGTGCTACCATGAGCCCATGGCGCAGCGGCAGAAACGTTCAATCTCGCTTCCTGCCGAGTTGGCGGCGGCAATCGAGCATGCGGCCAGGGCGGACGGCACCACCGTCAGCGGTTGGTTAGCTGACACCGCAGCCCACCGCCTGCGCCTGGACGCAGGACAGCGGGCTATCGCCGAATGGGAGAACGACAACGGCCCACTGACGGCAGCAGAACTCGCCGAAGGATTGGCACGAGCCCGCACACTGCTGGGACGTTCAGGTGCGCTCGAGTCGACGAAACAGTCGGCATAGATGGCCGGAGTCACGTACGACACGGGAGCATTGATCGCTGCTGAACGCAATGATCGGCGGATGTGGGCATTGCACGCCGGTTTGCTGGCCGAGGAAGTTTCGCCTATCGTGCCGGCGCCGGTGCTTGCCGAAGCATGGCGAGGAGGTCCACGGCAGGCAAATATTGCCCGGCTACTCGTGATGTGTGAGGTCGAGTGGATGACGGAAGATCAGGCTCGCCAAGTCGGCAGCCTGGTCGGCCGCTCGGGCCACGACGACATCGTGGATGTGACCGTTGCGGAAGGCGCCATCCGCCGGGGCGATGCGGTGGTCACCTCGAATCGAAAGCACATCGAGCAGGTGGCCCAAGCCGCCAACGCCGCGCTCCGTATAACTGACGCCTGACCCGGTGTCACCCGCACCAATGGGGAGTTCAGGCGGCGACCGGGTGAGCGTGTGGGGCGTCCGGGACGTCCGGAGGCGGTTGGGGATCGCTGGACCGCCGGAGCAGTAGGGCGGCCAGTGCGGCGGCCGCGGCGGCGAACACCGTCGCGACGATGAAGGATGCGTGGTATCCGCCGGTGAGGGCAGCCAGCCGGTCGACGCCATCAGCCGTCAAAGCGCTGGTGCGCGCCTCGGCGAGGCTAGCCAGGACAGCCAACCCGAGCGCCCCACCCATCATGAACGAGGTGTTCGCCACTCCTGAGGCGAGACCGGCATCGCTCGGCTCGACCTCATTCATCGCGGCGAGCAGCACCGGGTTGAACGATATCCCCATACCGAGGCCGAGCAGGATCATGCCCGGCAGCACGTCGAGGACATAACTCCCCTCGACCGGGGCGCGCGCGAAGAGCGCGAGGCTGACGGCAAAGAGCACCATCCCGGTCGCCAGCGGCGCCCTGATACCGAATCGCATGACGATCTTCTCGGAGAGACCGAGTGAGAAAGCACCCATGATCAGGTTGGCGGGGAGGAAGGCAAGACCCACCTCGAGTGGGCTGTAGCCGAGGACGAGCTGCATATACAGGGCGGAGAGGAAGAACCAACCGAACATGGCAGCCGCCCACAGCACACCGACAGCGTTCGCGGTGGCGAGGCTACGGATCCGGAACAGCCCCAGTGGCATGAGCGGCGATTCGGCGCGCGCCTCGATACGGAGGAAGACCGCGAACAGCACGGCGGCGAGGACGAGCAGGCCGATCGTGCGGACCGAGACCCAGCCCGCCTGGTTGCCGTCCATGATCGCGTAGACAGCGATCAGGAGCGCTGCGGTGACGGTGACCGAACCGGCCACGTCGAGCCGCCCGGCGCCCGGACCGGCGCCCGTGGGGACCAGCACCAGGCACAGCGCGATGACCAGCACGCCGATCGGGATGTTCACCAGGAAGATCCAGTGCCAGTCGAGGGCATCGGTGAGGACGCCGCCGAGGAGCACACCGATGCTCCCACCCCCCGCGATGACAAACCCGATCACACCCATCGCCTTGGCTCGTTCGGCCGGCTCGGTGAACATGGTCATGATCAGCGACAGCGCCACCACCGAAACGACCGCGCCACCGAGCCCCTGCACGGCGCGCGCTCCGACCAGGAACGCCGGTGAGCCGGCCAGGCCGCAGGCGAACGACGCAGCGGTGAACAAGGTCAAGCCGATCAGGAACAGGCGGCGGTGACCGAACAGATCGCCCATCCTCCCGGCCAGCAGTAGGAATCCGCCGAAGGTCAGCATATAACCGTTGACCACCCAGGCCAGGGAGGCCTCCGAGAACCCGAGATCCACCCGAATCGACGGCAACGCGACGTTCACGATCGTGGTGTCGAGAACGATCATCAGGTCACCCAGGCATAGCACCAGCAGCGCCAGCCATCGTCTGCGCTCGACAGTCACGTGTGTCACCCCGTTCCTCGTCCCGACTCCTCGTGGCGGCCTCAGCATGCCTGATGGGTCTGACAGCTGCGGAATCATTTAGTTCGGACCCGGAGGGGAACCCGAACTCATCGGCCCGCATCCCGACGATCAGTCGGTGAGGATGACCGGCTGCTCTCCCGAAACCACTCCGATCCACCCACATCTGAGGACAACTCTGTGGACAAGTGGATGAGGCTGTGTACCCAGGAGCTGGCCGCTGCAGCGATCCACCGCCGAGCGCGGCGGTGCACGAACCACTCACCGACTCCGTCCACACCGCACCACACCACCGGAGCTGGGCTGACAGTGTGTTTCCACACTGCGCACAGCAGTTACTACTGCTATTGGTTTTCTCTCTATACAAAGACGACCCATATCACTGGGCAGTGGACACAGCCCGCTCGAGCACAGCCGCTACCGTAGAGAAACTGATATCCCTAGGAGGTCCCATCGTGCAGCTTGGACTCGCCGGACTTGGTCGGATGGGCGCCAACATGCGCGACCGGCTCCGCGCCGCCGGAATCGAGGTCGTCGGCTTCGCTCGCAGTCCAGGAACGCGAGACGTCGCCTCGCTGGCCGAGCTTGTCGAGCGGCTGTCGCCGCCCCGGGCGGTGTGGGTCATGGTGCCGGCCGGCGAGGCCACTCGGGACACCGTGGCGCAGCTGGCCGGGTTACTGACGGACGGAGACCTCGTCATCGACGGCGGTAATTCGCGCTACACCGACGATCAGATCCACGCGCAACTCCTGGCCCAGCGCGGCATCGGCTACCTGGATTGTGGTGTCTCCGGCGGGGTGTGGGGCCGTCGCAACGGCTACGGGCTGATGGTCGGCGGTGCCGCGGAGCACGTCGAGCGGCTGATGCCGGTCTTCGACGCGTTGCGTCCCGAAGGGCCCCGGGAGGAGGGCTTCGTGCACGCCGGCGGCATCGGCGCCGGGCATTTCGCGAAAATGGTGCACAACGGCGTCGAGTACGGCCTGATGCAGGCCTTCGCCGAGGGCTACGAGCTGCTGGAGGCCGCCGAGGTGGTCACTGACGTACCCGCGGTGCTCAAGGCGTGGCAGCGGGGCACGGTGGTGCGCTCCTGGCTGCTTGATCTGCTGGTGGCAGCGTTGGAGAAGGACCCGAAGCTGGCGCAGCTGCGCGGGTGGGTGCAGGACTCTGGGGAGGGCCGTTGGACGGTCGAGGAAGCGATCAACCACTCGGTGCCCGCGCCGGTGATCTCGGCGGCGCTGTTCGCCCGGTTCGCCTCCCGGCAGCCTGATTCACCGGCAATGCGGGCGGTGGCGGCGTTGCGCCAGCAGTTCGGCGGGCACGCCGTGCAAGCCGCCAACCCCTCGGCGTAGCTGCTGATGTACGTCAGGCAGCTCGTGGTGACCGATTTCCGGTCCTGGGAGCGCGCCGAGCTCGGGCTTGAGCCGGGGATCTCGGTGCTGATCGGTGCCAACGGCGAGGGCAAGACCAACCTGATCGAGGCGCTGGGCTACCTATCCACCCTGAGTTCGCACCGGGTGGCCACCGATGCGCCGCTGGTGCGCCATGGTGCGGCACAGGCCATCGTGCGCACCGCGGTGGTGCACGCCGGCCGGGAACTGACCGTGGAGCTGGAGATCACTCCAGGTCGGGCCAACCGGGCCAGGATCAACCGCTCCCCGGTACCGCGCCTGCGCGATGTGCTCGGTGTGCTGCGAAGCGTGTTGTTCGCTCCCGAGGACCTGGCGCTGGTCCGCGGGGACCCGGGGCAACGCCGCCGGTTCCTCGACGAGTTGCTGGTGTTACGCGCGCCCCGGCTGGCCGGCGTGCAAGCCGACTACGACAAGGTGCTGCGCCAGCGCGTGGCGCTGCTCAAATCCGCCGGCCTGGCGCGCCGTTCCGGTGCTGGGGCAGCCGATCTGCGCACCCTGGACGTCTGGGACGGTCATCTCGCCCGGCATGGCGCCGAGCTGCTGGGGGCCCGGCTGGATCTGCTTGTTGAGCTGGCGCCGTACGTCGTCGACGCGTACCGGGCGGTGGCCCCCGAG
>JBOHFW010000084.1:0-4900 GCA_050699835.1 Pseudonocardiaceae bacterium | reverse complement strand
CTCGACAAGCGCGCCGTCGGCGTCGTCGGGCACGACGACCGGGCGGGTGAAGCGGACCGCGCATTCCACAATGGCGCCTGGGTCACCAGCCCAGGTAGTCACCAGGCGATTGGCCAGCGCCATGGTGAGCATCCCGTGCGCGATGACGTCGGGTAGCCCGACCTCCGCAGCGACCCGGTCACTCCAGTGAATCGGATTGAAATCACCGGAGGCCCCGGCGTAGCGGACCAGATCGGCTCGGGTGATCCGGACCTGCAGCCCGGGCAGCTCGTCGCCCTCGGCGACCTCGGTGCGACAACGCCGGGTCACCCGTCCGCCCTCCGCACGACCAGCAGGGACCGGGCTGTCGTCACCGGATCGCCGTCACGGTCAGTAATCTCACATCGCACGCTGAGCATGTCGTTGCCCGCCATGGTGCGGATGCTGTCGACATGCAGCGTCGCGGCCAGCTCGTCGCCTGCCTTGATCGGTCGGTGATGAGTGAAGGACTGATTGCCGTGCACCATCCGGCGATAGTCCAGACCAAGCTCGGGGTCGCTGATCAACTCTTCCTGCGCCCGCATGGCGAGGATCATGACGAACGTCGGTGGTGCGAGCACGTCGGAGTATCCGCAGGCTCGGGCGGCGTCGGGATCCCGGTAGAGCGCGTCATCGTCCCCGATGGCCTCAGCGAATTCCCGGATCTTCTCGCGTCCCACGTGGTAGGTACCCGCCAGGGGGTAGCACCGCCCAACGAAGGAAGGGTCCAGCGCCATCAGCACGGGTTACCTGGGTACCAGGCAGGTCAGCGGGTCTCGCGATGCGCCCGGTGGGTGTTGCAGTTCGGGCAGTACTTGCGGATGGTGAGCCGGTCCGGGTCGTTGCGGCGGTTCTTCTTGGTGATGTAGTTGCGGTGCTTGCACTCCTCGCAGGCGAGGGTGATCTTGGGCCGGATGTCGGTGGCCTTCGCCACGGGTGCCTCTCTCTCGCCGAAGCTGTCAGTGGTGCGGCCAGAAACCGCCGTGTGGGCGCCCGGCGCGCCGAGCCAATGGTAGCGGTGGCCGGACTCGAACCGGCGACACAGCGATTATGAGCCGCTTGCTCTTCCGACTGAGCTACACCGCCTTCGCCGAGCGTCCCCTTCACCGGCGGACCGAGCCCCAATACGGAATCGAACCGTAGACCTTCTCCTTACCATGGAGACGCTCTGCCGTCTGAGCTATTGGGGCAGTACTCGAGAACGAGCGACATCTACAGTACACGGACAGCGATGAGCGTCGCCCGGCGGCAGCCACATCAGCGGGCTTAAGCGGCTCCTTCAGCGGCTCACCGGACCAGGGTAAGCACGGTCTCGTCGTGGGCACCGATGTCACGCACGGTGCGGGCGGCCAACCAGGCCTCGAACCGGTCCGGCCCGAGCGGGCGGGAGATCAGGTAGCCCTGCGCGACGTCGCATCCCATCTCGACCAGCTGATCCCGGGTGGCGTCCTGTTCGACGCCCTCCGCGACGACGTTCAACCCCAGCGAGTGGCCGAGCTCGATGATGGCCCGCACCACCGCGAGATCGCCGAGGTCGCTGGCCAGGCCCAGCACGAAGCTCTTGTCAATCTTGACTTCGTCGACCGGAAGGCGCCGCAGGTAGGCCAGCGAGGAGTACCCGGTGCCGAAGTCATCTACCGCGATGCGCACACCCAGACCGTGTAACCCGCGCAGCACCGGCAACGCACTCTCCGGATCACTCATCACCGCCGACTCGGTGAGCTCAAGACCCAGCAGCGCAGCGGGCACCCGGTGCCGGCGCAGTGCATCGTCGACCCGGCGGGGGAACTCGGTGTCGGCCAGATTGCGCACCGACAAGTTGACCGAGACGGCCAGCGACATGCCACGGTCCAGCCAACTGCGGCACTGCGCCAGCGAACGATTGAGCACGTAGTCGGTGAGCGGATCGATCAGACCGGTGGTCTCGACGAGGGTGACGAACTCCGCCGGATCGAGCATCCCGAATTCCGGATGCTCCCAGCGCACCAGCGCCTCGACACCGATCACCTGTCGGCTGGACAGCGCCAGCTGAGGCTGGTAGTACACGTCGACCTGCTCGGTGTCCAGTGCCTGCCGGAACTGAGTGACCAAGTGGAATCGGCGCAGCAGGAGCTGGCCCATGCTGGGTTGGTAGCTGCGGACGGTCTGGTCTGCGCCCCGCGCGGCGCGCAACGCCACGTCGGCGCGTTGCAGCAGGACATCCGCATCCCGGGTGGGCTCGATTCCGGTCAGCGCCACGCCGACCACGGCGCTGCATTCCACAGCGAGCTTGTCGACGGGATAAGGCGTGCTCAGCGCTGCCTGCACCTGCTCGGCCACCTGCAGCGCCTGGTGCGAGCTGACGTCGATAAGCAGCGCGGCAAAGGTGTCACCCTCAAGCCGAGCAATGAGCGAGGAGTCCGCCAGCGTGCGGCACAGTCGCTCACCCGCGCCCAGGACGACTCGATCCGCCCACATCTGACCCAGCGCATCGTTCACCGCGGACAGCAACCCGAGCTCGATGACGAGCACCGCGCACGGAGTCGAGTCCCGGCGTAGTACCTCGGTCGCGGCCTCCCGGAAACCGAGCCGATTACGCAGGTCGGTCAGGATGTCGTGGTAGGCGTCGTGCCGTAGCTGGGCGAGCAACCGGCAATTGTCCAGCGCGGTGGCCAGATGGCTGGCCATTGTCTCGACCAGCTGAAGGTCAGCCGCACCGAAGCCGCGCAGCCTGCTGTGCCGGTCATGCACCTCGAGGACGCCGAGGAGCGCCTCGGTGCCCCACAGCGGCGCCACAAGCACCTCGGAGGCGTCCCGCGCGGCCAGCGCGGCGGCAACGACCGGGTCCGAGTCGCTGCCCACCAGCCGCAGCACCTGCCCAGTCCGGGCTGGCGGGTCGGCTGTCAGGACAGCGGTGACGTCGTGCTGGGTCAGCGGACGAGGCAGCGCCTGGCCGGCGACCACAGTGTGCGGCCATCCCTGTGTGGCGCTCAATTGAGCTGAATCAACGTGACCTGAATTGCTCGGGGCAGGTACTCGCCGCAGCACCACGCGAGTGGCATTGAGCTGCTCGCGGGCCAGTTCCATGGCGTCGGACCAGGTACCCTCATCGAGCTCGGGCATATCCGGTTGGTCGTTGTCACCACCTCGTCCGACCCCAGCCACCCGCAGGCTGAGGTCGTTGAGCGCCCCAAGGTCACGATGGTCGCGCAGCAGCCCGTAGTAGACGCTGTACGCCGCGGTCACCGACACCGCCAGCAGCCCTACCAGCACCACGCCCCAGGGCACCATCTGCACCATGGCCGCAGCGGTGACCCCGAGCGCGGCATTGAGCAACCCGGTGAGGTACATGTGCACCACCGGACGCACGCCCTCGTCGGGACGCCGATAGTCCAGCAACACAAGGAAGACCCAGGCGAGCAACGAGGTGATGGCGTGCGCGATGACGAACCCGGCGAGTACCCCGAGCCACCGCGGAAGCGACGGCCACATCGCCCCGAAGACCAGGCGGCACAGCAGGTAGGTGATCGCGACGGTGAGGGTCGCATAGGACGCGTTGAACAGCAGCTTGGTCCAGCTGTCGCGGCGCACCAGCCGAGCGATGACCACGACACCGACGTAGGCCGTCATGACAACTGGGCCAGGTAGATACATCAAACCGATGACCAGCGGGATCTCGGTAGGCGTGATCCGCGCAGAGTCCCGGCGGACCTCGACCTCAATCGCCAGTGCCCGAGCGATGCCGAATCCCGCCACCAGTCCGAGACTGCCGAACAGCGTGCCAAGATCTAGCGTGAAGGGAGCTGCGGTCAGCACGGCAAGCGCAGCCACCCCGGCGGCAATGGTCAGGGCGGCCACGAAGGCGTTGGGCGCTACGGATCGCCAACGCGATAACACAGCGCCCGAGGGACGCCATCGTGCATGCACACTAGCCTCCAGCGGTGGTCATCCACTCCCGCCTACGGCATCCGGTCAGCGCATGTGCTCGGTGAACTGAGGCGGGTTGGCGAGGGGACTCAGCCGACCTCAACGCCAGGCTGGTCCAGCGCGTGTCGGCCAATCTCGACACCGTCGGAAACGCCAGCGGAGGCGGGCGCGATCAGGCGAACGGTGGTCATTTTTCACCTCCCATCACTCGGGGTAGCGGATCTGTCAATTACATAGAGTGATACTTACGTTAACTCACTCGGGCGTATGGTAGCCGCCTTCGGACTGCTCCGCTACCCGGTCACTCCCATCGCGACCAGCGGTCACCACGAGTCCAGGAGCGGAAACGGACTTCTTCTCTTGTGACTTATTGTTACCTCATTGTGGCATAAGCATCACACGAAAGTAGTAATTCGCAGCTCACCGCAACCAACCCACCACCCACCGGCACGATCGACGGCCGACGGTGGCGCGGAGCTCCCGGCCGTGACCGTCGAAGCCAGTGGTGGTCGACACGCAGGAAACTACGAGTGGTGACCTCGCGGACCTGCTCGGGATCAGCACCCGAGTTCAGCCAGTCGGTACCGGCTTCCCTGACGACCCGGTCGATGAACTGCTGCTTGTGGCGGTCGTCGGCCCTCCATCCGTACCGGAACGCAGTCCACAGCTGGTCCATGGCCTCAGTACTGCGGGCGCGGTCCAGCCTGGCGGCAGCGGTATCGCGGGCATCGAGCACGAAGCCGTCGATGACGCAGATGCCAGATGCATCGACCAGCCCCGCGGCGGTCGCCGCGGTGACGGGGTGAGTTGCACCGTCACCGCAGGGGGATCCGCGTATGGAACGCCAGGCAGCCGCTGATTGGACACACCCTCGCGGGCAGCTGATCCGCCGCGCCGGGCAGCTATCGTGGTCGGCATGACCGCCGCAGCCACCCGGCCGCCGTTCGCCGCCGCCTCCCCGGCTGAGATCCGCGCG
>JBOHFW010000083.1:0-11638 GCA_050699835.1 Pseudonocardiaceae bacterium | reverse complement strand
GGCCTACGCCGAGCGGTGGATCATCGACCGGCAGGAGCTCGACGGCTCGTGGGGCGGGATCCAGCCGCCGTGGGTGTACTCGCTGCTCGCGCTGCACCTGCTGGGCTACTCCCTCGAGCACCCGGCGCTGCGGGCCGGGATCGCGGGTCTGGAGACCTTCATCATCCGCGAGCACACCCCGGAGGGGTGGGTGCGGCGGCTGGAGGCCTGCCAGTCCCCGGTGTGGGACACCTGCCTGGCGGTCACCGCCCTGCTCGATGCCGGGGTGCCGGCGCAGGACCCCGTGGTGGTCCGGGCCAGCGACTGGCTGCTCGGCGAGGAGATCCAGGTCCGCGGCGACTGGGCGATCCGCCGGCCAACACTGCCACCGGGCGGGTGGGCCTTCGAGTTCCACAACGACACCTACCCCGACATCGACGACACCGCCGAGGTGATCCTCGCGCTGCGTCGCGTCGGGCTCGCCGATCGCAGCGCACTCGACCGCGGGGTGGCCTGGCTGATCGGTATGCAATGTAAGGACGGCGGTTGGGCCGCTTTCGACGTCGACAACACCCGGGAGCTGTGCAACAAGCTCCCGTTCTGCGACTTCGGTGAGGTGATCGACCCACCGTCAGCGGATGTGACCGCACACGTCGTGGAGGCATTGGCCGCCGAAGGCTTGGCTGACGGGGTGGCCTGCCGGCGCGGGGTGGCCTGGCTGCTCGCCGCGCAGGAAACCGACGGGTCCTGGTTCGGGCGGTGGGGCGCGAACTACGTCTACGGCACCGGCGGGGTGGTGCCCGCCCTGATCGCCGCCGGGGTGTCGGCTGAGGCCCGGTGCATCCGGCGCGCGGTGCGGTGGCTCGAGCTGCACCAGAACGACGACGGCGGGTGGGGCGAGGACCTGCGCTCCTATGAGGACCGTGGCTGGGCTGGTCGGGGTACCTCGACCGCGTCCCAGACCGCGTGGGCGCTGCTGGCCCTGCTGGCCGCCGGTGAGCGCTCCGAGGCCGTTGAGCGCGGCGTGCACTGGTTGTGCGCGACCCAACGCGGCGATGGGTCGTGGGACGAACCGCAGTTCACCGGCACCGGGTTCCCGGGCGATTTCTACCTGAACTATCACCTCTACCGTCAGGTGTTCCCGATCACCGCGTTGGGCCGGTACCTCTCATGAACACGGCGGTGCTCTGCACCCCGCTGCGCGTCGAACAAGCTGTCCTGCGCCGCGCCGGGCACAGCATGCGGCTGGTCCGCACCGGCATGGGCCCGCACCGCGCCGCCGCCACCGCCGTAACTCTGTCGAGCACCGACCCGGTGCTCGTCGCAGGGGTAGCGGGTGCCCAATCCCCCCACCTCCACCCCGGCGACGTCGTCGTCGCCACCGAAGTCCGCGCGAACTCGGCGACACCAGGGCTGGCTGGCAGCGTCGAGGTCCGGTCGGCGCCGTTGCTGGCGGGGGCGTTGCGGGGATTGGGATTGCGGGTGCATCTGGGGGCGATCAGCTCGGTGCCGCGGATCGCGTGGGGGGCGGTGGCGGATGGGTCGATTGCGGTGGACATGGAGTCGGCCCAGCTGGCCGGCACGGACCGCCCGTTCGCTGTCGTCCGGGTCATCGTGGATACGCCCGATCACCCGCTGTGGCACATTGGAACGCTGCGCCGGGGGGTGGCCGCGCTGCGGACTTTGCGGGCGTGCCTGCCCGCGCTGGAATGGTGGGCCGCGGCGACCGGTCCCCGGGAGGTCCTGCTCGCCGCGCCGCGCACCGACGACATCCCTCAGGTGCACCTGGTGCTGGTGGCCGGCTCCGCCGACTCGTCCGAGTCGCTGCGCCTGGTGGAGGTCGCGCAGCGGGAGGGCGTGCCCGCGTACCTGGTTGACGACGTCAGCGAGATCGATCTCCGCTGGCTGGCGGGCCGGACGCGGCTGGGCATCACCACCGGCGCCGCCGCGCCATCACATCTGGTGGAGGAGATCGTGCACTGCCTGGGCGGCCTCGGCCCGGTGACCGCGCGCGAACAGGACGTCCCCCGAGAGGTGAGCTGACACATGGCCATGCCCCTGCGCCAATCCCTGCGGCTGGGCTCCTACCTGCTTAAGCAGAAACTGCTGCGCCGGGAGCGCTTCGCCCTGCTCGTCGAGCTGGAGCCGCTGTTCGCGTGCAACCTCAAATGCGGCGGCTGCGGCAAGATCGCCCAGCCCGCCGCGTTACTCAAGCAGCGCATGCCGGTCGAGCAGGCAATCGCCGCCGTCGAGGAATGCGGCGCCCCGATGGTCTCCATCGCCGGCGGCGAACCCCTGATGCACCCGCAGATCGACGAGCTCACCCGGCAGCTGCTGGCCCGCCGCAAGATCGTCTTCTTGTGCACCAACGCCCTGCTGCTGCCCAAGCACCTGCACAAGTTCACCCCCCACCGCGACTTCGCCTGGATGGTGCACATCGACGGGCTGCGCGAGCGTCACGACGCCTCGGTGCGCAAGGCCGGTGGTTTCGACGCCGCGGTGGAGGCGATCCGGCAAGCCCAGGACGCCGGATTCCGGGTGATGACCAACACCACGTTCTTCAGCACGGACACTCCGCAAGATGTCATTGACGTGCTCGACTACCTCAACGACTCACTCGGCGTGCACAACATGCAGATCTCCCCTGGCTACGCCTACGACAAGGCGCCCGACCAGGAGCACTGGCTGGGCGTGCAGCAGACTCGCGAGCTGTTCGCCAAGGCGTTCAGCGGCGGGCGGCGCAAGCGCTGGCGGCTCAACCACTCCCCGGTTTTTCTGGACTTCCTGGAAGGCAAGCGGGAGCTGGCCTGCACCGCGTGGGGCATCCCGTCCTACTCCCTGCTGGGCTGGCAGCGCCCCTGCTACCTGCTCGACGACGGCTACGCTGTCACCTACGCCGAGTTGTTGGAAGACACCGACTGGTCCGCTTTCGGCCGCGGCCGCGACCCGCGCTGCGCCAACTGCATGGCCCACTGCGGCTACGAGCCCACCGCCGTGATCGCCACCATGGGTTCCCTTCGAGAGTCCCTTCGCTCCGCTATCAGCGGCTGACGTCTATGTCTACTATGTCTACTGCTTTGGCTTACTGACATGACAATAGCTATCCGGCACATGTACCTGAGATGTCGCCGTAGATGTCAACAGTGGGCTCCATCGACGCGATGGAGTGACGTTCACATCGGAGCGGAGCTAAGGCTAGAACCATCGGTGGTGTGGTGTAGGCTGCCAGCTCGGTAACTGGCTGATCTGGCATCGACCACCGCCTGCGTTCTGACGGGTAGAGGGCGCGATATTATACCTTAGAGAGTCTACAAGATCAAGGTAGAATCGCCGAGTGTTGCTTATTTGTCGCCAAACGGACCGTGGCGGTCGCTATTTTTTGCTCCGCTGAGCATCTATAGCCTTATCCGCCTGGAACGCATACCCTGTCCTTGAGGGCACCCTGTCGGGGCGGGGGGTTGGAGGCTGTGTCGTGCGCTCTGCAGCAGCCATTGAGGATCAGACAGTAATCCTGCCTCGTGTCGGCTGGGTTCACGGCCGGATGTGTCGCATTGCTGCGCGGTGTAGCAGCTCGCCTACTCCTCGTATAGGGTGCCTCCGTGTCCGACGAGCACGAGGACTCCAACTCCCGGCGGATGCCGGCACAGGACCTGCCTGCCGACGCCGGGCAGGAGCTTGATCGGGTCATGCAACTCCTGTCTCAACGTGTGGTCGACGAGGCAGGTCGCCTTGCGGCTGAACGTGCTGAAGGCTCTGGTCCGGAGCCGATTACACCAGCCGACATCCGCCGTGGCGCGCGGTACGTACAGGGCGGGCCCGGGGTATCCCGCCTATCGATGCGTGAACGTGCGTATCAGGGCGCCAGTTATTTGGGAGCCATCGTCGCCGGCTACTTCGCCAACAATATTGACAAAGCTTGGGGGGCTATCGGGTTTACCGTTGTCGCGAGTATCGGAATCCTCGCCTACGCGCTCGGGATTGAGGAGAGGAGGAGTCGACGGTGACACAGGGCCACGAGTCAGGAGTCCGCCCCAACCCGGGAGCCGAAAGGCTACTCGAGTATCTGGCGGAATCGATCCTCCAAGAGGCTGCCGTGCGCCGTAATGATCCTGCGGGTGAGATCTCATCCTTGGACATAGTGGCCACTCTGGAGTCTAGACGTAAGCTAAGCCGCAGGCGAGATCGTGGTGCGTTCGCCGTGCAAGTCCTCGGTACGGCAATTGCACTGTCTGGTGCCGTCACGGTTCTTTCCACTGGGCTACTTGCACTGCGGAACTGGCAGACCGGTGCCGTGCAGCCCGGTCCGTTCTTTACCACAGTCTTACTCGCCATCCTGGCGGTGGTGGCCGTCACGCTGCTCATGTTTCGCATAGGCGATATATCCGATGGATTCCGAAGTCGACTGTTGCGGGGTTCTCGGTACGAAGAAGAACTGGAGCTGCTAAGGTCCTGGGAGATTTTTGAGGAATCAATGCGGCGAAGCGTTGAAGAGGTGGACGCCAATAACAAGCGACCGGATCTTTCAACCGTGATCCTGAAATTCGCCGATCGATACGGTGTGGATCCTCAGCAGGTGAAGACGGTTCTCAGGGTGAGAAACGCTGTCGCGCACAGGACGTCGAAGGTCTCCGCCAGAGAAGTGCGCGTGCGGCTGGACGAGCTTCGCAAGCTGCGTGAGGTGCTCGAAGTCTCTGAGGAGGGTATCCGCTGAGGCAGGGCAACCTGAAGCCCGCTGCCACGGATGCTGACCACTGGGCGGTGTTCGCGGACCGCCACCATCCCCGGGGCGGTGCCGCGCGCACCCCGGGGCGGACATCTCGGGCATGAGGGTGCGACACACCCTGCACGAGGGCGCGACACACCAGGGGATGGCAGGGGCTGCGTCGGCGCGGGACCGCGAGATTGTCGGGGTGGCGCTCCATACTGCTGCCGGTTGATTTGACCTGGCGAACAGGAGGGGCTGCGGTGTCACAGCGGAATCGGGAGCGACGGGCTGCGGAGGCGGCGCGCCGCCGGGCGCGGCGGCGCGCTCATGTTGGCTCGGGAGGTTCTGGCTCTGGAGGCTCCGGATCTGGAGCCTGGGGCGCCGGGACCGCTGGATGGGGTGCCGCGGGCGGGGGTTATCCGACAGCCGGGCCTTGGAGTGCAGGGCCTTCGAGTGTGGGGTCCGGGCGAGCCAGGCCATCAGCGGAAACGATCTCGACGGTGCTCCTGAGCGCCGCGCACGAGCACTGGGCGGGCGATCCGGAGGCCGGCCCCCGCATCGGCTTTATCGTGGCCGATCGGTGCGCCGAACAGCCTGCCATCGTGGCGGCTGCGGTGCAGTGCGCGGTGGTGCCGCTCATCACGGCAGCGTGGGAGCGCGGCTGGTCACCGGAGGACCTGCACCAGATCGCCCGGCGGTGGCTGGACGCCGCCGGGGTCGGCTACCTCATTGATGCCATCGCCGAGGAGTCCCAGCGTTACGCCAAGGCCGCGGTGCCGCCGCGGTGGCTCGAGGATCTCCGGCAGATCGGAGCGAAGGTGTGGTGGGAGCCCGATCGGACCGGAGGTCACCTCTTGCAGTGGGCTCGGCGTCAGGGCGTCAGCCTGGCCGTCGCGCTCGCGACGGTGATCGAGGTGCTGGCGATGCTGCTCTCGCTGCCGGCGTTGCCCAGGATCGGGCCGCCGCCGGGGTCCACCACCGTCACCGCGATGCCGCGCCGTGGTGTCGACCAGAAGATCCTGGCGCGGGTGCGGGCGCTGCTGGCCAAAGCCGAGTCGACCACGTTCCCCGAGGAAGCTGAGGCGCTCTCGGCCAAGGCGCAGGAACTGATGAGCCGGTACTCGCTGGAGCGGATGGTCGTCGAAAGCACCGCCAGCGGTGACGATCCGCATCCGGCCGCCGCCCGCCGGATGTGGTTGGACAACCCCTATGTGGCGGCGAAATCGCTGCTGGTGGGCGCGGTGGCCGAGGCGAACCGGTGCCGGACCGTGCTGTCGGAGAAGCTCGGGTTCACCACCGTGCTCGGTGACGAGGTCGACCTGGAGATCGTGGAGCTGCTCAGCACGTCACTGCTGGTGCAGGCGACCCGGGCGATGGTGTCGGCGGGCAGCCAGACCACCCGCACCGGACGCTCCCGCACCCGGTCCTACCGCCAGTCGTTCCTGCTCGCTTACGCGACCCGCATCGGTGAACGGCTCAGCGCTGCGCGGGACGTGGGTGCCGCCGCGGTGACCGATCAGTCCCGGCTGCTGCCGGTGCTGGCCGCCCGGGAACGGGTGGTGGACGAGTTGTTCGAGGAGATGTTCCCGCAGGCGGTGTCCCGCTCGTTCAGCGTCGGCAACGCCGCCGGATGGCACGCCGGCCGTGCCGCCGCAGACCTCGCCGTACTCGACACCCGGCGGGCGGTGGCCTCAGGAGGCAGCTGAGGGCGCATCCGTAAGCTCACCGCCTGTGCTGGTGCTGCTACCGCCCTCGGAGACCAAGGCGTCCGGGGGCGACGGCGCAGCGCTGCGGCTCGACGCGCTGTCCTACCCCGACCTCACCCTGGTCCGCCGGAAGCTGATCGACGAGCTGGTCGCGCTGGCCGGGGACGTGCCCGCCGGGCTGGCCGCACTGGGTCTGTCGCAGCGCCAGGGCGGTGAGCTGGCCCGCAACGCCGCGCTGTGGACCGCGCCGACGCTGCCTGCGCTACGCCGCTACACCGGTGTGCTCTACGCGGCGCTGGACGCAGGCTCGCTGCGACTGACCCAGCGGGCCCGACTGGCGGTGGCCTCCGCGCTGTTCGGCCTGCTCAGTGGCGACGATCCGGTACCGGCCTACCGGCTGTCCGCCGCCTTGGTGCTTCCTGGGGCGGGTACGCTGCTCTCCCATAAGGGCCGTCCGTCGTGAGGTTGATCGCCATCCTTTGTTCACTTGCCGGACGTGTCCTGCTCGCCTTCAGAGCCCACCGTCGCGCCTTCGGGAACTGGACATCGACTCGATGAACCATCGAGATGACCTGGCGCGACATCCGGGGCGCCGGAAGGTACGCATGACGAGACCGAATGACGAACCCGCGAGCCGACCGAGGGGAATCGGCAGGCGTCGTTTCGTGGCCGGGCTGGGGATCGGTGCGGCCAGCGCGTTCGCCCTGAATGACGTCGAAGCGCTCGCCGAGATGGTCGAGGGACCCCTGCCCACGTCGGCTCCCGATCATCGGTTCAGCCGGATGTTCCGGCTCCCGGCCTTCGCCGACCCCACCTCCGCGGCCGTCCGGGACGCGATGATCGACATCGGCAAGCCTGGCGGGCTGTTGGACGCCAAAGACCCGCTGGTCGAGGGCCCGATCCCGCTAGTCACCAACCCAGAACTACGCCTGAACAATCCCGACCAAGACATTCGCAACATGACCGCAGGCACGACGTTCCTGAAGGATGATCAATGCCCGGCACATGCAACCCTGGGACACCAGGCTCCGATCCGAGCGGCGCTCACCCGCCCATGCGATTCCGACCGCACACCCCCACGTGACCTGCTGCTCAACGCTTGGCGCTCAGTAGATCTTGAGGCGTGGGTGATCCACACACGACTGGCCCAAGGACTTCCCGCGCGGGTTGAAGATCCTACAGTTCTCGCCCTGATCGCTGATCTTATTTGTCCCCTGCAAGCGGATCGCGATGGCGAAGAGCCGAGTAAAGAGTGATCCTCAGCTGGGTGAAGGCTGATTCTTGGCCCACTCACAGAACTCTGCCACCTTCGTCACACTGTCACAAACCCTTCCGCCCGCTCCACGAAGTCCCGCACTGCTGGCACCTTGGTGTGCGGTTTCATCTGGTGATACAGGTCGCAGAGAAGGTTGACACTGTACGTCGAGTGCAGGCTCTCTCCTATGTCGATCGCTTCCATGGCTCGGGCAGCGGCGTTGTCGAGATCACGCTGCTTACCTGGTCGGCTCAGGCCATCGGCCAAGTGCGTCAAATAGGCCTGCCGGTTACGAGTAAATGACTCGTCGAACAGAGCAATGCCGTCATCGAGCAGCATGGTTGCTTGCCCAGTATCCCCCAGCTGCAGGAAACACTGACCCGCGTAAGCGGTGATCTCCGCCGAGGTGACCCAGTACAGGTACGGCAGATCCTCATCCGGGCTGAGATGCTCGATTTGCATCCGAGCCTTCGACGTGGCCCCAGTGCAGCCAGAGCCGTCGCGGAGGATAGCGAAGGCGTCGGCTTGCTTGATGTACAGCTCTGCCAGCAAGGCTGGAGTCTCTCGACCCCGCACGCCGGCAAGAGCGGTTTTGATCAGCGTGACTGCTTCAGCAGGCCGCGCTTCACGGGTGGCCTGATAGGCCATGAAACCGAGGATGTGTGCACCCAGTGGGCGGTCATTGATCGTGTGCGCGGCGCGCAGGGCTGCTATGTAGTAGCGCTGCGCTAGTCCCGGCTGCCCGGAGTCGTAGGCGCCCCAGCCCGCAAGCTGTCCGAGTTCGGCGAGCGCACTATGGAGCTTGCGGCCGGTGGCTTCGTCGTAAGACGCTTGGTCGAGCAGCTTGGCGACTACCCCAAACTCCTCCTGGGCCAGCGAGAGCATAGTGCCGCCACCAGCGAGGTCGTCCATCGCGCGCAGCTCAGGGATCATCGCCATGAGGCGATCGACCAACGCTACCGACACCCGACGCCCCGACAATCCTGATACCAGCGGCCCCGGCTCATGCACCAGCCACTGATGCGCCGGGGCGGTCAAGGCCAGGCCGGTCAAGGACACGAATTCTCGACGCTTCACCCGCTCACCACCGCTCAGCACGACTGCTGACTCGACGGTACCCCGATGGTTCCATGGCGGTGCGAGCACTGGGTCGTGCTCAGGATCACTGGTCAGCTCCACAGTCGGCGGTGGCGCCCAGCAAGTTGATCGGCAGTCCTCGGCTGTCTGTCCTTCGGCAAGCATCGTGTCCAGTACTTCAACCGAGACGGTCAGGGCGTTGGCAAGCTTGGGCCGGTCCCACGGTTGCGGCGAGGTTTCGCCGCGTTCCCAGCGTCCGACCGTCGTGGGTTCGACGCCCACGAGCCGCGCCAGTGTTTCCTGGCTGTGACCGACGATCTCACGACGCTCCGCGAGTGCGCGGCGCTTGGCAGTCACAGTTCCCGGCTCCCCACTCGCGGCTCGATCAAGTGCGCGACCAGCACACTATCGCAACAGCCTGCCCGCAGGGTCCTACCCGCAGAGGGATGACGTGTGGGTGCCGTGAGCCTGTGTTGTCACCGCTTCAGCAAGCCGGATTGGCTGTACTCCCATGGCCCCAGGGCCGGGTTGAACGCTGAGCTGGTGTGTCCCACGCGGGAGTGCCCCCGACCCCGCTGCCACCTTGCCCGGCGTCCCCGGTCCTGGGTGCCGTCCATGCGCCGGACCGAGTGCATATCTCAGCCCATCCGACGCCATACCCCTGCGGCGTGAGCTGGCAGTAGCCTTCGGCCGGAGCCAGCTGGGGCTCCCCCATGCCGACTGCTCATTATTCGGCCGGTTTCGACCAGTCTCGCTGGCGGGCCTCGTCGAGGAGGGTTTGGACGATCTGGTGTTCGGGGACGGTCTTGATGACCTTGCCGCGGACGAAGATCTGGCCTTTGCCGTTGCCTGACGAGACGCCGAGGTCGGCTTCGCGTGCCTCACCGGGGCCGTTGACCACGCAGCCCATGACCGCGATCCGCAGCGGCACGGGGAAGCCCTCGAACGCGGCGGTGACCTGCTCGGCGAGGGTGTAGACATCGACCTGGGCGCGGCCGCAGGAGGGGCAGGACACGATCTCCAGGCGGCGGGGTCGCAGTCCGAGCGACTCCAGGATCTGGTTGCCGACCTTGACTTCCTCGACGGGCGGGGCGGACAGCGACACCCGGATCGTGTCGCCGATCCCCTCGGCTAGCAGGACGCCGAAGGCGACGGCGGATTTGATGGTGCCCTGAAACAGTGGCCCGGCCTCGGTGACACCCAGGTGCAACGGGTAATCGCAGCGCGCGGCAAGCTGCTGGTAAGCGGCGATCATGACGAGCGGGTCGTGGTGCTTGACGGAGATCTTGATGTCGCGGAATCCGTGTTCCTCGAACAGGGAGCATTCCCAGAGGGCGGATTCGACCAGCGCTTCCGGAGTGGCGCGGCGGTGTTTGGCCAGCAGCCGCGGGTCCAGCGAGCCGGCGTTGACCCCGATGCGGATCGGCACGCCGGCATCGCGGGCGGCATGAGCGATCTGCCCGACCTTGTCGTCGAACTTCTTGATGTTGCCGGGGTTGACCCGGACCGCGGCGCACCCGGCGTCCAGGGCGGCGAACACGTACCGGGGCTGGAAGTGGATATCGGCGATGACCGGGATCTGCGACTTGGCCGCGATGGCGGGCAGCGCGTCGGCGTCGTCCTGGCTGGGCACCGCGACCCGCACGATCTGGCACCCCGCAGCGGTGAGCTCCGCGATCTGCTGCAGCGTTGCGTCGATGTCCGAGGTGCGGGTGGTGGTCATGGACTGCACCGAGACGGGCGCGCCGCCGCCCACGGGGACGCTGCCGACCATAACCTGGCGAGATACCCGGCGCCGCAGGGCTGGTGGGCTCGATAGCGCGGGGATGCCTAGTTCCACCGATGTCATCACATCTCCTTCGGCGCTGATTTAAACATCACGGGTGACGGCAGAACGAAGAGGTATCGTCGAATCTGGCGGCCAGGTCGGGTGGCTCGGTCTTTCCCTGGAGCTTGGTGAGATCCCAGCCTCCCCGGAAGGGTTCTGTGGCCCCATATCGCCATCTCCCGTCTATTATTATCGGCCCGTCTTGGGGGATTTTCAGCAGACGCCACTCGATCTCACCCGCGTCCTTGAATGGTTTCCGGGACCCTTCCTCGCACCACCACCCGCGAAACACGCCGTCAGGTGCAAGGGTGCCGATAACGGTGCCCTTGTCGTAACGGTACGTGCCACGGATCTCGTCACCCACCTGGCGGAACACGGCTTCACCGAATGAGGAATCTGAGTTCCACACCCCGATAAGGTCTTGAGCCGAAAGTCTCTCGAACGTCCCGGGGTCCAGCGGGCGAGGCTGCGTTTCGTCGATCCAATAGAGAGCCAGCGCACCCGTCTTGTAGGGAGCAGTGTCGACCGAGATCTCGCCCGCATAGGGGTAGTCCAGCACAATAGTCAGTAGATAGGCGAAAGAGACGAAAGCGGCAGCTCCACCAACTATGATCATCCGTGTGCGCAGCCGCCTGACGCTGGCGGGATACGCCAAGATAATGAACACGACCCCGCCGGCCACCAGGAGGACTCGCAACAACGGCGAAAGGCTGTCCTGGCTCTGTTGCACGCGTTGCCGCCGGTTCAGCGTGATGGTGTGGAGATCGTCCACGGACGAGGTGTAAAAGGCCTGTTCGACTGGGGTCTGGGGCTCGAAGTTGTGCATGGTGGCGTAGAGGCCCTCGAGTGCTGCGAAGGCGCGGGGACTCGATTCTCCCCGTCTCAGCGTCGACCACTCGTCGTCGACTACCGCGTGCACATACTCTCCGGCAGCACTCCTTACTGACTCCCGTGCGCTATCCGGGAACGCGTCAGCGGCACGGGTCAGCCCAGCGAGGGCGCTCGCCTCGGATGACACTAGCGACGAGGCTGCCGAAAAATTCCCTGAGAGGTCGGTGATCACAAGAGCCAGGACAACTGTGTAAAGC
>JBOHFW010000082.1:0-5521 GCA_050699835.1 Pseudonocardiaceae bacterium | reverse complement strand
TCCCACTCCGGCCGCACCACCCGGTAGCCACAAGTGCCATCAGGCAACGCCACCCGCTGCCGCTTAAACGCCGACACGGCATTCTCCGGGATCTCCCGGTCAATCCGCCCACCGATCCGCGCCACCTGCGCACGAAGGTCGCTGAGCTGGTTATCGATCTGCCGCTCACGGTCAGTCGACTCGCGGGCAAGCAACACCCATACCAGCTGATCAGGGTCTACGGTGATGCGCGTGCGCCCCCCGGCACGGCGCGGCGTACTGGTAGTCATGGCAGCGAGTATGCACTAGGAGACCCGTGGGCACCTCGAGCGCGCTGCCCTCGACCTGCTGTTGCACCAGGGCGTCCGCGGAGACGATCAGCGAGGATGTCCGCTTGCGCCAAGCGAAGCAGTTCCGGCTGAATCCCTCGATATGGATCAGCTCGGCCCAGCCATCGCCGACTCGGTATCCCACCAGCGGAGCATCCTCACCTGGCGCCACGCGCTGGAAGATAAAGCCACCCCGCTTGGCATCGTCGAGGAGTCGTTTCGCGATCACTACATCCGGGCTATCAGCCGTCTCCATCGCCCATCACCTCCGCTCCGGCTGGGAGGTGCGGTTGCTGTGCCCGTGCTGGGGCTCGGCTGGTTCGGGGTGTTTCCCGGGCTTGTCGTGGCGCGCCTGGGGTTTCGCTACGCCTGGGACCGGGATCTCGTGCCTCTCGGGTTCCACCGAAGAGAGCGGAAGTGTTGGCAAGTTCATGGCGCTGAGTGTGGTGTCCGATTCGGATCCGAGCGGCGGATTCCGATACACACTGTGCACACTTCGATCCGCTGAGTGCCGTTGAGGCGCTACGGTCGGTGCGATCTGGGCATGAGCGTGAGGGTGAGCTGATGACGGCGAGTGACACCCCCCAGGTTCGGTGCAATGTCGTGCTGGAGCGGTTGCTGGCGCGGGCGGGTTGGGCACCGGAGAATTTGGGTGATCGGCTCAATGTGCTTGCCGTGAGGTTGGGGCTTCGGGCGCGGCTGCACCGGCGGACCCCACGCCGGTGGGTCTATGCCGAGTCGGGCCGGGAGGTTCCGTGTGTGCCGCGCGATCCGTGGCCCGCATTGGTGTGTCATGTGCTGCATGAACGGTTGGGGGAGCCGATCACGCTGGACTCGCTGGGGTGGTCCGCGGCCGGGCCGTTGCGTTACGTACCAGCCGATCATGGGCTGGGCGAATCGTGGGATCCTGATGGAGCGGTAGCCGCGCTTGCGTCGGTGGTGGAGGCTGATTGCATGGAGCGTCGATATTTTGTGGCCCTGACGGGGCTGACATTGACGGCGGTTGCACACCAGTGGCTGTTCGACCCGGCCCGGGTGGCGGCGTCAGTGCTCGGCAAGCGGGTGGATCACGCGCTGGTAGACGAGCTGGAACGGGTCGCTGAGGCGCGACGCAGGATAGACGATGCGATCGGTGGCGGAACGCTGTTTCCAGCAGTCCGGGAAGACCTGCGGCTGGTAGTGGCCATGTTGAATAACGCCGCCTTGACCGAGGAAGTGGGTAAGCGGCTATACGCGGTGGCCGCAGAGTTGGGCCGGCTCGCGGGATGGCTGGCCTACGACTCCGATCAGCCAGCCGTGGCGCAACGCTACTTTCTCGCTGCCCTGCGTGCCGCGCATGTCAGCGGTGACCGCGCGATCGGCGCCAACATTCTTGGCTTCATGAGTATCCAGGCGGCGCGATCGTCTAAACCGGCCGATGCAGTCGTCTTGGCCGAGTCGGCGCTGAAAGCCGAGCGGGCGCTGACCCCCGCTGTGGCAGCGTCGTTGCACGGTCGGCTGGCACTGGGTGCCGCGCGTGCCGGTGACGAACAGACGTGGCGACGGGCGCAGGATCGGGCGTTCGAACTACTTGCTCGATCGGTTCCGGCCGAGGAGCCGCCGTGGATTTACTGGTTCACCGAGGCCGACGCGGCCGGCATCGCTGGCCAGTCTCTTCTTGCGCTGGGGCGCCCGGCTGAAGCTGAGCCGTACTTGCGCCGCACACTCTCGCTGATCGACCCCATGTTGGTGCGGGACAGGGCCGGGTGGCTGTGCCACTTGGCGACCGCTCGAATTGTCATGGGCGCAGTCGAACAGGCCTGTGCGACGGCGAATGAGGCGGCAGCATTGATCAGACGTCTGGAGTCGCCGCATGACCGAAGCCGGCTGAAAGAGTTCCGGTCCGCTGCCATTCCGTACGCGCGCTCAACCGCGGTGCGCGAGTTCGACGCCAAGCATCGTGATCTGGTTGGCACCTCATTCGCGTGACCACAGGTAGGGATATACCGCCTCGACACCGCCTGAGCCGGCGGCCTCCTATGTCTGGATCTGACCGGCACCTCGCTAGCCCGGCTGCTTCCTGACCAGCTCGACGAGCGGCGACGGCCTATCCTCGGCGCATTGAGGAGGTCGCCGTGGCTGTGGTGGATAACGCGGTATACGTGGAGGGTCGGCGTGCCGCGGAGCCCGACACCCTCGACCACGCTTTCGAGGTGCTGCGGGACTGCTCGGACGGCGGTCCGAGCTTCTGCTGGATCGGGATGCTCCGCCCGACC
Organism: Pseudonocardiaceae bacterium; assembly: GCA_050699835.1. Lineage (GTDB taxonomy): Bacteria > Actinomycetota > Actinomycetes > Mycobacteriales > Pseudonocardiaceae. The sequence continues at coordinate 2,958 of JBOHFW010000082.1, read as the reverse complement.
GCTGACGAGATCGCTCAGGTCGCCGAGGAGTTCGACCTGCACCCGCTGGCTGTCGAGGACGCGGTCGACGCGCACCAGCGACCCAAGCTTGAACGCTACGGCGCCACCCGGTTCGTGGTGCTCCGCCCGGCGCGCTACGTGGACCCGGTGGAGGTGGTGGAACTCGGCGAGCTGCACCTGTTTCTCGGGCCGGAGTTCGTCGTCACCGTCCGGCACACCGACGAGCCGGATCTCGCGGTGGTCCGCAGGCGCATGGAGCAGCAGCCGGAGTTGCTCCGGCACGGCCCGGACGCGGTGCTCTATGCGGTCCTGGACAAGGTGGTTGATGACTACTTCCCGGTGCTGGACGGGTTGCAGGTGGACATCGACGAGATCGAGACCCAGGTCTTCACTGGCCATCCGGACGTGTATCGGCGTATCTACCAGCTCGCCCGCGAGGTGATCGAGTTCCAGCGCGCGGTTGAACCGCTGCGGGAGATCCTGCGCGGGCTCGCCGAGCGGGACGGTGAGCTGGACCTCGAGCTGCGGCGCGCGTTCCGGGACGTCCAGGACCACGCAATGCGGGTGATCGAGCGAACTGACTCGTTCCGTCAACTGCTGAACAACATTCTCACGGCCAATGCCGCGCAGGTGGCGCAGCGGCAGAATGAGGAGATCACCCGGCTGACCGAGGCCACCTACCAGCAGAGTGAGCAAGTCAAGCGGATCTCGTCGTGGGCGGCGATCCTGTTCGCGCCGACTCTGGTCGGCACCGTGTACGGCATGAACTTCACCCACATGCCGGAGCTCAACTGGGTCTTCGGCTACCCGCTCGCCGTGCTGCTGATGATCCTCACCGCGCTCCTACTCCGATTCGTGTTCATCAGAAGGGGATGGCTGTAGCCCACACATTCAGATTCCCGCCGGGGGACAAGCGCCGGATCTACCCAGCGGGGTGATTCGGACCAAGCTCGACGTGCTAAGAAGGTGCAGAAGCGTCGAGGTGGCATCGGCCAGGAATAAGGACCGCTCGGCTCGTCAAGCCGGGATCCTCAGCAACCGGTGGCTTGAGATCAGCTGGCGTGTTCACCCACACGGGTCGAGGCGTCACCCATGGTTGCTATCCGGCCCTCTCTGCTGCCTGTCGCGACCATTCTGCTACTCATTGCTATCAAACAACCGTGTCTATCACTCAAATGAGTGATATCTTACGTGGTCGTCAATTACACGGCGTACCGTAAGACTGTCAGCTTGAGGGTGTCCCGGAATAACAGGTGTGCCATGGACAGCGCTGGAGAGGTGATGGCACGCCGAGGAGGAGGGTGCCACGTGAGGACTCTCAACGATCAATAGGAAGTGTTGAGCCAACCTACTAGTGGTTCGGTAATAAGTATCTGCAGCTTCCCGGCGCTACCGTGTTGGGACCTTTCTTCTCTGTGGCCTTGTCAAAATGGCCAACAAGAGCCAACAAGATCGTTAGCGAGATGAGCACTCCTGTAGTGCTGTGCTAAAGAAAGGGAGGACTACCCATGGGATGGTTCGAGTCGCTTTCCGAAATTAACAAGCCGGAGGGTGCGCGCAATGCATCCTGGGCCGAGCGAATAGAGAGGCACCGCTACTTGGCGCACCATCCCCCGCTCAAATCTGACGAATCGTTACAGTGGGAGGGTAAACTCTTGACCGGTTACCACTTTCGCAAAGGGAAGGGCAAGCCCGACGAATACGTCAACTATCCGGAGTGAGCACATGCTTTCTAGGGAGAGGCGAGTTCGGCTGCGGTGGACCACACCTCGTGCTCGCTGGCGCCGGCAGCCACCAGTTTGCGGTAGCGGTTGAGCAGCCGGGGGGCATGAAAGGCCAGCACTGCGACGAGCCGGCCGTCAGCGAAGTAGCCCGCCGCGGTGCCTTTGGGCGCTCCAGGGTCGTGCAGCACCTCGACCGACGTAGCCAGATCGCAGCGCCCGACCAGCTGCAGGGTCAACCCGTACTGGTCGGACCAGAAGTACGGCACGACGTCGGCCTGACGGGTGATCGGCTTGCCGGCGATGCGCTGGGCGACGACCGTGGCTTGCTCGGTGGCCGAGGTCCAGTGCTCGATGCGGGGCTGGTCGCCGAGGGTGGGATGCCGCCAGGCGGCGATGTCACCGACCGCGTAGACGTTACCGGTGCCCTCCACCAGACCGGCGACGTCGCAGCGCAGCCCGCCACCGGTGGGTACCCCGAGCCCGGCGAGCCACCCGCTGTCGATCACGGTGCCCACCCCGACCACACCGCAGTCGGCCTGCACGGTGTTCCCATCGGCCAGCCGGGCGGCGATGCCGCCCTCGCTATCAGCCAACTCCGTCAGCTGTATGCCGCAGCGCACCGTGACCCCGTGGTCGGTGTGCAGCTGGGTGCACAGCTGGCCCATCTGCTCGCCGAGCACACGCGCGAACGGCACCGGCAGCGCCTCCAGCATGGTCACCTCCAGGCCGGCCATGCGGGCGGTCGCGGCGACCTCGGCACCGATGAAGCCGGCCCCGACCACCACCAACGAGCGGGCCCTGGAGATCGAATCCCGCAACCCCCGGCAATCCTCGAGCGTGCGCAGGACGTGCAGTTCCGGGTGGTCGGGCTGACCGGGTAGTCGTCGTGGCCGCACCCCAGTCGCGACGACCAGTGCGTCATAACGCAGCCTGGTGCCGTCGTCGAGGTCGACGGTGACATCGTCGACGCTCACCGCGCTCCGGCCCGGGTACCACGAGATATCCAGGTCGGCCAGCTCACCGCGGTGCAGTGTGGCCCGCTCCTCGGGCCACTGCCCAGCAAGGATCTGCTTGGACAGCGGGGGCCGGTCATAGGGTTCATGCCGCTCGTCTCCGACCAGGGTGATCCGCCCGGAGAACCCCTCCGCGCGCAAGCCCTCAACAGTCCGCAGCCCCCCCAGCCCCGCCCCCACGACCACCACCCGCTCCATGCGCACCTCCCCATCGTCTCTCC
>JBOHFW010000081.1:0-6171 GCA_050699835.1 Pseudonocardiaceae bacterium | reverse complement strand
GCATGGAGTACGTCCGGCAGCTGCGGAAAGCCCCGGTGGCCACCCCCCGCAACCTGGGCCGGCTACCGCACCACGCCCGGGGCGAGTCGGATGCCTGCGCGCAGGAGGTGATCGCGGCCGCACACCGACGGCTGCGGGGCTGGCGGATCGCCGAGCGGGCGGAGCCCGGCGGCACCCGGACCCTCTCCGCCGAGCGGGGCTACCTGCGGGAAGCGGGCAACCTCGCCTTCCACGTCGCCCTGCTCGGGCTGCTGGTGTCCTTCGCGATCGGCAAATTGGTCGGCTACGAGGGCCAGGTCATCGTGCTCGCCAACGGCTCCCAGTTCTGCAACTCCGGCTCGCTGGCCTACGACTCGTTCCGCCCCGGCCGCAGCGTCGACGGCACCGCGCTCACCCCGTTCTGTGTGCAGGTCAACGCCTTCACTCCGAGCTATCTCCCCACCGGTCAGGCCGAGGAGTTCAGCGCTGCGCTCTCCTACCAGGGACCCGGTGATCTTGCTGATGGCACCTGGCATCCCTACCAGCTGAAGGTCAACGACCCGCTGCGGATCGGCGGCACCCGGGTCTACCTGCTCGGTCACGGTTACGCGCCACAGTTCACCGTCACCTTCCCGGACGGGCAGCAGCGCAGCGCCGTGGTGCAGTGGCCACCCGTGGAGCTGGCCTCCCTGCTGTCGGAGGGCACGACCAAATTCGACCCACCTGGCGTCACCGACGACACCGAACGGCGTACCCGCCAACTCGCGATCACCGGGCTGTTCGCGCCGACCGCGGCGTTCCGGGGCTCGCTGCTGTCCTCAGCCTTCCCGGACATGCTTGACCCGGCGGTCGCGATCGACGTGCTCAAGGGCGATCTGGGCAACAACTCCGGTCGCGGCCAGTCGATCTTCACGATCGACCAGGCGATGGTGGACTCGGGACGCCTGGCGCAGGTGGCGCGGCAGAATCTGCGCCCTGGTGAGCAGCTCACCCTTCCCGACCGCACGGTGGTGCACTTCGACGGGGTGACCCGGTTCGTGTCGCTGCAGGTCTCCTACGACCCGGCGCAGCTCTGGGTGCTCGGTTTCGCAGCGGGAATGCTCGGTGGTCTCGGGTTGTCCCTGACGGTGAAGCGCCGCCGGTTTTGGGTGCGCGTCACCCCGGTCGGAGGAGCCGGTACCGTGGTCGAGCTGGGTGGATTGGCCCGCACCGAGGCCGCCGGCTACGGCGAGGAATTCGAGCGGATCGCTGCTGATCTGCTCTCTACCCGGGCGGCAGCGCCACCAGTGCCCGCCGTCGCCTCGAAGGAAGGGGGATGAGAGGTGCCGATCAACCCGGTGCTCGCCTCCTACAGTGACCTCGCCTACGGCACCGCGCTGGTCATCTACCTCCTCGCGCTGGTCCTGCACGCCATCGAGTACGCGACCGATCGGGTCCCGGCGGTCACTGCCGTGACGCCGGACGTCGAGGCTCATGGGCCGGTGGCGACTCTCGCTGCGCCAGCAGGGGCGCCACCGAGAGGAAAGGCCGAGCGGATCGGCCGGTCCGCGGTCGCGCTAACCGGACTTGGCGTGTTGCTGCACGGCGGCTCGCTCGCGCTGCGCGGAGCCGCGATCGGCCGGGTGCCCTGGGCCAACATGTACGAGTTCACCTCGGCACTGTGCTGTGTCGCGGTGGCCGGGTGGCTGGTTGCGCTATACCGGCAGCGGAGCGCGCCCAAGGACGGTGTGGTTTTTCTGAAAGGCGCTGCGTCCCTGACAGGCTCGACGTCACTGCGCCGGCTGGGCGGGTTCGTGCTGCTGCCTGTCGTGGTGCTGATGTTTCTGGGCGGCACGGTGCTCTACGCGCGGGCTGCGCCGCTGATCCCGGCGTTGAACTCGTACTGGATCACCATCCACGTCTCCGCGGCGATCATCGCGACGGGCATCCTGCTGGTCTCCGGGGTGGCCAGCGTGCTTTACCTGATCAGCGCGCGGGCCGGCGCCCGGCTACCCGATAGGGCCACGCTGGACCGGCTGGCCTACCGAACCACCGTGGTGGCTTTCCCAATCTGGACCTTCGCGATCATCACCGGCGCGATCTGGGCCGAGGCCGCGTGGGGCCGCTACTGGGGCTGGGACCCCAAGGAGACGTGCGCCTTGGTCGCCTGGGTGGTGTATGCAGGCTACCTGCACGCCAGGGCAACGGCCGGCTGGCGCGGTTCGCCGGCGGCGTGGATCAACGTGGTCGGCTTCGCGGTGATGCTGTTCAACCTGTTCTTCATCAACATTGTCGTGGCCGGCTGGCACTCCTACGCCGGCATCTAGTCAGTGCTCCTCACCGGGTTTGCGGTTCAAGCCCCTGAGGAACTCCGGATCGTCATCTGGTGCGAGCACTGAGCGCGCCGCTGGGCGTTGCGGGCGCAACGCCTTCCACAGCAGCGCGGTGACCCCAGCAATGCCGATCGCCGCTATCAGGTAATGCACGGCCGCCACCTCCTCCACGTCGACACCGAGCGTAGTAGCGCGCGGCGAACCAGGCGAGCCGGCCTCACCTGAACGTCACCCAGCGGTTCTGCGAGCGGCGCGGTCCGATGAGCGATCCAGCGGTGCCGGGGTGGTGAGCGAGGCGAGCAAGGCGCGGACCTCGGTCTCCCGGAATCGCCGATGCCCGCCGGGGGTTCTGATCGAGCCAATCCGCCCAGCGGAGGCCCACCGCGTGACCGTCTTGGGATCCACCCGGAACAGCGCAGCCACCTCCCCCGGAGTGAGCAGGCGTTCAGTGCTCTGTGGCTGGGACATGACGGGCCTCCCCAAGCGCGTCGATCTCAAGTCGGGACCTACCGGAGTATCGTGACAGGTCGCCCGCCAGGTGATCGAACGGTTCTGTAGAGGTAAAGCGTCGGTAATGGGATTAATCATGTCAAATCGCTCCCGCACAGGTGCTAGGCGCTTCGACGCGCCGGACGGCTCGATCGGCGCGGGCGGTGGCTCCAGATCGGGTACCACATACCCGTCGAGCAGGGCGTGGATCGTCATCGGTGTCCTCGCTAGGTCAGCTCCAGCGTCGGTTGAGGGTCGAACGCACCCAGGGCGAAGGTGGGGAACAGAGATCAAAGATGCCCACTTGGAGTAGTCATTTGTACTCGTTTGGGTGAATTTGGAGCTTCTTTGCGGATGTGTGGCGACTAGATCACCTGAACGCCGGCCGGCTAACCCCGGGTCCGGCTGGCACGTACCGTCAGTACCAGGCCGACGACCAGCAGCGCGCCGGCCCCGACCAGCCATGGCCAGAGAACTGTGCCAGCGGATCCGGCGTTCGTGGTGTCTTGGGAGCCGTCCGCGTTCGGGGGCGGGGCCGGCTTGCCACTGGTGGCTGTCCGGGCCGGTCACGACGACGGTGCTGAATCCGCGCTGCGCGGGCAGGTCGAAAGTGAGGCTGACCCGCGCCGGGCCAGTGTTCAATTGGGCGCCATCCGATGGATCGGTGCCGAGCAGCTCATTGTGCATGGTCACTAACCCGCTCGGTTGAGTCGAGCCTGGTGCCGAGGCGCTGGCTGCTGTCAACGGACCGAGCGGCACGAGGACCAGGGCTACGGCGACAAGCATGATCGTCGCTGCTCTGTGGCGTGACAGCCTGAGGGAGCGACACAGCCTGAGGGCCATGAGAGACGAACCTTTCTGGCTGGTGACATCTCACGGGATAGGTGTCACGACGAAACACCAGAAAGTTCCCAGAGATCTTCTCACGGAGAGCCGACGACCACCCGGCACTGCGGGGGTCCGCAGCTCCAGCTGCGGTGGACGTGGGTGTGACGGGCCCGGGCAACGGGATGAAGAAGCGATTCCTCGGGCCCGCTGGGAACCAGCGATCCTCCGCGAACGACTCCTGATCTGAGCGAATCGAATTATCAGCTCAAAACTCTTTAATCGGGCAGTAGGAGGATGCGGGATGATGAGCAAGGACACGGGGGCTCATCGGCGCTGGCGGCGCCGCGCTGTCACCGTTATCGGCCTGGGAGTTGCCACGGTCGCGGCCCTTGCCGTCCCCGCGCTCGCGCACCCTGTCTTCTCCAACAACGGGCCGGGCTTCCCCAACCCCTACGGTGGCACCGGAGCCGCAGGCCAGACGCCTCCTTACGCTGCCGGCTCGCGGCCCACGCTGAACATGTTCCTGCCCTTTGAGCAGGAGGGCGTGATCTTCAACGGTGCGGAGAACACCACCACTGACGTGAAAGTCACCGTGCCGGTCGGCTGGACCAGCCCGGCCTGCGGGGCGGTGAGTATCTCGGTCGGCAACCGCCAGGTGGGCACCATAGTGCCTGGCTGGAACTGCACCATCGAGACCGTCAACGCGCACCAGGTCCTGCACTGGACCGGACCGCAGGTCAGCCCGTCGCAGACCTTCGCGGACAGCGCGCAGTTCTTCACCTTCCAGGCGACCATGCCCTCCCCGGCCACGACCACCAGCTACGGAGCCAAGGACGGGCCCGAGGGTATCCACGTCAAGCAGGTCTACGCCGACGGCGCCACCTCGCTGTGGAAACCTCCGAACTCCAATCAGACAGGCGAGGTCGCCAACGGCCTAGTCCGCACTGTGGCGAGGGCAAGTGGCCCGCCACCGACCCCGGCTCCGAAGCCCGGCGGGACGCAGCCAGGCGAAGCACCGCCGGGTGGGACCCAGTCAGGTGGGACCCAGTCAGGTGGGACCCAGCCGGGCGGGACCCAGCCGGGCGGTACGAAGTCGGGTGGCCCACCGCCGCAGGCACAGGGCGGTGGCGGGTCCACGCCTCCTCCCACTGAACCGTCGCCGGAGATCAGCCCGCAACCGTCAGCGGTCGAGCAGCTCACCCAGCAGCGCGATGAGGCGGCCCTTCGAGGCGTTCGGTGGACGGCCGTGGTCGGCGCGGTGCTCGCCTTCATGCTCGTGGCCGGGGCAGTGATCGCGTTTGTGCGGTGGAGGCGACGCTTCTTGTGAGGCGGCTATCGACCCAAAGTCGATCGTGTCAGGATCGATCGCGCCGATCGCCGAAGTTCCCGTTCTCGGGATGGTGGGAGTGACGGCCCGGGCCTCCCACCGGCGCGAGCCCGGAGTGCCAGACCGGTTGGGTGCCCAGGTCGTCGTCGGAGTGCTGCTGGCGACGGTTGTCGGTGCTGGGCTGGTTGTGGGGCTGGGCGAGGACGGGCTCATCGGGCTGGGACTGCCCGATCCTGGGCTGCTCACCCGGGCCGGGCTGCCTGCCATGCGGGTGCTGTCCGATTGCGCCGCGGTGGTCACAGTCGGGTCATTGCTGCTGGCGGCCTTCTTGGCGCCTCCGCACGCCTGCGGCCAGCTCGATACCGGCGGGGACGCGGCGATGCGCACGGCGCGGATCGCCGCGCTCGTCTGGGCACTGGCCGCGGCGCTGATGGTTCCGTTGTCAGCCGCGGACGCGGTGGGCCGCTCGGTGACCGGTGTGCTGGACCCGCGGTTGCTGGCGTCGCTGGTGTTTCAGCTCTCCGAGCTGGGGGCCTGGGCGCTCACTGCGGGGATCGCCCTGGTACTGGCTGTGTTCAGCGGGACCACCCGGACCTGGGGCGCGGCCGTGTGGCTGTTCGCGCTGTCCCTGCTCGGGCTGACCCCGGTGGCGCTGCTCACCGGGCACTCCTCGGCCGGCGGCGCGCACGACATCGCTGTCACTAGCCTGCTCTATCACGTGATTGCCGCCGCCGTGTGGGTCGGTGGCCTGATCGCCCTGTTGGCGTACCTGGCCCAGCGGGGGGAGCATGCCGGACTGGCCACTGCCCGGTTCTCCCGGCTGGCTCTGGTCTGCTGGATCGTGATGGCCGCCTCGGGGGTGATCAACGCGCTGATCCGCGTCACGCCCGATCGGTTGCTCACCAGCTACGGGCTGCTGGTGCTGGGCAAGGTGATGGCACTACTGGTGCTGGGCGTGATCGGCTGGCTGCATCGCCGCGGTGCAGTGGCGGCGATGATCGAGCGCGGCGATCGTTTCGCCATCCTGCGGTTGGGTGGCGTCGAGGTGCTGGTCATGTTTGCCACGATCGGGCTGGCGGTGGCGCTGAGCCGCACCGCGCCGCCTGGCGGTATCGCCGCGCGACCCAGCCGTACCGAGACGCTGCTGGGCTACCACTTGGACGCTCCGCCAACACCTGCGCGGCTGCTGCTGGACTGGCGACCGGATCTGGTGCTCGGGGTCGCCGCACTGGTTCT
>JBOHFW010000080.1:0-6757 GCA_050699835.1 Pseudonocardiaceae bacterium | reverse complement strand
AGATCGTCGCGAACCGCCGGACAGGCGTGATCACGGTGGCTGACCTGCCCTCTGAGTGCCAGGCGAGCACGCGCCGGGTGCTCACCCCCCTCGAGTCAATCGAGTGCGATGCGATCGTGCAGGCCCTGCTCACCGTCGACGGCAACAAGCTCCGCGCTGCCCAGCAACTCGGCATGTCCCGCGCCACGATCTACCGCAAGATCCGCGAGTACGGGATCAGGGTGCCGCTCGTACCGGAGCCCCCGGCCTGACGAGCTGTGGACGAGGGACCACCAGCTGGACAACACCTTTCGCTACCTTGTCGGGAGCTCACCCCAGACAATCTGACGTCCCTGGGATACGCGTCCATCCTGGCCTGCGTTGGTGAATTGATTGGTACCACATTTCCCAAACATAGCTCACGACTCCTGATAAGGCTGTAGTGTCCGCGCCGGAAGGGCAAGGGATCCGTTAGCAAGAATCTCACCTTCGACGACCGCGCCACTCATCCCGTCAGCGCGCCGTTGGAGCCATTCCCCACCGTAACTAGGCGGCGGGCGTAATCCCGCTGCTCATCAGTACTGACGCTGCTCTCCATGATGTGTATGGCCAGTGCCGCCATGGCCCTGTTGATTCGGGCCAGCTTCGTATTCCCATAGGCCGCTGCCAGCTCCCGCTTGAGCGGCGCGGCGCCTACCGTACCTGTACTGGGTCGAGCCAGTGCTTGAGGAGGGTATCGGCCTGTTTGATGAGTCATTCGTCCGCGACCGGGCGAATTTCTTAATCCGTCACGCGGAGGCTTTGACCCCACCGGGTCCGCAGCGGGACCTTGATGCCGCTGTCGAGCGCGGCAGAGCAGCGCTCGATTTGTATGAAAACCTGGATTCAACCCGTGGCATTGACCGTCTCCGAGACCTCGTGAGCCAGCTGAGACCGCATACTACGGTGCCAGCGGTGCGAGACTTTGTGGACCGTACATGCGAGCTTGTGGCGGTGTGACAACGCCTTGTAGCTAGTTACGGAGTCCGATGCGCCGAACGATACGCGGCACGCCAACCGCATGAATGGGTGCGAACTACAGTCGGTCCGGATGTTGGAGAGTTTCTGCACCGAGCGGGGAGTTTGAGCTCCCACGAGCCCAAACAAGGCATCCTCAACTCTCCATCAGGAACGAAGGAAGATCAGCGGGGTCGGCACGAGCGAGTGACAGTGCGGGCTTGCTGGTACCAGTACGGCGTGATAGCCGGGTATCGTCAGCGCGCGTGAGCGCCTCCGATACCACCGCACAACAGAGCCTCCTCCATGATGTCGACGCTCTGGTGGCCGCCATTATGGCGGACGCCCCGGTCGTCGAACTCATAGCCATCACGGACCGGATCGCGGTTGCGGTGGACTACTGGGACGGCATCCCCGCGCACGCGATCGCCGAGCTCCGCTCGGCGATCGATCTGATGTGTGGAGGAAAGCCATGCACCACGATCAGCGCACTGCTCACCGCCCGCTCTGCGCTCAACACCGCAGAGGGTTGAGCAGGCGGAGCGACCAGCAGGCGCTGGCCGGTCCCCTGGTCGCGCATCACCGTGGGCTGCGGTGGGCCACGTCGGCCACCACCTCGGCGGAGCTATCCGATCAATTCGCCACCACGCCCAACTCAGCGAGTGGGTGGCCGCCCAGCAAGTGCAAGCCTCATTCATCACCGCCGGCGGGCCACCGCAGCAGGCGAACACCTGGAGAAACTCACGTGAATACTCCACATTTCGCCAGGACGCGCCCCGCGGTCGACGGCGGGCAGTGGATATCCCCTCATTCGCCATGTGGTCGTATGGTGAGTGCAGTCTGTAGTTTATATGTCGCGCCAGTTTTACCTTATGGCAACTCGAACGCCACGCGGTCTTGACTCGTAGCTCATCGCACATTGTCGTCACCTTCATCTTGCAACCTGTTGCGCGAGGGCCTTGTTGGCTTATGATTCATCACCGTCAGTCCATGCTCACTCTCATGTATTTGGATTCGATACTGTAGGTTTCCGGCGCTACCACAGGGTTTTGTGTGATCTCAGATGAGTTTTGTTGACACTGGCATAGATAGCAGCAGCTTGTTATCTATTCGTTTTCCTTTTCTCCGACCTCTCGCTCCTGATGAGGCTTACCGGGTCTTTACTGAATAGGAGCCGATGACGTGCGGGGCAGCGGGAGTGAGTTGAGTGGCAGTGGAAAGCTGCCTCAGGTTCGAGGTGGGGTTAACGGAAAACTCGAAGGGAGGGATCATGGGCGAACTCCTGACACAGGTCCTCGGTGTTGTTGGCGGCCTGCTTGGCAGCGTTTTCGAGCTACTTGGCGGCCTCATCTGATGGTTGTCAAGAGTTGAACTGGCAACGGCCTCTTCGTGGTCTATGGAAGTGGTGTCGGAGCTACTTGTCATAGTGGGAGAGGTCGTTGCTTTCATCGATTTACCGGCGGTCTTGGGACGATCCCCGCCAGGTCCGCCAGCAGCAGCGGGACGAGCCGCTCTTCCATGATTGAGCGGCCGGCGCTCGACAGCGCCGTGGCGAGTGTGGGGTCCCATGGGCTCGTTGACGGTGTTCCTCGCAGGGGCTCGGTATCACCGAGCGCGAGCGCGGCGAGGAAGTCCTTGGTGGTCATCCGCCACGGTGTCGCGCTGAGCCGGTCGATGGCGGAGGCGGTGATCCGCAGGCCCGACCAGTCGAAGTCGTTGCGCCATCGGATTCGGGCGCCCGCGACAGCAGCAGCCTCCAACAGGCGCCAGCAGGGCAGCGATGGCACGCCCTCGGTGCAGACCAGGGCGGCACTTCGCGAGCCCAGCTGCGCGGTGGCCTGGCGCAGCACGGCCGGGTTCTCGCATACGAACACCTCGGGAACCTGTGGGACAACCGGCAGCGCGGTGAGCTGATGGAGAGTGACCCGCAGCGGCACCCCCAACCTGGCGGCCTGGGTCAGCCACTCACCGAGCCCGGCACCGTCCGCTCGCAGGTTCAGCACCAGCACCTGGCTGGCCAGGTCATCCACCACAACGCCGGCGGAGTCCCAGAGCGCGCGCCGCTGCTCGGCGGTCTCGGGTGCCGCGCAGTTTTCCCGCAACGCCAGCGCGCGCAGCACGAGGTGTGCCAGCGCGCCACCGGAGAGGGCCTTCGGGTCGCCGGTGACCTGCTCCGCGAGCATCGGTAGGGGTATCCCGGTGGCCGGGAGCGCCTCGAGCACGGCGGTGGCCTGCGTGAGCAGGTGCGACTCGCCGCGGCGGACCAGGCGGGTGGCAGTGCCGTCGGCGGCGAGCTCGGCGCGCCAGCGCTCGTACCAGGTTTCCGACTTGTGGTGGGTGCTGGCCATCGTGTTCAGCGCGGTGTCGCGGGTAGCGGCTTCGGTCGCCGCCTCGGCTGGACGGTCACGCACCGGCCCGCCGAGGCGGGTGAGTAGCTCAAGCAAGCCCTCACCGCGGACCCGGCGCAGGCCGGCGTCGAGCTCGCTGAGCGACACGGACAGCCGGGTGGTGCCAGGGGCGCGGTGCCGGCCAGTGAGTCCTATCACCACGCGGCGTTCGTCGTCGGTCGCCGCGGTGAGGCCGATCCTGCTGTCCAATCTGCCGCCGGTGCGTTCCAGCTGCCGCCGGGCGGCGGCGAGCAGGCGGGCCCAGCTGGCGCCGCGGAGATCGTCGGGGGGCTCGGTTCCCGTCACTCCTCGTCCGACTCCTCCGGCTCCAGGTCATCGAGCAGCCCACTGCCAGGGCCTGGCCGTCGCCGGGTGAGCGGGGAGCCCAGCGCGGCGGCGAGCTCGCCGTCGACGTCCACGTCAGTTCCGGTGCCGTCCCACACCATGAGCAGTGCGCTGACGATGTGCTCAGCTGGTGCGTGCGACAGGTCGTAGTGCGCGGCACCGGGCACCGTCGGATACGTCGCCCACAGGTCAAAACCGGTCATCAACAGGTCGAAGTCGAACTCTGCGGTCAGGCCGAACAGCTCCATGCGGCCCCTGTCGTCGACGCCGGCGAAGGCTTCGTCCAGCCCGAGCAGCCGCGGGCAGGCGGGATCGGCCGAGTTGAGCATGGCGTGCGCGGCGGCGAACAGCGGCAGGTGCAGTGATACCGACTGCTCGCCACCGGAGAGCTGCCCGTGTCGGGCCCGGGTGAGCCGCTGCTCGCCCCCGGTGGGCGGATGCAGGAAGAAGCTGAATGCGCGCCAGCGCCGGTAGTCCAGTACCTCGCCGAGCAGTTCCCGGTAGGCGCGGTCCGGCTTCGCCGCCCGGGCCGTCTTGATTGCGCTCGCGAAGTACGCCCGCATCCGGGCGAGCTCGTCGGGTCCCAGCCCAGCCGCGTCGCGCTCCATCAGCCGGACCACGTCGCGGTGTTCGTCGTTGAGCGCGTCGGCCAGTTCCCAGCGCACCCCGACGGTCAGCCCGGAGGACATCCGCCGCCGGCGCATCTCGGTGTTCATCCGACCGATCAGATCGCGGGCGTCGACGGTGCGCTCGTGGATCTGCCGGGCCAGTTGGGTGAGCAGTGCGTCCTCCAGCACCCGGCGCTCGGACTCGGTGAGCAACTGCTCCTGATCACGGCGGGCCTGAGCGATCCGCTCACCGAACGCACCGACTGGAGCCAGCCCGTGCTCGTCGGCGACCCGCACCAGGATGATGCCATCGACGCTGTCCCACTCCGGGCGGTAGTCGTGTCCGGCTGCGGAGAGCTCCGCGGCCAGCTCGTCGAGCGCGCGGGCCAGCCTGGTCGCGCTCTGCTTGACTGACGCCTCGGTGGGGCTGAGTTCACGGGTGGCGGCGAGGACGCCATCATGCAGGGCGACGACAGCGGTGGGCAGCGTCTCCGGCGAGCTACCGCCCGACCCGTCGAGCCCTGGCCCGTCGAACACCGTCGCGGCGAGGGCCACGCAGGTCGCGTCGGGGTCCGGCCAGTCGTCGTGGCGGGCAGGCCAGCGCAGCTCGGGTGGGCAGCGCAGCAGGGTGAGCACGTCGGCGTCGACGAACGGCGCGAGCCGCTGAGCTTGCGCCTGCTCCTCGATCAGCGCGGTCCGAAAAGCCTCCATCGCGGCGTCCACTTGGGTCTCGGCGCGCGCACACGCCTCGGCGGCCTGTTCCTTCGCAGCGGTGGCTGCGCTGCGTTCGGCCTCGGCGCTGGTGATCGCGGCTTCGGTGGCCATCACCCGGGTGAGCACCTCCTCAGCCTCGGCGCCCACAGTCTCGCGCAGGACCTCGTAGCGCTCGGACTCCTCGGCGCAGCGCAGTTCGGCCCGCTCGGCGTCCTGGGTCGCCAATTGCTCATCGTGGTGTGCCTGCTCCACCCGGCCGGTCTCGTCCGCCACCCGGGTCCGGGCCGCGGTCGCCTCTCGCCACACGCCGGACAGCCGCCCGGCGGTCTGCCCGAACCGGACCACCGCCGCCGCAACGTCGTCGACCGCGTCCGGCGGGAGGGCGCGTTCGGCTGCGGCCCGGCGCAGCAGCCGGTCCCGCGCACCCACCTCAGCCACCGCCTGGTCGAGCGCGGAGCGCGCCCCATCGAGCGTCTCGCGGGTGGCGCGCAGCACCCCGGCGGCCCGGTCGTGACGGCGCAGCGCCTCGACGATCGCGCCGACCCGCGGCAGCTCAGTGGCGGCCGCGGGTACTGCGTCCAGGACCGCCTGGGCGTGCGCGGCCAGCCGGTCGATGCCCTCCAACCGCGCGGACGCCTCGGTGAGCAGGCTGTCCAGCTCGGCGAGCCGAGCGGCCCGCCGCCGGGCCCGGGCAGTGGCGCCGACGTACTCCACGGCGGGCTTGATGAACGCTCCCAGCTGCACACCCTGGCCGAACCGGCCGGTGGGGGAGAGGGCCGGCGGGTCACCCGGCATCGGCACCGCGCCGGGAGCCAGCAGTGTGATCGACGACAGGATCGCGGCCACTCGCGCCGGATCGACCAGCTCGGTCTCCTCCGGTACCAGCACCGTGGCGAGCGTGGGCCCGCTGGGCCGGATGCCGGTGGGCAGCGGCGCGAGGAAGCCGTCGGCGTCGCCAGCGGCCAGGGCGGCGGTGGTGCTCGCGTCGTCCGGGGCGATCCACGCGTCCAGCAGGTTCGCGGCCTCCAGCGCGGCCTCCAACCCAGCGGCCTCAGCGTCACCGATGTGGTCGGCGAAGCGGACCAGCTGCCACAGCGGCCCGCCGGGCCGGTCCAGGCGCTCCGCTGTTCGCGCCGCGAAGGGCACCGGAGCGTCGTCCCGCTCGGCGGCGATCACCCGGCGCCGAGCTTCGAGCTCCGCCAGCTCCGTGGCGATCACCCGGCGCTGCTCGCGCAGCCGGGCCAACTCGTCGCGCTGGGCCTGCACGCCGTCGGCGGTGCTGTGGTGGAACACGGTGCGTGGATCCGCGGCGTCCGGCTCCCCGGCTGCCTCCAACGCATCCACCAGGGCGTCGAGCAGACCGGGCGCCGCGAGGTCGGTGATCGTGGCATTGTGCCGGTCGGCCCAGGCGGCCAGTCGCTGCCGGGCCTGCGAGCGTGCCGTGGCGACCGCGGCATCGGCCTCCCGTTCCGCTGTAGTCGCGGCGGCGACCGCATGTTCAGCGCGTTGAGCAACCCGAAGAGCGTCTCGCCGCGCATGCTCAGCCCGGCCCAGTCCCGCGATGGCGGCGCGGACGGTGCGCACATCGTCCTCGCGGGCGCTGACCCGGGCGGCGACCCGCTGGGTGAACCCGTCCTCAGCCGTGTCGTCCGGGCCCCAGGACAGCCCGGCGCCGGCGGCGTCCGCGGCAAGGTCCGCCGCCACCCGCCCCGCTTCCGTCTCCAGCTC
>JBOHFW010000079.1:0-7067 GCA_050699835.1 Pseudonocardiaceae bacterium | reverse complement strand
GCTTGGCTCACCGCTAAACGAGATCGAGTCCTGCTGACCTACCAAGACTTCGCCGGCGAGATCATCGCCGCCGGGCTGTGGGAGCGGTACCTCAGCACGGAAAGCTAACCCGGTCGCGGTCAGGAGTAAGACCAGCCGGACCGCGACCTCAGCAGGTTCGCCGCCGGTCCCGCAGGAGTCGGAGGTGTTCGGCAAGGGCCGCCCGGGCGGCTTGGCGTACCTCGACTCCGGCAGCGGGGCGGTCGGTCTCCGCTCGGGTGTGGGTGTGACCGATCTGCGCCGCAGTGGCCGGTTTGTTCTGGTAGTCGCCGTGGATGCCGCGGACGGTGAGGGGGAGTTCGGTGAGCCGGCCGCGCCAGGGGCGGAGCCGGTAGCCGAGGACGCGCAGGGGGTCGTGAGCGCCCCGGAACGCGTCACCACGGTGGTGGGGGTGGTCGGGGTGGTGGTCGATGGCGTAGAGCAGGCCGGCGGGGCTAGCACCGGCTTCCCACCAGGGTCGCAGCAGAGCCCGGGTGCGCCAGAGCGGCACCCGGGATAGCCCCCCGCGGTCCAGGCCTAGTCGTTGTAACAGGCATTGAGTGGCCAGGTTGCGCTCGGAGGGAGAATCAGGTACCCGGAAAGCCAGCCAGGATGCCGGTTGCTGATCGGGGTGGTCGAGCCGTGTGCCGTTCAAGGGCTTATTACTGACATAAGATGTGGGGAGGTCGCCGCTTTCTTCCACAGGCCCGGTGAGCTGCGCGTTTGGGTGAGCTGAGGGCAACGACCGGACGGGATCCGGCGAGGTGGTGGGGGAGTGGGGGAGAGGGGCGTTCGTGACGAGGGCGTAGGTGGGAGTGCGGCCGTGCTGAGAGCCCAGGAACTCCGCAGAGGCCGCCTGCTCCACGACCACGATGAGGCCTTCGTCGCGGGCCCAGGCGAGCACGCGGGACACCGTGCGGGGGGCGCGGTCACCGGCCTCGCCCAGCCGCAGGGCGGTGACCGCCGTGACCAGCCCGGTGGACCAGTCCATCGAGTAGACAAGGCGGCGTAGGATGGCGTGCCAGCTCGCCCGCTTGTCGGCGCGCCAGTCCTGGGCGTCAACGAGATCCTCCACGACGCGCAGGGCTTCGGCTTGATCAGTCAGGACCCGCCATCCAGCCTGGATAAAGTGCCGCCACCCGGGATGCGGCTGGTAGGTGCCGGTGTCGAGGCGGGCGGTGGCACGGCGGCGACCGTAGGCCAGCGCCCGCGCGGTGGAGCGGTGCAGCGCCGGTGGCCGCGACGTGGCCCGGGCGGGCGAGCCAGGTCGCGGCCGCGAGCGTCGCGGAGGGCGTGGCGACGCCGTTCCTGCGGCGGTCTGCGGGCCGCTGGGACCGCCGTGGAGGGCGCATGCTGACCGTTCGTCGAGAGCGACGGTGAATGCGCCGACCTCATAGCAGGGCAGGCACCAGCCATTACCGAGCTGTGGTGCGATGTCGCCGTGTCGGTGTCGCGCTGGCGCCAGCCCAGGAGGTAACCTGGGCACGCGAAAACGCCCCTTCCTGCGAGGTAGGGATTCGCCTCGGCTGGTAACCGAGGCACTTGCGTCAGCCGGGTGGCTGCCCGACTGACGTGAACGTGAGCGAGGCGGTCCTTAGCGGGACCGCCTCGCTGTTGTTATGAGGCCTTGTTCAACGGCAGCTCCTCCTGCATCTGGGGCTTTGGGTAGCAGTACGCCGGTGCCTGCTGCCCAAGCGCCTCAGCAACCATGCGAGTGATCACGTCACCCAAGGGGAGACCTTCCTGGGTAGCGATGGTCTGCGCGTGCTCGCGCAGCTCGGTCGGCAGCCTGACCAAGGTGCCGACGCGGTCACCCTTGGGCACGCGGCCCTTCTTCGCCTTGGTCCTCACTGGCGTCTGCATGGGCGCATGTCTACCGGTTTGACCGGTCAGAGATCTCTCGACACGCCGCGCGGTCCGTTATCTGATACAGGAAGTTCCGGGGAGCACGAGGACTCACGCTGCCGCTGTCGTCCGCCGATCCAGACCCACACCCGCGGTGTTCGCTCACTCCCTGCCGCACCAGCCAGGCCCCTGCCGACCTCCGACATCGCGGCAACGACGAACACGGCGATGGAACGCAGGGTCACCACGGCAACCCTTCACGAGTTCGGAGGGCCGGAGGCGGCCGGTCGTGGGCCTGATGGGGGTGGTCAGTCCGCGGTGCCGGAGAGCTCGGCCAGTAGCGGGGCGGCTTCCGATGCCCGTACGTCGAGGGTGCAGCCCACCAGTGACTAGCTAGGCGCAGTGTGAACTCGAAGAACGCGCAGCATTTTCGGACCAGCGGCGGCTAGTTCGTCGACGAGCCCTCAAGCTGCGGCCAGGGGCGAGCGACATCGCCAGCCGGTGAGCCGCTGAGCCGTCGCGGAAGTGAACCGGCGAGTGGTCGTGACCCGCAAGGGCGGCGGCGCCCGGGCCTGCCCGGACCGCGGATTGGAGCCGACGGTGTTCTTTGGCACCTCCGTGTCTGAAGTGGACAATGGGCATACGAGCCACACAGGTAGAGGTGTCTGTAGAGCACGGCGCACACATCGAGGTATAGACAACGACGGTCGCGGCACGGTGAACGTAAGAGCGGCTGGCACACCGAGCTGTCATCCCAGACGCACTGTAAACAGTGAAGTCGCTGGTAGCAGCCACGGTTGATGCGGAGAATGAGTTTGCAAGCGGTAGGTTCGGGGTTCAAATCCCCGCATCGGCTCTACTCTTGCCATCCCCGGCAGCTGATCGCCGGGCAGGAGCGGGCGCTGGGGCCACGCATCAGGTGTCACCCGGCCGCGCAGCAGCAGTCCCGTGTGATGCTCTCCCCTGCAACAACGCCGCGTGTCGCGCTCTGAGCAGTAGGTAAGGATCATGGGAGACGCCGAGAAGGTTCGCGCCAGCAGAGACGGGGACAGGTTCCATTACTACTGGGCTGCCCGCCGGGCGCTGCGTCTCTTGGACGGCCCTGGAGGAACAACGGAACGAGGAGTCCCGGTAGCGACGCCAGCGGCGGTCCCAGGAGCGGTGGCTGGATAGTCGAGCGGTCTTCGGTGTCGGTCGTTGGTCGGGTTCTACGGTGCCTGCGTGCCCGTGGAGTTCTTGTTCGACCGTGAGGTGGCGGCCTATGGCCGTTACGCCTGTGCCGTCTCCGGCTGAGCTCAACCGGTTCTTTTTCCTGGATGACGCCGACAAGGCGCTGGTCAGGCGCCGCCGGGGAGATCATCATCGGCTCGGGTTCGCCCTACAACTGACTACCGTGCGTTTCGTTGGGATGTTCCTGCTCGATCCGCTGGACGTTCCCGATGAAGTCGTGATCTATCTGGCCAAGCAGTTGGACATCGACACGATCGAGCAGCTCAGTCGCTATACCGAGCGGCGCAGCACCCGGTTCGAACATCAAGATGAGATCCGCGTCGATGCTGACGGGCGGTTGCACGTGCGCCGGCTAAGCGCGTTGCCTGATCCGCCCTCGCTGGTGGACTTGGCCGCGCGGACCAAGGCGATGCTGCCCAAGGTTGATCTGCCCGAGCTCATCTTGGAGGTCATGGGCTGGGTGCCTGGGTTCGAGAGGGCGTTCATCCCAGCGGGCGGCAATCCGACCCGCTTGGATGACCTGGGGCTGTCGATCGCGGCCTGCTTGGCGGTCTCGGCGATGAACCTCGACCACACCGCCGTGATCAAGAAAGGTGTGCCCGCGTTGGAACGCGGACGCATCTCCCATGTTGCGCAGAACTACCTTGGTGTCGAGGCCTACGCGCGGGCTAACGCCCCGCTGACCGAGGCCCAAGCCGAGATCGGTTTCGCCCGCGCCCTGGGCGGGGGCCTGCTCGCCGCGGTCGACGGGATGCGGTTCGTGGTGCCGGTGCCGTCCATCTGCGCCCGGCCCAACCGGAAGTACTTCGGTTCGAAGCGTGGGGTGACCTGGCTCAACGCCATCAACGACCGGGGTATCGGGCTGGCCGGAAAGGTGTTCTCCGGGACCCCCCGCGACTCGCTGCACATGATCGATGTGGTGTACAGCCAAGACGGCGGGCAGCGCCCCGACGTGATCGTGTCCGACGCCGGAGCCTATTCCGACCTGGTCTTCGGACTCGTCCACCTGCTGGACATGGAATACCGGCCCGCCCTGGCTGATCTGCCCGATCACAAGGGCTGGCGGATCAAACCCGAGGGCGGCTACGGGGTGCTGGACACCTTCGCCCGCGGCCTTATCGACCTGAACAAGATCCGGTCCCGGTGGGAGGAGATCCTGCGGGTGGTGGTCTCGATCCACACCGGGGCGATCCGCGCCTACGACGTGGTCACCATGCTCCAACGCGAGGGGCGGCTAAGCCCACTCGGTGAGGCAATCGCCTCCTACGGGCGGATCTTCAAGACCCGGCACATCCTGGCCGCCGCGACCGAAGAGTCCTACCGGCGCGACATCAAGGGCCTGCGCAACCTGCAAGAAGAACGCCACGGCCTGGCCGAGAAGATCTTCCAGGGTAAGAAAGGCAAAACTCGAACGGAGCCGTTTTCTCATCACCAGGAGAGGCTAATGGCGAGCACCGAACCCGACCTGCTCGCCCCGACCTCACCGGGGGGCATCTGATCGGCTACGCCCGCACCAGCCGGCGCAACCAGATCCTCGACCGGCAGATCAGCGCCCCGACCACTGTCGGCTGCAAACGCATCTACCGTGACCAGCTCTCCGGAAAAGACGCCGCCCGCCCAGGACTGACCCAAGCTCTCGACCAGCTGCTCGAAGGTGACACCCTCGTGGTCACCGAGCTCTCCCGACTCGGCCGCTCCCTCCAAGACCTGATCACCATCATCGCCGACCTGCGCCGCCGCAAGGTCGGGTTCCGATCCCTGCACGAACAGCTCGACACCACCACCCCAGGCGGGCGGCTGGTCTTCCACGTCTTCGCCGCCCTGGCCGAGTTCATCCGGGAACTCATCATCGACGGCACCCACGAGGGTCTCGACACCGCCCGCGCCCGAGGCCAGAAACTGGGCCGGCCAACAGTCATGACACCGGAGAAGATCCGCATGGCCTCCCAGCTGGTCGGCAAGGAATCCATAGCCGCCATCGCCCGACTCGTCGGGGTCAACCGGGCCACCCTCTACGCCCACATCCCCGAACTCCAAGACCGACACCGCACAGCCCTACCTCACGCCCGAGCGCATCGGAACGACCAATCCCGCTAAGCAGACCCGCCCACAGACGCTCCCGGGACTTCTCGTTCCGTTGTTCCTCCAAGGCCGTATCGATGTCGACCCAAGGCATCGGATCCCCGCGGCCTTCGCCGAACTCACCCACGCCATCTGATCGGGCGCCACAGCGATCAGCCCTGCCCACTTTCCATCAACGCAACACTGCCCGTCAGGGTCGTAGACCACCGGGTTGTGCTGGTCCTCCGCGGCCATCTCGATCTCGTCCAGGACCGGGACGACGTGCCGTACCTGCTGGTCGCCGGACTCGTCGGTGTCCACGCACACCAGCACCGGCAGCTCGAACCGCACCCATCGCCGCTTGGCCAGGTCTGAAGGTCCAAGTCGTCTTTCTCGCGCATGCCCTCGCTCCACGGGATCGGCGTCACCATCAGCATGTCGTACCGGCGGACAGGCCGGTCAGGCTGTGCCAGCCTCGGTCTCGGCGAACGCGCGGTAGAGCGAGGCGACGGAGGGGTGCTCTCCGGCGTTCTTACCGGTCCTGATTGTCAGCCTCTGCGTGATCTCGGGCATTGGGGTGCCTTAGTCGCGTAGGGCGCGGGCAAACAGGAGCATGTCGTCGATGACCTTGGGGCGGCCGCCGGGTTTTCCCTTGGCCGCGGCGGCTTGCTGGCCTTCGAGTTGCGTGAGCTGGCCTTAGCCCGTGGAGCTCGAGCATTTGCCCGCGGCTCGCTGGGCTTATGTCGAGGCTCGGACCGAGGAGCGGGAGAGCGCCGCAGCGGGTTTGCACCGCGGCGCGCCGACCCGGCGGGCGCTGCCGGACTCAGCGTGAAACCCAAGGTCAGATCCACTCGCAGGGCCGAAAACCCCTCGAACGACATCCGCCGACACCAGAGCTCACGCCGTCATTGGAATGACCGCGATCGCTCCGCTACCCTTCACCCGTGACCAACGAGCTGGAGTCGGTGAGCCTGCCGGCAGAGCTCCTCGACAAAGCGCGTGATGCCGCCCGCGGTGGTTCGGGGGGCGGCGTTGCCGACTATGTTGCGGAGGCTGTGCGGCTTCGTCTGGACAAGGATCGCGTTCTAGCCCAGGTCACAAGGCTTTTCGGTGGACCGCCGCCTGAGGACGTCCTTGCCCTGGTCCGGCAGCGGGCTGGCCTTCCGCCGCGTCGCGCCGTTTCGTGATCGGAGGCCGGGTCCTTGATGTGACCGCGGTCGTCGGTTTCTCCACCGGACAATCGGTGTACGCCGAAGCGTTGGTGATGACCGCGATCGAAGAGAACATCGTGTTGACCGTTCCCTCCGCAGCGCTCGCCCGGGCCTCTGCCCTAATCCCCCGTGGTCACGAACTTGGCTTGGACGTCTTACTTGGCTTGCCGTGTACCGTCGTTGACGCCTTGGACGCCGTGCAGGCACGCGCGCTCGGTGCGCTGCTTCAACAAGGCGGGGAGCCGCGGGGCGATATCGCTGCCGCGCACATCGTCCACTGCGCGCGGCAGCGGGGTTGGCCGGTGGTGACCAACGACCCCGAACCGCTGCTCACCCTCGACAGCTCAATTGAGATCGAGAGCTTGCCCTAGCGCAAGGACAGCGGCACCGACCTCGTCCACAAGGGGCTGGGGTCTCAATAGTAATGGCAACACCTGGTCACAGCCTCAATGGCGCGGCCTCGGATGCGGAGCCTGCCGCGGGCCGCTGACCCCGCATCTCCGTTGACTTACGACCATTACTACGGAGAAGGACAGACCCTCATCGAGGCTCAGCGGAACTCACGGGATGCCCGTTCGTACTCGTTGATCAAGCCACGGCCTTGGAGGAACAACGGAACGAGAAGTCCCGGGAGCGTCTGTGGGCGGGTCTGCTTAGCGGGATTGGTCGTTCCGATGCGCTCGGGCGTGAGGTAGGGCTGTG
>JBOHFW010000078.1:0-20150 GCA_050699835.1 Pseudonocardiaceae bacterium | reverse complement strand
GGCCCGGCGGCCGAGAACAAGGAAGTTCTCATCTGGCCGCCGGGCCCCAAACCGATCTTGGCCGGGTCCGTCCCCGAGAGGTTCAGACTGCCCGTGAATCCTGATCGGCGCCGATCACCAGAACGTTTGGACGACCGTCGTGTCGCTCGATCATCCGGGTTGGTCGGCCAACTGCTCGGGTGGGGTGATCAACGCCAAGTACACGTGCTCGGTAGTCACCCGGTCGGCACACGCCCCGTCGATCAGCGCGTGGGCCAGTTCCTGGCCGCCAGCCGGATCGCTTAGCCACCACGCCGCCGCGTCCACCAACGCCAAGCGTTGCACCGCCGACAGTCCCGCCTCCCGCTCGGCCAGCACCGCCACTGCCGCCAACCGCTGCCGACTCGGCACCGTGTAGTCGCCGCGAGGAAATCGCAGGATTGGCTGATCATCGTCACCGAGCACGGACGCCGCAAGCTCCAAAGTGCGAGACAGGTCCAGCTCGTCAGGACTCGGTCGGCTCGCCCGGTTGAACACCCCGGTGGCGGCTGACCACTCCTCCAACGCTTGCGCCACCGATCGAGCCCGCCACGGTGCCAACCGCAGCACTACCGACGGGGACTCCTCGCCATCCAGCACGAGCGTGCCCCCGTCCAGCTCCACTACCTCGCCATGATCTAGCGCCACCCGAAGCCGATCGGGATCGAACTGCGTAGCCTCTGTCATCGGGTCTCCACCCTCCATTCCGGGGTTGGGGATCAAAGGTCAGGGCAGGTGGTGCAACACCTGCCCTGACCGCCTACTCAGTGGTGGAGTCGGCACAACGGATCACACCGGCTCAACTGGCATAGCACCAGGTCCCGCCGCTAGTCAGTCCGGTCGCTCGCTGGCTGGTCCCCCAGTCGCCGGGGACGGGCTGCGGTGTGAGGTCGACCCAAGACGCGGTGCTGGTCGTGGAACCAATCCGTTTTCCTGCGTGGTCCGCGTATGGTCCGCGGAGCGCTGTAAATGGCTGGATTTCACTGGACTGAGCGGGACTCCGAAGATCGCCATGAGGGCCGCCGAATTCCCTTGCTGAGCAGGGAAAACCGGGTGTGCAAGGCAGGGGAGAAGTGACCGCTGAGGCCCGCTTAGGAAACCGATGCTCTATCCCCTGAGCTACGAGGGCCTACGTTGTGCGTTTGCCCAGGATGCAACGCTTGTCTCACGCCGTTGGGTTCGGGCTAGCTGCCTCGGTCCCGTGGCTTGCGCCGCACCTGTGCCGCATGCCGTGGGCCAGCTTTGACGACTGCCTCGACACGCGGCGCCGATTGTACGGCTGGTGGTGCTGAGTCATGAATCGGAGATACCGGGACCCCCGTGAGGTGGGTGGTTCTGGCCTAGGTGACTCGGGGGTTCGGTGTGGTTGTTGTCCGCCCGCAGGGCAGGGGGCCGCCCTGTGACGCCGAGCAGCCGCGGCTGAGCACTGCGCCACCGAGGTCCTGGGCTGGGGCAGCATCGGTGCGGCAGGTCTAGCCTGTTCGCATGCGACAGTTCCGGATCGCTGAGGCAGCCGAGTTGCTCGGTGTTAGTGACGACACGGTGCGGCGATGGCTCGATACCGGGCAGCTGCCTGTCGAACGTGATCGTTCGCGCCGGATGGTGATCGACGGGGCGGCGTTGGCCGCTTTTGCCCGAGACAATGCTCGTCCCACACCCGAGCCCGCCTCCTCGGTCACCCGCTCGGCCCGCAACCGGTTCGTCGGGCTGGTTACCAATGTCATCGCTGACAACGTGATGACCCAGGTTGAGGTCCAGTGCGGGCCACATCGCGTGGTGTCGCTGATGAGTACCGAGGCCGCTCACGAGCTTGGCCTGGCGCCGGGCTCCTTGGCTGTGGCTGTCGTGAAGTCCACCCAGGTCATCATCGAGATCCCGGACAAAACCGCACGAGTTCAGGGCTAAAGACGCAGGAAGCTCAAACTGGGTCCGCATCAGTAAGTCCAGCCGACCCGCGCTCCGTGCGGATCTGCCGTTTGGGCGGGTCACAGCGGTGGCAAGCCGCTTCCAACGCTGGAGTCGCTGTTGCAGAAGGTAGCGCGGCGGGTGAATCCCTGTGCGCCGCCCGACCTGCCCGGCTGCCTCGCGCTCGGCGACATGATCGACACCCGGAGACATCACAGACTTGGCGTTTCCCTGTTCGCTATTCGTACCGGGCATTACAGTTCAGGATGATTCCCGTTCTGCCCGAACGGCTCCATGCCAGGGACGAAGCCGGGAGGCGCGACCGCTGATGCGCACTGAGTTGGTTGGCCGCGAACGGGAGCTGGCCGCGCTCGTGGAGCATCTCGAGTTGGCTCTCGCCGCGCATCCGCACGTCGTGCTGTGCCGGGGCGAGCCGGGGATCGGCAAGACCCGAATGGCGGAGGAGCTGACCGGGCTGGCGGTGGCACGGGGCGTGCCGGCGGCTTGGGGACCGGCGGCGGAATCGAGCGGCGTGCCCCCGTACTGGCCGTGGCGGCAGGTGCTGCGCGCTATATCCGCCAGCGACGAGGTCGTCAAGATCGCCAACAGGCTCGGGGTGATCCCCGACCTCGGGCGGATCGCACCCGACGTGTTCGACGCTCCAGGCGGCGATCGAGGTGGCAGCGGCTCGAGCGAGGACCGGTTTCGGCTGTTCGACGCGGTGGCCCGGCTGCTGAGCGAGATCACCGCGAGGGCACCGTGGGTCATCGTGCTCGACGACGCGCACAGGGCGGATTTCGGCTCGTTGTTGCTGCTGCAGCACGTGGTTCGCACGTTGACTCGCGAGCGGCTGCTGGTGATGGTGAACTACCGGGACACTGAACACGTATCCGATGTCCTCGTCACCGGATTAGCTCGGGAGCCGGTCACCCGGCGGATCGACCTCCGCGGCTTGGCCGCTGCGGCCGTCGGCAAACAGCTCGCCGCGTTGGTCGGGCGCGACGTCGCAGCGGCGCAGGTGGAACGGGTGCACGCGGTAACCGGCGGTAACCCCTTCTTTGTCGGTGAGCTGGGCAGGGCGTTGGCCGAGGCAGGCGCGGCCGTGTCACCCCTTCCTGTCCCGGTACCGCTAAGCGTGCGGCAGACGATCAATGAACGAGTGGAACGGCTCTCACCGAAGTCCATGCGGCTGCTCCGCGCGGCGTCGATCGTCGGCCGGGAGAGGAAGTACTCCTCGAACTGGTCAAGGATCAGGTAGATGGTCGAGACCTTGGACTCACGCAGTACTTCGTGAAGCCAGTCGGCGCTTAATTTGGGGTCACTGGCGGCTTTCTGCACTGCGCAGGCGCCAGGAACTCGGGACACTGCATCGAGTACCGCAGCTGCGACGCTCTCGAGTGGGGCGTCGCGCCAGGCGCTCACATAAGCCACTGCCGCGTGAGGGACGCCGAGGTCGTCATAGGAATCATCGTCGATGTGATGAAACCGAGGCATCACCCCTGCCCGCAGCACTGAAGTCTTGCCAACACCGCTTGGGGCGTACAACAGAGTCAGCCGTGATGCGGTGAGGTTGGCGACAATGAGGTCGGCACTCTGGCACGTCTTGGTGAGGGACGTCCTGTGAGCTATGGGTAGGACCCGTGGCAGTGGACACGGCGTCACCCCGTGTCACGCGGGAAGAGTAGTTCGACGGACTCAGTGGGAAGGCGCTGCGTGGGGACTAGTTTTTCACTGTATTGCGTGAGAAGTCGTCGTTCGACGGCTGCGACGAAGGTCTCAACACTGACGGGCAGAATTTCGACGCCACGCTTGACCCAGCTCTTGAGGTCGATAGAATCCGGATCCTTCTGAATCGCCCAGGAATCGAATTCCTTACCCTCTTGCTCCTCCCGTAACCGGTGCAGCATCACCCGGAAATTCCAATCTCGCAGGCTGTAACCCATGAAGAGGAAGTGGCTGGTCATAAGCTTCGCCGCGAGGGTGACCGGGAACAGATGTGCGATGTCGGAGCGGGCGATGTACTCGATATAGTGATCCTCGGTGATCACGAAGCTGTCTCCGTGGATGCGGTCCACCGAGCCGTGAACCTTCACGATGACGGTCCGTTGGTCCAGCGGGAGGTGGTACTCATTCGGCTTTCGGATCACGGTGACTTGACCCTCGGTGGTGATATGGCGGAACAGTCCGCGATCCTTGCCCCGAGCGATGTAGGTGACAACCTCATACGGTTCGTCCTCATCTGCGAATGCGCGCTCCAGGGAGTCGTCGTAGTTCGTCGTCACGATAAGCATGCAGTCGCGAGCTTCTTTCGCCTCGCGAACGCGCCGCGCCAATCGGGCGAGAAAACGATGAAGATAAGTAGGTGGACAGTCCGTATCGAAGACCTCGCGAAGCTCCTCCTCGAGCGGTCCTTCCCCGGCTAGCGCTGCCACATACTGCGAGACTCGGGCCAGATCGTTGTTGTCGATCGTCACGTTGTCCAGATACGCAAGACGTTTCCGTAACCGCGACGCTACTCTGCGTGCATAGCCCCAGGCCTCGGTACCTCGACCACAACGATTATCTCCTTGCCGATTCTTCATTACTTCACGCGAAAAACCAGAAGTAGCAGGAATGCATTCAGTGCGGGGCCGGACACCGCTAGCCCTCGACCTCCTCTGGGGACGCGACTGCGAAGATGTCGGAAACCGCCGCGGCGCCAGTCGGACCGGTGACGGTGAGCAGGTAGCTGCCTGGGCCAGGCTCTCCGAGCACGACCTCAGTGGGCTCCCGGGTCACCATGACATCGCGGCGGGCGACTTGTTGGCCAGTGGCCTTATCCTGCACCGCGACCGTGGCCGCAACCTCCGGCAACGTGCCAAAGTCGAGGTCGCTGATCGCCCGCAGGCGCACTGAGACCGGTTCACCTGGCAGGTAGACGTCGTCGACGTCGAGTGCGAACCATGACGTCACCCGGCGACGAAGGTCCTCGATACGGGTTGTATGGAGCGCCTGAATAACGCCGCTGAGGTGGTTAAGCAACGGGATGCTTGGCTGAAGTCGTGAGTGCTGTTCCGGCGCGAAGGTGCGCATCTGTTGCGTGCCAGCCAGGGCCGAAGACAACAGCGGCACGATACCGTCCCCGCTCTCGTCCGTGCCGCCCCGGTCGAAGCGTAGCTCGACCTTCCCCCCGACTACGACGGCCGATTGGCGGGTGGGCTGGTCGCGTCCGGTGATCGGCTGGTAGACAACTGGCTTGGCGATGAACAGCGGGTCGGCGCGGTTGGCCTTCGCGGCGTCCTCCATCTCCTTCTGGAACGTCACGAGCGCGTTGTTCCACGCAGATTTCCACTGCGGCATACGGGCGTCGGCGGGAGTCGTGGCAATACCTTCGGGCCCGTAAATGCAGCGGTAGGACGGGACAAGTTGGTGCACGGAGGTCATCGAGCGCAGTAGCGGCGAGAGGTCGATGTTGAACGGGCCGAGGCCCTTGCGAAAGCCGTTGACGAGGAAGTCGACCGCGTTCAGTGAACCGTAGAACGGCGTGCCGAACGTCACCACCGCCTTGGTGTCGCGCCAGCCTCCGAGTACCTCGACGAAGTAGCGCGCCACCAAGCCACCCATCGAGTGACAGACGAGCACGAGCTGAGCGTCGGGGTTACCGGACCTCGTGCGCCAACCCGCGAGCCACTCGCGGCACTTTCTCTGCAGCCGGGTCGCACTGGCGCGGTTGTCTCGGCGCCAGTCATACGGGAACGGGAAGTAATTCATTCCGGGTGTGAGGTCGAATGTGGCAAGGAGGAAGGTCTCGATCTCACTATAAAAATCGATTTTCCATAGCCCCGGGATAATGTGCGCTGCGTCCACGAGTCGGGTCGCCTCCACCCCATCGCCGAGGTCTGCGGCCTGCCAATCATCGTCTTTCACCACTAGGTTCTTCAGCGAGCCTCCGAAGCTGAGTAGGCCACTCAGCACTGCACCTGGCGCCGGCGCCCAGACTTCCTTGCCGTCCTTGACGAGCACGCTGCCGGCGATGCCAGGGAGCAGCACAACCACATCGGGCATTGCGACTTTGGCCATCGATCTCGTCCACTCTCATTCTCTGCGGCGGGCGGCAATCTCTGGGAGGAGATGATCTCCAGGATCGCCGTAATGCTGGTAGGCCGCCCACGCAAAACGGCGTTCCGGTGATAGAGACTCCGCTTGATTGGCATCGTCCCAGAGGATCCGGCGGCTGCGGCGGATCGCTTGACCGACTGGCAGTCGGGCCTTTCCGCCGCTGCCGAGCAGCGCCTTGTAGAATGACGTCGCGAACTTCCGGGCCGCTTCGTCCGGTACACTCCACGAGGCACCAATGAAGTGCCCGGTGCCTACTCGGAGGAACTCGTCGGCAAGCACAGGGGCCAGCGCACCACGGCGTCCCGGTGGCGGCTTCTCGTCCGCACGCGCCTCAGGGCGCGCAGCTGACCAGCAGGCATCGGCCACGACCAGCCGTGGTGCCTGCGACAGTTGGGTAAGTTCGCGCGCCGCAAGCAAGCCATCGGCAAAAAGCCAGCCGGATAGCTCGGGGCGCTCCGGGTCGAAAACACCGTGGCCAGCGTAATGAATGATGTGGTAGTTCCGGCTGAGCATCTTGGCGAGCACGTCGAGTCGGGTGGCGAACTGTGCGCCCGGTGTTGGTATCGATCCAGGAGAGCCGATGAACAGGTCGACCTCGATCTTGTGGTCCCGCAACACCCCGGCGACGGCAGCCGCTTCGCCCCTGGATTCGGGAAGGGACTGGCCACGGCTCGGGTCTCCCGGGTCGCCGACGACGAGGGCACGCATTCCCTCGACTGACGATTCCTCGGGGTCGGTCCGGGCGTAGCTGCTTCTCATCTGTCGAGACAGGCACTGCTGGATGGCCAGCGGCTCGGATTCCTCCGGTGGCCCGGAGACTTGCGCAGTCGAGGTGAGAAGCTCCCAGGGCACGACCGCCGTGTGCAAGTCAACCTCGATGATCAGCGGCGCTCGCCCGTCGAGGTAGCGTTGCAGGTCGTGCGGCACCATAAACCGAGTGAGGAAGGCGGATAGTTCGGCCAGGTCTTCACCGGACGGCGGGGTGAGCCGGCGCACCAGATCTTCCACAAGCGACTCGTTGAGCGGCATCTCGCGCTCGGGGACGGTCGCTCGCGCGGTCAAGGCAGACCAGATGAAGCCGGTGGGGCCGCTCAGCGCGGTGACCCGGGTCGGCGGCGCCTGGTCACCCTCTCCGTTGTCGGCGCGATGCCGGCGACTTTCCCGCGGCGCGTGCATCGTAACGCCGACGATATCCTCCGGGTGTGATGCGATCTCCGTGAGCCGCGTGTACACGTCGTCGCGCAGCTCGTCAGGTACGGCAGCCAGGATGGTGGCTAGGGCCGGATCGCTGGGCGTGGCTGGATCGGACGCGCTGGCCAACCGCTTGAGTAGGCCCCGGATCCCGTAGACAGCGGCCGCATCAGCGCCGACGCGCCCTCCTGGGACGCGGCCGATGGCCGGCCCCACGACGATCAACGGCTCCGCCTCGGCGGCGCGGAGCAGCGCACGATGACCCAGCTCAGCGCGCAACCGATCCTGCTCGACGACACAGACCTCCGGCACGATCAGATCGCGATCGGCCGGCAGGCCCCGCAGCGCGGTGCTGAACCCGGTCACCACGGACCGGGCCACCTGGTGCATCGACAGATTGCCCGCACCGGAGCCGATGAGCACCGTGGCGACGGTACGAATATGTCGCAGCGCGAGGACCTCGCGCAGGAGTGACTGGTAGAGCCTGCATGCGTTGTCCTGGCTGAAGGTGCCGACGCGACCCATGCCAACAACCGCCGCGCGGACGACCTGGCTCGTGGCGTTGGGCGCGCCGACCCGGCCGGGAAAGTAGGTCACCTCCCCGAGTGCCCCAACCAGCCACCGACGACGGGTGTGCTCACAGATAATGCCGCAGGGTCCAGGTGGGGATATCGCCTCGTCGAGACTTCGCTCGGCAGCTGAGGGCATCACGCCTTGGTAATGCCCGGCGAGGTGGATGTCCGCCTCCGCATGCGCAAGGCCTCCCCAGATGATCGTCACCTTCAGCGCGGGCGCAGCGGCTGGCTCAGCAGCTTTCTCGTCACCCTGCTCGGGCGCCTCGCTGAAGCCGGAGGACACCACTGAATACGGAAGCAATCCTTCGATGGTCGTATCAGACATCGGCCCCACCCCGTCTGGTTGCCGCGTATCCGAAATGTTGATCCTACGACGGCGTAGCGTAGGAGTCGTGTGCTTAAGCGAAGCGCCGCGTCGTCGTCAGGACGTACGGCTGGCGTGCCGCACCGCGACCCACCCGGTTGATCGATAGGCCGAGAGGTTAAGTTAGGCTAACCTTCACATGTGCTGAAGGCCTGGAAGTCTGAAGAGGTGACGGTGCACGGTGAGTGACGGACGGCACACGCAAGCCCGGTCGAACGGTCGGTGCCCGAGCCGGGGCCAGCCCTCGGAGATGGTCAAGGCGGAGGATGTCGACTGGCTCATGAGCCACCTGCGGACGGTCATCGCCGCCAGCCCCCCTGCCGTGTGGGCGGGCCGTGGGATGACGCTGTTACAGCTCACCACGATGCACCTGATCAGCGCCCTGGCACCGGTCAGTCTGACCGACCTGGCGAAGGCCCTGGGCACCAGACTGCCGGCCACGTCCGCAATGGTCGATCGGCTGGCCCACGCCGGGATGGTGTCCCGCACGCCGGACCCGCACAACGGCCGGCGGGTCAAGCTGACCCTCACAGCCGCCGCCCAACGGATCATCGGAGACACCGGTCTGGACACTGCCAGGCGGCTCCAAGCGGTGCTCACCGGCATGCCCCCGCAAATCCGCGGTCACCTGATCGATGTCCTCAGGGACTCCATCCAGCGGTCCCCGGCGTAGGCACGCCTCGCAACCAGGTCAACCCGTCTAAGGCCAGTCTCAGGCGGGGGGGCCACACTGGTCGCATGCGCATCCTCGTGGTCGACGACGACCGGGCGGTCCGGGAGTCGCTACGCCGGTCGCTGCAGTTCAACGGCTACACGGTGCAGCTGGCCGGCGATGGCCAGCAGGCTATGGAAGTGCTGGCCATGCAGCGACCGGACGCCATGGTGCTCGATGTGATGATGCCGAGGGTGGACGGCCTGGAGGTGTGCCGGCGGCTGCGCGGTACCGGCGATGACCTGCCGATCCTGGTCCTCACCGCGCGGGATGCGGTCTCCGACCGGGTCGCCGGGCTGGACGCCGGCGCGGACGACTACCTGCCTAAGCCCTTCGCCCTGGAGGAGCTGCTCGCCCGGTTGCGCGCGCTGCTGCGACGCTCGCCACCGGAGGGCGCCGGAGCCGTCGGGACCGCCGGTGAGGTGCTCGCGTTCGCCGACCTGGTGCTCGACGAGGGCACCCGCGAGGTCACTCGTGGTGAGCGCCGGATCAGCCTGACCCGCACCGAGTTCAGCTTGCTGGAGCTGTTCCTGCGTCACCCCCGGCAGGTGCTCACCCGCAGTCGAATCCTGGAGGACGTCTGGGGTTACGACTTCCCCACCTCCGGCAATGCTCTGGAGGTCTACGTCGGTTACCTGCGGCGCAAGACCGAGGCGGGTGGCGAGTCGAGATTGATCCACACGGTACGAGGGGTGGGTTACGCCTTGCGGGAGGCGCCTCCGTGACCCAGCCGCCCGATCCGAGCTTCGGGAATCGGCGGATGTCGCTGCGCACCAGGGTCACCGCGTTCACCGCGGTATGCGTGGGAAGCGCCGTCGCACTGGTCTCGCTCGCCGGCTTTTTCACCGTCCGGACCAGCCTTTATGACCAGCTAGACACGACGTTGCTGCAGCGTGCCGACTCGCTGCGCAGCGCACTGGCTAATGCTGAGCAGCTCGGTGGCATACCGGACAGTTTTTTCAGTGCGGCCGACTTCAGGGTCGGCCTGCTCGATGGCCGCACCGGTCACAGTTTTGTCGGCGGCGATCTGGAGATGGGTCCCGATGAGCTCGCCGTGGCGCGAGGCGAGCAGATCCAGTCCCTGCGCACCGACCGGGTTCGTGACCTGCGGGTCGCCGCCGTGCCGGCGGGGCCGGGCGCCGCGCTGGTGGTGGCTCGGGGGCTGGACGCCACCCGGACCACGTTGTCCCGGCTCAGTGTGGTGTTCACGTTGGTCGGGGGAGCTGGTGTGCTGCTGGCCGCGGCGGCGGGGACCGCGGTTGCCCAAGGGGGGCTGCGCCCGGTGCAACGACTGACCCAAGCGACCGAGCGGGTCGCTCGCACCGGCAACCTGCAACCCATCGCCATCTCCGGCGATGATGAGCTCGCCCGGCTCACCGCGAGCTTCAACAGCATGCTCGCCGCGCTGGCCGAGTCGCAGGACCGCCAGCGCCGGCTGGTCGCCGATGCCGGACATGAGCTGCGAACTCCGCTGACATCCCTGCGCACCAACCTGGAGCTGCTGGCCGCCTCCGACCGTCCGGACGCGCCATCGCTGTCCGATCAGGACCGCAAGGAGATCTCCGACGACGTGCGGGCCCAGGTGGAAGAGCTCTCCGCGCTGGTCGGTGACATCGTCGAGCTGGCCCGCGAGGACGCCCCGCAGGTGGTGCACGAACCGGTGGAGCTGGTGGAGGTGGTGGAGCGGGCGCTGGTCAGAGTGGGTCGGCGCGCGCCTGGCGTCGACTTCGAGGTCGGCCTCGTGCCGTGGAACCTGCTCGGTGACGCCAACGCCTTGGAGCGTGCCGTGCTCAACCTGCTCGACAACGCCGTCAAATGGAGCCCCCCGGCGGCGACGGTTGAGGTCCGGCTGGTGCCGACCGGCCGTGGTACGGCCGTGGTGGAGGTGGCTGATGCCGGACCGGGGATCGCCGACGCCGACCTGCCCTACATCTTCGAGCGGTTCTATCGATCCTCAGCGGCGCGTACCCTGCCCGGGTCGGGACTGGGCCTGGCCATCGTGGCTCAGGTGGCGACCCGTCATGGGGGTAGCGTGCGGGCCAGCCGACGTCCGGAGGGTGGGACGCTCATGACCCTTGAGTTACCCGGCCGACCATCCACAGACCACGACTAGGTACTTCACATGCACATCTCAGGAATTCAGGACACCCTAGAGACATGACCGACGACACGCCGCGACCGCAGCAGCCCGGCGACCCCGGCGCACCTCCTCCGCCGGCCTGGGCCGCGACTGGTCAGCAGCCGGCGGGCTGGAACCGGCCCTACGGTGCCCCGCCGCCTCATGGCAGCGCTACGCCTTATGGCGACACCGCGTCTTACGACAACACCGCGTCTTACGCCAACACCGCGCCCAGCCCCTGGTCTGGACCGGCTGGGGAAGCCTCGCCGCCCACCGCACCGATCAGTCTGCCAGCCTCCGGTGCACCTGGACCGCGTCCCGGCAGACCTGTCGTGGGGGCCGTGGTGCTGTCGCTGATCGTGGGTCTGGTCGCGGGAGCTGTCGGCGGTGCCATCGGCTATCAGCTGGCCGACAACGGGAGCCGGGTGATCAGCGCGCTGGACCTGCCTGTGCCCGGAGCCTTGCCGGTCGCGAACCTCCCGAACGGATCGGTCGAGCAGGTGGCGCAGCGGGTGACACCCAGCGTGGTCCAGCTCCGGGTGCAAGGCGCCCGGACGGCCGGCGGGGGTAGCGGGATCGTGCTCAGCGCCGACGGACTGATCCTCACCAACAACCATGTGGTGGCACCGGCCGCGAACGGCGGCGGCCTCGCCGCCGTGTTCCACGACGGGCGCTCGGTGCCGGTCCGGATCGTCGGCAGGGCGCCCTCCTTCGACCTTGCGGTGGTGCGGGCGCAGGGTGTGGACGGTCTGACTCCGGCTGAGCTGGGCAGCTCCGGCAATGTCCGGGTCGGGCAGGAGGTGGTGGCGATCGGCTCACCGCTGGGCTTTTCTGGCACCGTGACCACCGGCATCGTCAGCGCCCTGAACCGTCCGGTGCGGGCCGGCGGCGAGGGCAGCGGTCAGGACACCGTCCTGGACGCGATCCAGACCGATGCCGCGATCAACCCCGGTAACTCCGGGGGCCCACTGGTCGACATGCAGGGCCGCGTGATCGGCATCAACTCCGCGATCGCCTCGCTCAATTTGATGAACGGGCAGCCGGGCTCGATCGGGCTGGGCTTCGCGATCCCCATCGATCAGGTCCGGCGTATCGGCAACGAGCTCGTTCACAAGGGCCAGGCCACCCAGGCCATCCTCGGCGTGATCGTGCCCGCCGCGCGGCCGGATGACACTTCGGCCGCGGTTCGGGAGGTCACCCCCGGCGGTGCTGCCGCAGCTGCCGGAATCCAGCCCGGCGAGTCGATCACTAAAGTGGGCGATCGCCTGGTTGACAGCGGGGATGCGCTGATCGCGGCTATCCGCTCGCTGCCACCGGGTGCGCAGACCTCGCTCACCGTCAAGAACACGACCGGGGCCACCCGGCAAGTCCAGGTCACGCTCGGCAGCCAGGAGGCCCGCTGAGGGCTCCGGCACGGGCCGCGCAGATGCGGAGATCGAGACCTGCTGCTCGGCTCGGATCGCGCCCGGCTACGGTGCTCGCCATGGAACGCAGCGTGCGCAACCTGGGACGGGCTCTTGTTGTGATCGTCGACGATCGGGTGGTGCACGGGGAGCACGAGGACTCGACTGGTCCGCTGGTCACCGAGCTCCTGGAAGAGGCCGGCTTTGTGGTCGACGGTTCGGTCGTGGTGGCCGGTGAGTCGGTCGACATCCGCAACGCCCTGAACACGGCGGTGATCGGCGGGGTGGACCTAGTGGTCACTGTCGGTGGTACCGGAGTATCACCGAGAGATGTCACTCCGGATGCCACGGCTGGCGTGCTGGACCGCCCGATACCGGGAATAGCCGAAGCCATCCGCGCCTCAGGGCTAGCGGCGGGCGCCCTTGATGCGGGCCTGTCCCGAGGGCTAGCTGGAGTGTCGGGTAGCACTCTGGTCGTGAACCTGGCGCGATCGCGAGCGGCGGTCCGTGACGGGATGGCCACCCTCACGCCGCTAGTCAGAAAACTGATCGACGAGCTGTCCTGGCCAGATCAGGACTGAGCGCTTCGCCAGCAGCACCCACCACGACGGGCCCGAACGGGTTGCCGTTGCGGGCCCGCGGGGCGGCCCATTCAGGCGTTGGCCTTACCGTTGCGGGTCAGCACACTCCCGACCAGCTGGCTCACGTTCTCGCACTGGTCGTGGTAACGCCCGCCGGTGGCCGTGTCGACGGTGAAGACCGCGGCCTCGACGCAACTGACCGCGATTCCGCTCGCCTTCTCGACAAGTGGGCCGACCTGACCCAAGGCCTGGTCGACGATCGGACCATAGGTCATCGATATTTTCTCGGCGTACGGGCCGACCTTGATAATCACTTGCTCGAGGAGGGGGGCGGTCATTTCCCTGGCTACCTCAACGTATGGGTCGGCCGCTTCTTTGGCCTGCTCGATGTAGGGGCCGGCCTTCTCCAGGGCCATGTCCATGAGAGGGGCGGCCTTGTCGATGGCCTGCACGACGACAGGCCCGGCCATGCCGATGACCGGGCTAGCCGCGTCCTTAATTTTGTCCACTAAGGTCATGGTGGGAGCCTTCCGCTCGCGCGATCGAAGAACCCCTATCCTGGCACTGCTATCTAACAGCGGGAAAGTACCGGTGCTAGTGGATTGTGCGATCACGCGGTCGGGGGGACGCCATCGGGCACGCGAGCGAGGCCGACCGCAACTCAGTGGACGATGACGGTCAGGTTCTGAGATATCGAGGTTGCCGCAACCCGGGTCGCCGCAACGGGATCGAGGGCGACCAGCACCAGCCTCCCCTCGTGCTCCCCGGCGCGGGTACCGGCTTGCAGCACCGCGAGCACCCGGGCGCCGCGGGCCAGCACCACCGGCTCGTTCTGCCGTTCGCCAATGGTCACCACGTCGACGGCGGCACCAGGGTGCAGCAGCGCGGCGACCCCCGGATCCGCCAGCCGCAGCGGCACACTCACCGCCGCTGGATTCATCGACACCGCCCGGGTGAGATCCGAACCGGTCAGCCGGACGTCGGTCAGCGGCTCGCCGCGTCGTACCGGTGCGGCCAGCGTTCGGCCTACCACCGCGGCCGGGGATCGGGCAGCGCCGTCGGGCACCATCTGCGCGGCCAGCCCGCGCACCGTCACCTGGTCTTCCTCAACAACGGTGCCTGGAGTCAGATCCTGGGCGGCGACCACCACCGCCACCATGTCGTCGCCGGCAGGTCTCCCACTCAGCGCTAGCACCGCGGCCAGCCCGACGAGCACCACCGCGGCGACCCGGCGCAGCACCAGGGTCTGGCCGAACCTGGATCCCCGCCAGATCGTCTCCCACCGCTCCCGCAGCAGTGGCGACAATGTATGTGAACCGCCGCCTGCCCGCCATCGCCCCATCCTGACCTCCCGATCTTCCTCGTCACGGCCGTGACACTAGGCAAGATCGGGCTGTAATGGTGCTCCCACCGTCACAGCCTGTGGACAACCACGTTCCTGTGGATAACTCTCGGTGGCTTAGGAGGCGGTGGAGGTTGCTGAGGTGGAGACTGGTTTCGAGTCGGCGGTGGATCCGGACTCCGAGGGCTTGGAGCTGGGCTTGTCCTTGGCAGCGGGCTCGGACTTGCCGTTCGGGCTGGGCTTGTCCGCGTTGCTGGAGCGGCTGTCGGTGCGGTAGAAGCCGCTGCCCTTGAACACGATGCCTACCGACGAGAACAGCTTGCGGAGCGGACCGGAGCACTCGGGGCAGTCGGTCAGTGATTGGTCCGTGAACTTCTGCACGGTGTCGAAATGGTGCTCGCACGCGGTGCACGCGTAGGAGTAGGTCGGCACGTCTCGCCCTCCACGTCACTAGCACTCCCCGCACGAGAGTGCCAACACGATGATAGCAAGGCTTCGTAGGCGGGCGCCTCACCCTGAGCCTCAGCAGGGCAGCGAAAACAAACCCCGGCCAGGGGTCCAGGCGGCGTTGACGGGGAAATCGTGGGGCTGCGCCGGCAGCGACGTGAGCACCTCGTCGTCACGAACGATGGCAACCAGTGGTGTACCGGATCTCGCTAGCGGCAGTGTCCGGTCATAATGTCCGCCGCCGCGACCGAGCCGGATCCCGCGCCGGTCGACGGCCAGCGCCGGTACCAGCACCAGGGCCGCGGTGGCGATCACTGTGGTGCCCAGTGGCCGTCCGATCGGCTCGCGGAGCCCCAGCGGCCCGGCGCGCAGCGACGCTGCACCGGTGTATTCGGCCCAGTCCAGCGGACCCAGCGGCCCAATCAACGGCAGCAATACCCGGCAGCCGCGTCGCACCAGGGAGTCGAGTAGCTCCGCAGAGCCCGGCTCCTCACCTACGGGCCAGTAGGCGCACACCGCGCCCGGTCGCTCGAGCGGTAGCGCCGCCGCGGCCAACGCTGCTGACTCCGCCTGCCGCACCGCCACCGGCACCGCCCGCCGTGCCGCCATCACCCGCCGCCGTAACTCCCACTTCGCGCTCTCGCCCACCCCGCCTCCAACTCTCCCGACATGGAGATTTATCGGGCCTGGAGAACCCCCGACAACCCCGATAAGTCTCCATGTCAGGTGGTGGGGGCGGTCGGGGGCGGCCGATGAGACGCGCGGCCGATAGGGTCGGGCGTTATGGGAGGATCTGTGACGGGGATGGGGTTCCGGACGGCGGTGGTACCGGCTGCTGGGCTCGGTACCCGATTCCTGCCGACCACCAAAGCCGTGCCCAAGGAGCTCCTGCCGGTGGTCGACACGCCGGCGATCGAGTATGTCGCGGCTGAGGCCGCGCAGGCCGGCGCGCAGCGGCTGGTGATCGTCGTCTCACCGGGTAAGGAAGCGGTGGCGGCGTACTTCGACCCTAGCCCGGATCTGGAGGCCGAGCTGCGTGGCCGTGATAAGGACGCGCTGCTGGCCAAGGTGCGCCGGGCATCCGAACTGATCCGCGCTGAGGTCGCGCTGCAGAACAAGCCACTAGGCCTGGGACACGCGGTGAGTTGCGCTGAGCCTTTACTGGATGAGTCCGATGACGCCGTGGCCGTCTTGCTGCCCGATGATCTGATACTGCCCACAGGTGTGCTGGTCACCATGACCGCGATTCGTCAGAGATATGGCGGCAGCGTGCTGTGTGCCTTTGACGTCCCCCGCGAGCGGATCTCCGCCTATGGAGTCTTCGAGATCGAGGACACCGATGATCCAGACGTCAAGAGGGTGCGTGGGATGGTCGAGAAGCCCACGCCCGAGGTTGCGCCGTCCACTTTCGCGGCGGCCGGCAGATACCTGCTGGACCGGGCAGTGTTCGACGCGCTGCACCGGATAACTCCCGGCGCCGGTGGCGAGCTGCAGCTGACCGATGCGATCGCGCTGCTGATCGAAGACGATCATCCCGTGCATGCTGTGGTACACCGCGGCGGGCGCCATGATCTGGGCAACCCTGGCGGGTTGCTCCGAGCCTCGGTGGACTTCGCGCTTGCGGATCCCGATCTCGGTCCTGAGCTACGCAGCTGGTTACATGACAGGCTGGAGCAGGAGAGTCCGTGAGGTCGCTGGATGAGCAGGTCGGGCGGGTGCTGGACGCCGCGGTGCGTCCCGCGCCGGTACGGGTGGCAATCTCCGAGGCGCAGGGCATGCTCTGCGCGGAGGAGGTCGTGGCGCAACGCTCGCTGCCCGGTTTCGATCAGGCCGCGGTCGACGGGTACGCGGTGCGCAGCGTTGACATCGTCGAGGTCCCGGTCACGTTGCCGGTGGTGGGCGAGATCGCGGCGGGCTCGAGGCAGCCGTTGCGGCTGCAACCCGGTCAGGCGGTCCGCGTCGCCACTGGCTCGGCATTGCCCGCGCTGGCCGATGCGGTGGTCCCGCTGGCGGATACCCAGGACGGGGTGGCTCATGCGGCCCGGATCACGGTGTCCCGCTCGGTGCCTTCGAAGGCCTACGTCCGCCGGGTAGGAGAAGATGTCCAGACGGGGGACGTCGCGGTACGCCCCGGCGCGGTGATCGGCTCGGCGCAGGTGGGGCTGCTCGCCGCGGTGGGACGGGCCAAGGTGCGGGTGCACCCACGACCCCGGCTGTCAGTCCTGTCGGTCGGTGCGGAGCTGGTCGACGTCGATCGCACGCCGGGCGCAGGGCAGGTCTACGACATCAACTCTTATGCGCTGGCCGCGGCCGGTCGTGACGCTGGCGCCGAAGTCCACCGGGTTGGCATCGTGCCCAGCGATCCGGCTCGGTTGCGTGAGGCGGTGGAGGGCAGGCTGCTGGTCTCGGAGATCGTGGTGGTGACCGGCGCAGTGGGCGGAGCGATGGGGGAGGGGCTGTGCGGCGCGCTGGCTGAGCTGGGGCCGCTGGATATGGAGCGGGTGGCGATGCACCCCGGCTCGGTGCAGGGGTTCGGCCGACTGGGCCCGGACTCAGTGCCCACCTTCCTGTTACCGAGTAATCCCATCAGCGCGCTGGTGGTCTTCGAGGTGCTCGTGCGACCGCTGATCAGAATCGCGCTGGGCAAGCGCAATCCCTATCGCCGCACGATCACCGCGCGTTTGCTGTCTCCGGTGACCTCCACCGCGGGTCGTCGCGGGTTCCTGCGCGGCCAGTTGCTGCGTGATCCGGACACCAGCGAGTATCTGGTGCAACCTCTGGGTACCTCCGGTGCTCACCTGTTGGCGTCGTTGGCGGAGGCGAACTGCCTGATCCTCGTCGATTCGGACACCACTGAGGTGCCGGTCGGCGAGCAGGTGGCGGTGAGCTTTCTCGCCCAGCGCGGATGAGTTGCCGTGTTCGGGTCTGGTCCTGATAGCCGCCATCCTGGCTGGCCGGCCCGGCTGGGCCCGGTGCGGGTCGCCGCGGGGGAAGTCGCGCTGCGTCCGGTACGGCTGCGTGACGGCGCGGCGTGGAGCCGGCTGCGGCTGCGCGACGAGGACTACCTGCGAATCTGGGAGCCGGAGGCGGAAGGCACCTGGGCGGAGCGCTTCACCACGATGGCCTGGCCGGTGATGTGCACCGGGCTGCGCGCCACGGCCCGGCGGGGGCAGGCTCTGCCCTTCAGCATCACGCTGGACGGCCGGTTCGCCGGCCAACTCACGCTGGGCAACGTCGTGCGTGGCTCGCTCCGCTCGGGGTGGGTCGGCTACTGGGTGGAGTCGGGTGCGGCTGGAGGAGGCGTCGGGACCGGGGCAGTGGCGTTGGCGGTGGACCACGCGTTCGGGCCGGTCGGGCTGCACCGGGTGGAAGCCACCGTGCGACCGGAGAACGCGGCGAGCCTGCGGGTGCTGGCCAAGCTCGGCTTCCGCGACGAGGGCCTGCTGCAACGCTATCTGGAGGTGGACGGCGCGTGGCGGGACCACAGACTGCTCGCGCTGACCCGAGACGAGGTCGGCCCCGGCTTGGTGCCCCGCCTGATCCGCTCTGGCCACGCCCACCACCCCTAACCCCACCCACCCCACCCCACAACCGGCGTGTCGGCCCCCAGTGCCCCGCGTGTCGCGCCTTGGTGCTCGCCGTGTCGCGCCCCTATGCTCGCGATCATCTCGGCGCGCCTCCGCCATCCGGGTGGTTGCGATGGCTACCGTGAGGCGGAGCTAAACAAGACAGCTCGGGATCGCGAACGGGGTGGGGGGCGAGACGTGCCCAGCTCGCTGATCTTCGCGGCGCTAGCCGGGGCATGGCTTGTGGTCCTTGTCCCTATGGTTGCGAAGCGACGGCAGGAAGTGGTCCGTACCGCCGAGTCTGCGCTTACTGCTCGGGTACTGCGCCGGCCCGACCCTTCTCGTGCGGCGCCGCAGGGCGATAGGGAGGTGTCCATGATCGGCGGACGGATCGCGCATCAGGAGCCCCCGTTGGACGAGCGTCGGTACAGAACGGGTCGCGGTGGTTACGACCCGGAGGTGGCGGCGCAATTGGCCCGGGCCAAGTACGTGTTTCGCCAGCGTGTGGTGCTCGGTCTGGCGCTCGGAGCGCTCGCGACCCTAGTGCTGGCTTGGACAGTGTCCGGCCTACTGTGGTGGGTACACGCCGCGCTGGACGCAGCGATCGTCGGTTATCTGAGCTACCTGCGTCGGCAGGTGCGAATCGAAGAGGATGTGCGACAGCGTCGGGCTGCCCGGTTTGCCGGGTCTCGGGCAAGAACCTCTGGTGTCGACGCCCTTCACGATGCGCCCGTCGACGTAGTCCCCGAGCGGGAAGAACCGGCACCGGAGCCCCAGACGCGGCCTGTTACGGAGTCCTTCGTGGAAAATCCTACCGCGGTCGCGCTTGACTTCGACGACGAAGACCCGATCTTCGACGAGCTGCGACCTGCCTTCGAGCCGCCTTACCGTCGGGCGGTCGGCGAATAGCCGAGCATCAGCTGCTAAGCTTTGCGCGCTCCACAGGGGGCTGTAGCGCAGTTGGTAGCGCGTCTCGTTCGCATCGAGAAGGTCAGGGGTTCGATTCCCCTCAGCTCCACAGCTGGTCAGAGGCCCTATCCGGTGATCTTCGTACCCCGTCCTGGACCCCCGTACAGCAGCAAAGTACAGCAGCAGGTCATCCACCGAGGCTGTCTCCTAACCGCTTCAACGCAGCTCGGGTGGCCCTTGACGACGCTTGGGCGTAGATCTCCATCGTCACCGCGATCTGCGCGTGGCGAAGGATCTGCATGACCTCGCGGGGGTGCACGTCCAGGTCCACCAGCAGCGTTGCGCAGGTGCGGCGCCCGTCGTGCACCGTGATCTTCCGGACCCCAGCCTTCGCGCAGCGGGCATCCCAGGACCGGTTGAAGTTGCGCGGCTCGATCGGCGTGCCCCACTTGGTTGTGAAGATCAGCTTGCCGCCTTGCCATGCCGCACCCGCTTCGTCCCTCGCGGCAGCTTCCGCCGCCTTCCGGATCCGCAGGGCAGCGACACAGATGTCCGGCAGCGGTAACGTCGCATCGGAGGTGGCGGTCTTGGTCTCCCGATGCAGCAATTGCCGGCTCACGCGCTGCAGTTGACGGCCGATCGACAGTTCCCCGGCGTCGAGGTCGACGTCGTCCCACGTCAGACCGAGCACCTCGCCCTTGCGCAGGCCGAGTACGAGAATCAGCACGTAGACGGCGTAGAGCGGATCACGCTCCGAGCGCGCGCATTCCAGGAACTGCCGGGCTTCCTCGCTTGGGCCGCCCCGTCTTTTCCGGACAGCTGACTAATTGCTATATCATGCTGCGGACTGCCGGTTCAGGTACTCGGTGTAGACCTCTTGGGGGGTCCGGTATCCGAGTGCCGAGTGGAGACGTTGTGTA
>JBOHFW010000077.1:0-23374 GCA_050699835.1 Pseudonocardiaceae bacterium | reverse complement strand
CGCTGCTGCTCTCACAGCTCGCCAGCGAGCTCGGTGCCGGCACCGCGTCCGCACGTCTGTCCGACCGCGTAGACCTGACTGTGACGACCCGCAGCGATCCTCGCGACACCGGCGTGTGGTCCAGGATCGCGGACGATCCGCGTCCTGATCCCTCGCTGACCCCGGCCATCCCGCCCCCTCCCCCCCAAAGGTCCCCCAGGGCGGGATGGCCGGACCTCACTCCCGGCGCAGCTGAGGAGCTTCCCGGCAA
This sequence comes from Pseudonocardiaceae bacterium, assembly GCA_050699835.1. Classification (GTDB taxonomy): domain Bacteria; phylum Actinomycetota; class Actinomycetes; order Mycobacteriales; family Pseudonocardiaceae. Next base: position 23,124 of record JBOHFW010000077.1, on the reverse strand, counting down.
CCGCTGGTTTCCGGGCACCTCACTGGTGATCACCGGAGGCATGCCATGGCCGAGGTGACCAAGGACATTGGGCGCCCACCAGGGGCCGGCCGCCGATGCATGGGAGGCGGCACCTGATGAGAAGCACCCCCGGACACTTGCCCGCAGAGGTGGAAGAGCTGCTCGTCGAGGTGGTTGCCGATGGGTTCGCGGTGTACTGCTGCGGACCGAAGGCGGCACCCCATGCGCTGGTCGCTGCCTACGAGTGGGAGAACTATGTCGATCTACTCACGATCGGGAACTTCGATCGGGTCACCACCGCACGGGTGCCGGCCCGGGGCACGGTGGACATCTTCGCACCCGAGGTCGTGGTCTGGGCTTATGAGGGCTCCCCGGAGCAGGCGTTGCGGGCCCTGTTGGAGCTGGTGCATCCGGCGCATCCGGACGCCCCCACCACCGAGTATCCGGCGCCGGCGGGCTTGCACGTGCCCCGCGCCCGGCAACGCCCGATGACCATCCGACTCCCCTCACCGGATCTGGTCAGGCCGCGGGCGACCCGGCTGGCCCTTCCGCGAGATCGCCGCCGGAGTGACCCTCCTCGAACGCCGGGCCACCGGGCAGGCGGCCCCCACGGAAACGATCATGCTAGCGATCACGTGAGTGGAGCTCGGTTACTGCAACCTCAACGAACCAGCAGGCCGTGAGATTTAAGCAGGCAGGATTGGCACGTCGTAGGCGGCGAATGCCCGGTCAGCGGTGATAATCGTGAGTTCCTCACATCGCGCTTGCGCGATGATCAGCCGGTCGAACGGGTCACGGTGGTGCGTCGGCAATCGTCCCGCCGCCAGCCCGTGTCGCACCGTTACCGGAAGCTCGATCATCATCTGCTCCGCGATCTGCACCGCAAGGTCGCCTGGCTCCTGCAACTTGCCGCTCGCCGCCTTGGCCGCGATCTCGACCGCACTGACGGCTGAGACGACGACCTCCGGCTCCTCGGCAATCACATCCCGAGTCTTCTTACCCAGTCGAGGTGAGTCCTCGAGCCACCAGATCAAGACATTGGTGTCGAGCAATAGCCTCACAAGCGATTGTCCTCATCCGGGAAGATCGGCCCGTTATAGAACAGATCCTCAAACTCCGGGTCAGGCTCGTCGAAATCGGGGGACATCCACACCTTGCCCTTCCATGCTCCAGGCACCCGGCGGATGGGAACACGCTGCAGTGGCACCAACCGGGCAATCGGCTTGCCATGACGGGCGATCACGATCTCGCGCCGGCCTCCACCTCCTCCAGCAGCTTGGACAGCTGGGTCTTCGCCTCGTAGACATTCACCTGCTTGACCACCGCCTTAACCTACTTGACCAAGTCTAGGAAGACCAAGACACCGCGAGGCTAGCCTCAGGGATCGCCAGTACCTGGGAGGATGAACGGCAGATCCGTCGGGGCACCGTGCTGGATCAGATCGGCCAGGGCAGTGGTGTCCAGATGGGCTGCGACCAGGTCACCGAGCAGGTCCAGTTGGGCGGCGCGCATCGCGGCGAAGGTGGTGTCGGGCGCCGGGAGAAAGCCGGGACGGCCGGCAAGGCGGGCTACTCGACACAGCAAGGCGCGGCGGAAGGCGTCATTCTCCAGCAGCCCATGCCAATGGGTACCTAACACATGCCCGCGATCGGAGCCCTCCTCGGCGCCGGAAATGAGCGAGGGGTCGCCGCGGTGTACGACGCGGCCGTGGTGGATCTCGTAGCCGGTGACCGGCTCACCCAGCGCGGTGCCCGTCGGACGCGCTAGATGCTTCACCGGATCGAAGACCACCTCGAGGTCAAGCAGCCCCAGACCAGCCACCTCCCCTGCGCAAGACTCGACGTGATCGGTAATGCACCGCGCCAGCATCTGGTAGCCGCCGCAGAGACCCAGCACCGGGCGTCCAGCCTCCGCGTGTGCCGTCACCGCAGCGGCCAAGCCGGTCCGGCACAGCCAGGACAGGTCGGCCACGGTGGATTTGGAGCCAGGTAGCACCACCAGGTCGGCGTCAGCCAGCCGGGAAGGCTCGGTCACGTAGCGCACCACCACGCCGGGCTCGCAGGCCAGCGCGTCGACGTCGGTGCCATTGGAGATCCGGGGCAGCCGCACCGCGGCCACCCGCAGCCACTGGCTGCCATGCGGTGGAGCCGGCCGGCCAACCACACCGTCGGCAACATGCCCTAGCGAGTCCTCGGCGTCCAGCCACAAACCCTCGCAGAAAGGCAGCACGCCGTAGCTGCGCCGGCCGGTCAACGCCTGCAACTGCGCCAAGCCGGGAGCGAGCAACTCTGGATCACCGCGGAACTTGTTGATCACAAAGCCGGCCATTAAAGCCTGGTCGGCGGGCGAGAGCAAGGCCAGGGTGCCGAACAGGTGCGCGAGCACTCCCCCGCGGTCGATGTCCCCGACCACCAGCACCGGCAGCCCAGCCGCCCGGGCCAACCCCATGTTGGCGATGTCGGTGGACCGCAGATTGATCTCGGTGGGCGACCCGGCGCCCTCGCAGATCACCACGTCGTACTCGGCTCGCAACGCGGCCAGCGTACGAACCACGACGTCGAGCAGTTCGGCTTTGCGGTCCCGGTAAGAGAGAGCGGACACCGTGCCGCAGGCCTGCCCGAGCACCACCACTTGGGCGCAGCGGTCGCTGCCCGGTTTGAGCAACACCGGGTTGAGCCGTACCTCGGGCTCGATGCCGCAGGCAGCGGCTTGCATGGCCTGGGCCCGGCCGATCTCCCCACCGTCGGGAGTGACCACCGAGTTGTTGGACATGTTCTGCGCCTTGAACGGGGCCACCGACACCCCGCGGCGGGCCAGCCACCGACAGATCCCGGCCACCAGCACGCTCTTACCCGCATCCGAGGTGGTGCCGGCGACGAGCAACGCTCCACGCATCAGCTACGACAACGTCAAGATCTCCGCGCCATCCGCGGTGACGACTAGGGTGTGCTCGAACTGTGCGGTGCGCTGCTTGTCCTTAGTGGTCACCGTCCAGCCGTCCGGCCAGACGTCGTACTCGACCGTGCCCAGGGTGATCATCGGCTCGATGGTGAAGGTCATGCCTTCTTCCAGGACGACATCCACGGACGGCTCGTCGTAATGCAGCACGACCAGCTTGCCGTGGAAACAACGGCCGATGCCGTGGCCGGTGAAGTCGCGGACCACGCCGTAACCGAAGCGCTTGGCGTACGCCTCGATAACCCGGCCGATCACGTTGAGCTGCCGGCCCGCGCGCACCGCGCTGATCCCGCGCATCATCGCCTCGTGGGTGCGCTCGACCAGCAGCCGGTCCTCCTCGGACACCTCACCTGCCAGGAAGGTGGCGTTGGTGTCGCCGTGCACGCCACCGATGAAGGCGGTGACGTCGATGTTCACGATGTCGCCGTCCTCGATCACGGTCGAGTCCGGGATGCCGTGGCAGATCACCTCGTTCAGCGACGTGCAGCACGACTTGGGAAAACGCTTGTACCCCAGCGTCGAGGGATAGGCGCCGTGGTCGAGCAGGAACTCGTGCACCACCCGATCGACCTCGTCGGTCGTGACGCCGGGCGCCACCGCCCGCCCACCCTCGGCCAACGCCGCAGCGGCGATCTTTCCCGCGACCCGCATCGCCTCGATCACCTCGGCCGGCTGAATCAACGAGTCGGTGCACGGGCTGGGCTTGGCCTTCCCCACGTATTCCGGCCGGCGGATCTCCGGAGGGACCGGACGCGTCGGAGTCTGCCGGCCAGGACGTAACGGAGTTCGCACGGGCATTGCCCCAGTCTAGGCCGCTGACGGTGGTGTAAACGTCACGGTGTGAACGTCACGGTGGCGACAGCGCGGACAGGAAACGTCCAGAGGTTTCCAGGGCTGGGCCGGATGAGCCCGCACCGACCACTAGGGTCGCGAACGCAAGATCTCCCCGGAACCCGACGAACCAGCCGTGCGCACCGGCGCGGTCATCCTCCGCGGTCCCGGTTTTGCCGAACAGCTCGCCCTGGCCGATCAGCGATGTGGCGGTGCCCTGGGTCACCGCTTGCCGCATCATCACTCGCATCGCGTCGACGATCTCGCGCGGGATCGGTGCCACTGGCCCCAGCGTCATCTGGGTCTGTATGCCTCTGAGCAGAACCGGAGTGGGAACCTTACCGCCGGCTGCCACCGTCGTGGCCACCAGCGCCATGCCGAACGGGCTGGCGAGCACCCGGCCCTGCCCGAACCCGTTCTCCGCGCGCCGCACCAACGACTCCGAGGGGGGGACCTGACCGGTGACAGTGGTGAGGCCGGGAATGTCGTAGTCCAGCCCAATTCCCAGCTGGTACGCCGCATCGGTCAGTGCACCAGCTCCCAGACGGGCCGCCAATTGCGCGAAGGTGGTGTTGCAGGACCGGGCGAACGCGGTGCGCAGCGGCACGGTGCCCAGATCGAAACGATTGTCATTCGGCACGACTCGCTCCCCGACGGTGGTGGTCGCCGGGCAGGCCACTGGTGAGTCCACTGTGACCTGCTTGGCCTCCAGCGCCGCCACTGCCGTGACAATCTTGAACGTGGAACCCGGCGGGTAGCGCCCGGTCAGCGCCAACGCGCCTTGGATATCAGCCGGGCGATTCTGCGCGACCGCGAGGATGTCTCCGGTGGACGGTTGCATCGCGACGATCATCGCCGGGTTGGGTACTGTGGCGAGGGCCCGTTCTGCGGCGGCTTGCACGGAGCGGTCGACCGTGGTGGTCAGGGTCGGCACCGCACGGGGCTGCTCGGCGGCGAGGGTGTCGACTTCCTCTCCCCTCGGGTTCACCGCGACGACCTGCCACCCGGCGGCGTTGTCGAGTTGCTCTTCGGCCACCTGGCGAATGCCCGGCACCAGCTGAGTGGCGAAGTCCCGATCGGGTCCCAGCAGTTGCTGCTGGGTGGGGAAGCTCACCCCGGGGAGATCGTAGATCCGATCCCGCACCGATTGGTAATCGTTCTCGCGCAGCCCCACCACCGCGCTGGGCTGTCCCGGTGGGGTCGCGTTGGCTCCCGCGATGATCGATTGCTGGGTGATCAGAGGGTCGAATTGCGCCAGGACGGCCGCCAGTCGGGCAGCCACCGCGGCCAGATCGGGAGTCTTACCGCGGTCCAGCGCGACGGTGACCACGGTTTGCCAGCTGAACAACGGCACCCCGGCGCGATCGACCACCGGGGCGGGCTCAGCCGGCACCTCGCGCAGCGCCAGCCGTTGCGGCGCGGAAAGGCGCGGATGCAGCACCGCCGGGCTCCACCGCACCGACCAGCCAGTGTCGGAGGGGACCAGGTCGAAACCGCCCGTGTACCGCCATTGCCGGTTCCTGCCCAGGTTCCAGACCGCGGAGAAGGACGCTGAGGCGATGCGGTCACCAGACTGGACATCGCCCACGGCAAGCTGCACCTGCGCTGGTTTTAGTTCGTCGCGAACCTGCTGGATCAACCCGGTGGCGGCAACCGGATCGTCAGTGAGCCGCCCGGCTGCGGCGGCGTCGCCCCGGGCCACCGCATCGAGAAACGCGGCCACCGCATCACGCGGATCGGCCCCGAAGATCCCACAGCCGGTAAGCAGCGACCCCAGGCTGAGCGTCACCGCCCAGGCCGCCAGGACGGCGGTGACCAGACGTCTTCGGCGCACGGCCGCGAGTATGCCCTGTCCCAGTAGCGCGCAGCGATGGATCAGAACAGTACGGTGGCGAAGCAGCCCACCTGGGTGAAACCGACGCGTCGGTATGCAGCGCGAGCCGGCTGGTTGTAGGCGTTGACGTACAGGCTGGCGATCCGACCCATCCGCTGGAGTCGCACCACCACAGCGGCCGTCGCGGCCGCCGCGAGGCCCTGCCCACGCCGATCGGGGTGTACCCAAACGCCCTGGATCTGGCCAACGGTGGCGGACATTGCCCCGATCTCCGCCTTGAACACCACTTCACCAGCCTCGAAGCGGGCGAATGCGCGACCTGCCGCGATCAACTCAGCGACCCGGGCCCGGTATCCGGCACCGCCGTCGGGAAGGCGGGGATCGACCCCCACCTCCTCGCTGAACATCGCCACGGCAGCCGGCAGGTAGCGGTCCAACTCCTCCGGTCGCACCACCCGCACCAGCGGGTCCTCCGGCACCCGGGGCGGCCCGGCGAGCACCAGCAGCGGCTGATTCGGACGCTCCTCACGGGCCGGCCCCCAGCATTCACCCAGCTGCGACCACAACTCGAGCACATGATCGGCCGGTCCCACCATCGACGAGCAGGATCTGGCCCGGCTGGCCGCCCGCTCGGCGAAAGCCTGCATCGCCAAGCGTCCACCGCACAGCGGAACGAAGTTCGCGCCGGAGAAGCACAGCCCCGCCAGCACACCATCGCGGCTCCCATCCGGGTCAGCCGAGAAACCCCATAGCTCCCCGCCGAGCAGCCCCGGATCCAGGCCGCCGCTCTCGATCCGCGCAGCGACCATGCAGGACATCACCGGGTCAGTGGCCAGCGCCGCGCGGACACTGCGCACATGCTGATCACCCAACACGTGCGCCCGTGAGCGCGTAACAGTGCCATAACACTGTTTGGCACTCACGACCCCTCCGCTTCAGCGAGGCGGAGGGCCTCCTCGATGAGCGTCTCGACGATCTTCGCCTCCGGTACGGTTTTGATCACCTCGCCACGGACGAAGATCTGACCCTTGCCGTTGCCTGAGGCCACCCCGAGGTCGGCTTCGCGGGCCTCTCCCGGCCCGTTGACCACGCAGCCCATCACCGCCACCCGTAGCGGTACCTCCATGCCTTCCAGGCCTGCGGTCACCTCCTCGGCGAGCTTATAGACATCGACCTGGGCCCGGCCGCAAGACGGGCAGGACACGATCTCCAGCCGGCGGGTCCGCAGGTTCAGCGACTCCAGGATCTGCTGGCCGACCTTGACCTCCTCGACCGGTGGCGCGGACAGGGAGACCCGGATGGTGTCGCCGATGCCCTGGCTGAGCAACGCCCCGAACGCGGTGGCCGATTTGATGGTGCCCTGGAATGCCGGGCCAGCCTCGGTGACGCCGAGATGCAACGGGTAGTCACACTGCGCCGCGAGCTGCTCATAGGCCCGCACCATGATCACCGGGTCGTGGTGTTTCACCGAGATCTTGATGTCGTGAAAGTCGTGCTCGGCGAATAGGCTCGCCTCCCACAATGCGGAGGCGACCAGCGCCTCCGGGGTCGCCTTGCCATACTTGGCCAGGATCTTGGGGTCCAGTGATCCGGCGTTGACGCCGATCCTGATCGGCGTACCGGCGTCCCGCGCGGCCTTGGCGATCTCAGCCACCCGGTCATCGAACTTCTTGATATTCCCGGGGTTGACTCGCACTGCCGCGCACCCCGCATCGATCGCGGCGAAAACGTACTTGGGCTGGAAATGAATATCGGCGATCACCGGGATCCGGGACTTGCGCGCGATGGCTGGCAGCGCCGCCGCGTCATCGGCGCTGGGCACCGCGACCCGCACGATGTCGCAGCCCGCCGCGGTGAGCTCGGCGATCTGCTGCAGGGTGGCGTTGATGTCGGCGGTGAGGGTGGTGGTCATCGACTGCACGGACACCGGATGCGCACTGCCCACGCCCACCGGACCAACCTGCAGCTGACGGGTCTTGCGGCGCGGGGCGAGCACCGGCGGTGGCACGGCCGGCATACCGATCATGGCCGGCCCGGTGTTATCGGTGGGGCTCATTGGCGCAGGCGGATCGGATTGATGACGTCGGCGGTGAGGGTCAACAGGCTCACCCCGATGAAGACGAGCACGACCGCATACGTCAGCGGCATCAGCCGGGTGTAGTCCACCGGAGGTCCGTTGGCGCGGCCAGTGGCCCGCCGGATGGCGTTGCGGACGGCTTCATAGACGTTCACGGCGATGTGCCCACCATCCAGCGGCAGCAACGGCAGCAGGTTGAACACTCCGAGGAACAGGTTCAGTGCCACGAGCAGGAACAGGAAGAACCACCACGCGCCGAAGTCCGCGGCGTCACCACCGAGCACGCTGGCTCCGATCACGCTCATCGGAGTGTCCGGCCGTTCCTTCCCGGCGATCCGGTCCAGCAGCGCCGGGACCCGCTGCGGGAACGCCTTGAGGCCTTCCCACGTATTGGCGAACATGGTGCCGGTGAAGCCGAGGGTCTGGCCCACCGCGTCCACCGGACCGGAGCGCGGCGTCACAGCAGGCGGGCGCAGCGGTGCGATGCCGATCGCGCCGACCATCCGGTCGCTGTTGCCACCCAATGTCGAGAACGGCACCTGGGCGATATCGATCATCACCGTGTGCTGCTGCCCGTTGCGGTCGAACCGCACCTCGGTCGGGCCGGAACGACTTTGGATAGCGGTGAACAGCTCATCGACCTTACGCACCGGGGTACCCGCCACCGCCAGCACGCGATCCCCCGGCGCCAGCCCCGCGTCACTGGCCGGTGCCGGGGATCCCGGCGCGCAGGAGCCGTCGGCCCGCGCCCCGAGGCACGGGCTGACCGCGGATACCACCGCGGGGATCGGCGCGGGGTTGAGGTTGGGCAGGCCGGTCGACACCGCCATCACGTAGATCAGCACGATACCCAGGGCAAAGTGAGTCAGCGAGCCAGCGGAGAGCACCACCACCCGCTTCCAGGTGGCGAACCGGAAGAATGCGCGCTTACGCTCCTCCGGATCCGATAGCTCCTCCAGCGAGGTCATCCCGGCGATATCGCAGAAGCCACCGGCCGGGATCACTTTGAGCCCGTACTCGGTCTCCCCCCGGCGGAAGGAGAACAGGGTAGGGCCGAAGCCGATGAAATAGCGGCGCACCTTCATTCCGAAGGCTTTCGCGCTGTACATGTGGCCGGCCTCGTGCAGGGCAATGGAAATCCCGATGGCCACCGCGAACAGCACTACCCCCAGCACGAACGTCACGCGTCACTCCTCCCAGCCCGGGCCGCTTGGCCGCCCAGCAACTCCGTGGCCCTGCGCCGGGCCCAGTCCTCGGCGGCGAGCACGTCCTCCACCGTAGTGGGGTCGGCTCGCCACCCTGATGCCTCATCCACCACAGCCGCCACCGCGTCGACAATCCCACGGAAGCGGATGCGGCCGGCCAGGAAGGCTGTTACAGCTTCCTCATTCGCCGCGTTGAAGACCGCCGGGACGCAACCACCGGCGGCGCCCGCCGCCCTGGCCAGCTCGATGGCGGGGAAGGTCTCGATATCCACCGGTTCGAACGTCCAGCTCGTTGCGTTACCGAACTCGCACGCCGGCGCCGCACCGGCCACCCGGTCCGGCCAGCCGAGCGCCAGCGCGATCGGCAACCGCATGTCAGGGGGGCTCGCCTGGGCGATCGTCGAACCATCGGTGAAGGTGACCATCGAGTGAATCACCGACTGCGGGTGCACCACGACGTCGATGCGATCGTAGGGGATGTCGAAAAGCACATGAGTTTCGATCAGCTCCAGACCTTTGTTTACCAGGGTGGCCGAGTTCACCGTGACCACCGGCCCCATCCGCCAGGTCGGATGCGCCAGCGCCTGCTCGGCGGTGACACCGTCGAGCTGCTCGCGGCGGTGCCCGCGAAACGGGCCGCCGGAGGCGGTGAGCACCAACCGGGACACCTCCGTCCGGCGGCCGGCCCGCAGGCACTGGGCGAGGGCGGAGTGCTCGGAGTCCACCGGCACGATCTGGCCGGGCGCGGCGGCACCGGTCACCAGTGCGCCCCCGGCTACCAGAGACTCCTTGTTGGCCAAGGCCAGGGTGGCCCCGCTGCGCAGAGCGGCCAGCGTCGGTGCCAGGCCCCGGGACCCGGTCACGCCGTTGAGCACCACGTCCGCGGGCTGGGTCTCGACGAGCTCCACTACCGCCTCGGGGCCCACCAGGATCCGGGGCATCCGGTAACCACCCCGGTCGTATCCACGTCGCTGCGCTTCGGCGAACAGCGCCAGCTGCAGATCCTGCGCCGCTCGACCGCGGGCGATGGCGACGGCAGGTGCGCCGGTCTGCAGGACCTGAACGGCCAGCGCCTGCGGGTCTGCGCCGCCAGCGGCCAGCCCGACCACCCGGAAGCGCTGCGGGTTGCGGTGGATCACGTCCAGCGCCTGAACGCCGATCGACCCGGTGCTGCCCAGCAGAAGCACTGACCGGGACCGAGGCGAGGCGTCCATCCAGGTCATTGTTCCCGATGGCCGCAAGGTAATGCGTGCACGGTCGCCCGGCGCAGATCACACTGGCACCGTGTGCACACGGAGGGAGTGGGCATGAGCTTTCTACTAAGCATTCTCGGTTGGGTTGTACTCGGGCTCGTCGCCGGCGCCATCGCCAAACTGATCATGCCGGGTAATGATCCTGGCGGCTTCATCGTCACGATACTGTTGGGCATCATCGGGGCCTTGATCGGCGGTTTCCTCGGAAGCCTTATTTTCGGACAGGGTTTGGGGTCGTTCTGGAATCTCCAGACCTGGATCGTCGCGATCGTCGGATCGCTCATCCTTCTGATCATCTACCGGCTCGCCATCGGGCGTCGAGGAGTGTGGCGCTACTGACCCTGCTGGACTGGCGGGACCGGCCTAGCGCCTGGGTCCCGCCAGTTCCGCCGACAGTATGCGATGATGCCGCTGTGGCCGTGACTGAACAGCATCCTTCCGGAGGGCACTCGACCCACAGTGAGCACGACCCGGACCGGGAACCATCGGCCGACTGGGGTTGGCATGGCGAGTTCCCCCGAGCCGGCAGGATTGCCGGGTGGCTCACCGCGCTTGCACTATTCGCGATGCTCATCGGTAATCACCTCGGCCGCGTTGAGGACGCCTATCTGATCGCCCTCGGCACGATCCTTGTGATGATGCTGCTCGTTAGCCACCTGAGGGCCTACAAAGCCAGGCGGCGCTGGCGGGATTGAGCGGCTCGCCGGCAATCGAGCTGGAGATCGGCCACCGGAAGGTCCGGATCACCAACCCGGACCAGGTCTACTTCCCCGCCCGTGGTGAGACCAAGCTCGATCTGGTCCGCTCCGCCCTGGCTGACTTCACCCTGGCCACCGTCCCCGACCGCTTCGCCCGCCTAGGTGATGTCCACGCCGGCATCGACACCGCAGTGTTCGACCTGGCGCCGCTCCTCGAATGGGCCGACCGGGACAGATCTTGAGCTAGCTGTTGGTGAGCACGTCGATGATGTTGAAGCGGATGGGATGCTCCAGCTGATCGTAGGTGCACGAGCGCGGGTCGCGGTCGGGGCGCCAGCGGACGAACTGGGTAGTGTGGCGGAACCGGACGCCTTCCATGTAGTCGTAGCGGACCTCGACGACCCGCTCGGGGCGAAGCGGGATGAACGAGAGGTCCTTGCCGGCGTTCCAGCGGCTGGTCTCGGACTTGCGTGGAGTGCGCTCGCCCTCCTCCTGCCGCGCCCACGCCCACGGGTGGTCGTCGAACGTGGTGACCAGTGGCTGCATCTCGATCAGCAGCTCCCGTCGCCGGGTCATCGGAAACGACCCGACCACGCCCACTGACACCAGCACACCCCGGTCGTCGTAGAGGCCGAGCAGCAAGGACCCAATGGCGTCCGGGCCGGACTTGTGCACCCGGTAACCAGCGACGACGCAGTCAGCGCTGCGCTCGTGCTTGATCTTGGTCATCACCCGCTTGTCCGGCTGGTAGGGTTGCCCGAGCTGCTTGGCGATCAGCCCGTCCAAGCCGGCCCCTTCGAACTGCTCGAACCAGTGCTGAGCGATGTCCTGATCCTGCGTGGCCGGCGTGACGTACACCGGCGCGGTGGCGCCGCCGAGCGCATACTCCAACGCTGCCCGTCGCTCCACGAGCGGTTTCTGGGTGAGGTCGTCGTCGCCGAGAGCAAGCAGGTCGAAGGCGACGAAGCTGGCCGGGGTCTGCTCGGACAAGAGCCTGACCCGGCTGGCGGCCGGGTGGATCCGCTGCTGCAGCGCCTCGAAATCGAGGGTGTTGCGTCCGGCATCGGCGATGACAATCTCGCCGTCGATCACCGCGCGGAGCGGAAAGTTCGCCAGGACAGCCTCGACGACCTCAGGGAAGTAGCGGGTCATCCCCCGCTCGTTGCGGCTGCCGATCTCGACCTCGTCACCATCGCGGAAAATGATCGACCGGAAGCCATCCCACTTCGGTTCATAGTGCTGGCCAGCAGGAATGGTGGCAGCGGGCTTGGCCAGCATCGGCGCGACGGGCGGCATAACGGGAAGACGCACGGCTCCAGTGTCCTCGCCAGCGTGTCACCTTCGGCGGACGCCTCAACATCACGCTGCGCGAGTCCGGACTGGAATGACGGCGCACCACCGCCGCGATCAGCGGGTCGGTGGGGTCTTGAATACGCAGCGAGGCCCGGGTGCTCGGCTCAGCCGTAGATCGATGGTGGCCAGCGGGGCATCCAGTGCCTCGGCAAGAGCAACGTAACAAGCGTCGTAGACAGTGACGACGCTATGAAGACCCCACACGCGCTCAGCCACTGCCTCGTAGCCCACGAGATCCACCCGCAACCTCAGCAGGTCGGCGTGCGCCAGGTGCGCGGAGTCCGCGTTGAGCACACCCGTCAGGCAGGCGCGACGAAGGATGTTCGCCGCCTCAACCGGCATCAGGTGCGGCGCGACCAGCGGTCCGGATGCCAGCATCGACTCGGCCCACCGGCCGTGCGGACCATCATCGACCAGTGCCGCGACCACCACCCCCGCATCGATGACCAGCGTCATCGTCGATCAGCGTCGCGGTGCGCGAGAATCTCTTCAACGCTCAGGCGGGTCGATATGGTTGCCTTTCGTTCCCGGACACGATCAAGGAGCTGCTCGACCGACGGCCGCCGGGCAAGCTCGATCAGCTCGCTACGCAGCTGCTCCTGGAGTGAACGCCCGGCACGCGCGGCCCTGCTTGCGAGCTCGTCGCGGACGTCATCGGGCACGTTGCGGATGGTGATGGAGACGGGCATAGCATGCATTATGCAGCGGATCGCAGCACTTCAGCAACATATCTGTTAGGGCTGGGCCGCGGCGAGCTGGCCGCAGGCGGCGGCGATCTCCCGACCGCGGGTATCCCGCACGGTGCAGGCCACCCCGGCGGCGCGCACCCGAGCCACGAACTCCTCCTGGACCGGCAACGGGCTGGCGTCCCATTCACTGCCAGGGATGGGGTTCAGCGGGATGAGGTTCACGTGCACCAGGGCGCCCAGACGTTCGCGCAGCAGCCGGCCAAGCAGATCAGCCCGCCACGGCTGGTCATTGACATCCCGGATCAGCGCATACTCGATGGACACCCGGCGCCCGGTGCTCTCCGCGTAATGCCGCGCGGCGTCGAGCACTTCGGCCACCTTCCACCGGCGGTTCACCGGGACCAGGGTGTCCCGCAACTCGTCGTCCGGGGCGTGCAGCGACACCGCGAGGGTGACCTGCAATCCCTCGGCGGCCAGCCGGCGGATCGCCGGCACCAGACCCACGGTGGATACCGTCACTGACCGCTGGGACAGGCCCAAGCCCTCGGGTGCCGGGTCGGTAATCCGGCGCAGAGCGGTGACCACCCGCTGGTAATTGGCCAGCGGCTCGCCCATGCCCATGAACACGACGTTGGACAGCCGGCCCGCTCCGCCGGCCAGCTCACCGTCCCGGATCGCGGCCGCGGCCGCGCGCACCTGGTCGACGATCTCCGCGGTGGACAGGTTGCGGGTCAGCCCGCCCTGCCCGGTGGCGCAGAACGGGCACGCCATCCCGCAGCCGGCCTGGCTGGAGATACATACCGTGGCCCGGTCCGGGTAGCGCATCAGCACGCTCTCGGTGAGCGCCCCGTCCGCCGCCCGCCACAGCGTCTTCCGGGTCATGCCGCCGTCACAGCTGACGTGCCGCACAGGGGTGGCCAGCTCCGGCAGCAACTCGGCTATCAGCCGATCCCGGCTTGCTGCTGGCAGATCGGTCATCGCGGCCGGATCGGTACTCAGCCGCGCGAAATAGTGCCGGGCCAGCTGATCGGCGCGGAAGGCCGGCTCACCCAGCTCGGTCACCACGGCGCGACGCTGGTCACGGTCGAGATCAGCGAGATGCCGTGGCGGCATGCCCCGGCGCGGGGCCTGGAACACCAGCGGCAGCACAGTCATGTCGATTTTCAGTGTTCCAGGCCAGCACGTGGCTCGCGGCGCAGCCCCTGACGACGGCACCCCCAGGACCCCGAGTAGATCGCCCTGACGCTGCTCGCGGAGCAACTCGGCGCCTGCCGCATCGAGGGTCTAGGCGTCGAGGCCCATGCGGTAGGCGATCCCGTGCAGTTCGCGGCCTGCTGCGGTGTCGCGGCGAACCCGCGGCAGGAGGCCGGTGACCGCCTCGCGTGCGTAGATGTTCGAGCGCAGGCGTAGCGCGGCAAGCGTTTCGCTTCGTTGGAACGCGGCTACGGCGTCGTACTCCCTGCCGCGCAGGGCGGCCAGCGCGCGGCCGGTGTCGAGCCAGTGTTTAGCGCGGCGTTCCGGGCTGGCGATGTGCGCGGGCCGCACCGAGCCGGCCAGTTCGACGGCGAGATCACTGTCGCCGCGCTCCAGGGCGGAGGTCATCCGGTACATGGCGCAGGTGCAGACGGTAGCGGACCGGGATGGTCAGCCCAGGGATCTGGGCGATCGCCCGAGCGGCGACCTCGGGAGTGAACTCGATGCGCAGCGCATCCTCCAAGTCACCACGGACACGGAACCGCCACACGGTGTCCACCCGGCGGCACGCGAAGCCCTGGGCGACGAAGAACGCCTCGACCGCGGCGGGCCGGTAGCGGGGCGCCGCGGCACACAACCACGCACCGTAGGGGGCTTGGGTGCCGTCCAGGTCGATGACGACCAGAGTGCCGCCGGGCCTGAGCACCCGCCGCGCCTCTGCTAGACCGGGTTCACAACCCGGGCCGAAGAAGTAGGCGATGCGGGCATGCACCAGATCGGCACTGGAGTCAGGCAGCGGCAGCCGTTGAGCGCAACCGGCGAGCACCCGGACCTGGGGTAGGTCGCGGACCCGCTGGCGGGCGCGGGTCACCAGCGGTGGGTGCGGCTCCACCCCCACCACGTCGCGGGCCAGCGCGGCGAATCGAGGCAGGTGAAACCCGTCCCCGCAGCCGACATCGACGATGTCGGCGCCACTCCAGTCGACCTGCTCGGCTAGTGCCGCCCACAGCGCCCCATCGGCGTCGACCGCCTGATTTTCCCGCTCGTAGACCTCCGGCCAGTTCCAGATGTTAGGGCTGGCCAGCACCCCCAGGTCGGTCACCGGTCCATTGTGCCCGTGGCGTGGTTCGGTAGATCTGGGGCGTGACCGTGTCGCGGGTGCGCGGTGACCGGGTAGGTGCGGTAGCCGCGGATGGTGCTGCCGCCGCGGTGCCGCGCACCGGGCAGAGGCCGCAGATTCGGGAGGCGTTGGGTGAGGACGCGGTAGGCGATGGCGCCCTCAAGGCGAGCAAGGGGAGCGCCGAGGCAGTAGTGGATGCCGTTGGAGAAGGCGAGGTGTTCGATGTCGCGGGGGCGATCGAGGTCGAACCGCTCCGGGTGCGGGTAAACGTCGGGGTCGCGGTTGGCGGCAGCGAGGTCAAGCAGGACGGCGGTGTCGGCGGGAAGGATACTCTCGGCCAGCTCGACCGACTCGTGCGCGGCGCGCAGCGTGATCTGGACCGGGGGGTCGTAACGCAGGGTCTCCTCGACCGCTGCCTCGGCCAGAGCAGGGTCGGCAGCGACCCGGTCCCAGCCGGTGCGGTCGGCGAGCAGTGCATCGACGCCGTTGCCGATGAGGTTGACGGTGGTCTCGAAGCCGGCGATCAACAGCAGCCCGCATGTTGCCACGAGGTCAGGCCCAGTCAGCCGGCCATCAGCTTGTGCGGTGGTGAGCAGGCTGATGACGTCGTCACCGGGATCGGTGCGCCGGTCGTCAGCGAGCCGGGTGAACAGGGTGGCGAGCTCGTCGTTGGCGGTGCGCAGCCGGTCGGCTTGGCGCAGCGAGCGGACGCCGTCGAGGGATTGCCCGATCAGCATGCCGATCTCGGCGAACCGGGCGGTGTCGACGTCGGGGATGCCGAGCAGGTCGCTGATCACGGTGATCGGGAATGGGGCGGCGAAATCGTCGATAAGGTCGAACTGCTCGCGCCCGTCGACCCGGTCGAGCAACTCGTGGGCGAGGGCTTCGAGACGGTCTGCGAAACCGCGGAGGACCGCGGGCCGGAACGCCGGGGCGGCCAGCCGTCGCAGCCGGGTGTGGTCGGGTGGATCGAGCTCGAGGAACGAGTTCCCCAGCGGGCCGTCGGTGGATTGCGGCATCTCCTCGCTGCCGACGAGCTGCCCGTCCAGCTGGCGGACCCCGAACCGGGGGTCGCGCAGGATCTCGCGGCACAGGCTGTGCGAGGTGACCGCGAGCAGACCCGTCCTGCTGGGGGTCAGCGGTCCGCGGGCGCGGATCCGCTCGTGGATGTCGTAGATGTCGTCGGCCTCACCGGCGGCGAGTAGCTGGGCCACCGGGTCTCCGATGGCGGCGAGGACCCGCAACGTGACCGAGTTCGCGGTGATGCGAAGGGCGGTGCGGCCACGGTCGAGGAGGTGATCCAGGCACCAGGCCGGGCGATGGTCGGTGGTGGTCATGGGAAGTCTCCTTCAGGTCGGGGTGGTGCGGGTGTTCACCGGGGGATCAGCCCATGGAGCACGGTGGTCAGCACCAGCTCGGGCGCGTCCCGTCGGGCGAGTCGGCCATCGGCGACGGCCTCCCATGCGCTGTAGACGGTGCCCCACAAGGCGGCGGCAACCCACCATGCCGGCAGCGCCGGATTGAGCGCGCCGCTGACCTGGGCACGCATGATCAGGTCGATCAGCGGTTGGTCGAGGGCCTGGTAACGGGCGACCACGTCTGGCTCGATATCCAGCGAACGTTCCCGCAGCAGGAACTCCATTCGCGGGCCGAACGGCATCACGAGCTCGACCAGCCGACGCAGCACCACGGCCACCGGCTCGCCGGCGTCCAGCTCGGCCTGCGCGTAGGCCTGGTCCACCAGGTCCATCGCCTCGTGCGCCAGCGCCACCAGCAAAGCCGCCCGGGTCGGGTACAGCGTGTACAGGCTGGTGCGGCTGATTCCCGCCGCCCGGGCGACATCCGCCAAGGACGCCGCCGGATCCGCCAGCAACACCCGCGTCGCCGTTTCGAGCACGGCACCTGTCTGAACACTCATGTTCAATAGTGTACACAGATGTTCAGCCGGATGTGGTGTCTTTCCGGAGGCAGGCCTGGGCGATCAGAACGAGTTAGCTGACCGGAACCATCAGGCTCAGCAACAGCCAGGCCACCACCGCCGAGGGCAGCAGGGAGTCGATCCGGTCCAGCAACCCACCGTGGCCAGGCAGCACGGTACCCATGTCCTTAACGCCGAGATCACGCTTGATCAGTGATTCGACCAGGTCCCCGCCGGTGGCCGTCAGCACGATCGCCGCACCGAACAGCACTCCCTGCCACAGCTGACCACCCAGCAGCAAGATCACCGCCAGCGCACCGGCCGCAATCCCGACAACCAGCGATCCGATGAAACCCTCCCAGGACTTCTTCGGGCTGATCGAGGGCGCCATTAAGTGTCGCCCGCTCAGCACTCCTGCGGCGTAGCCGCCGATGTCCGAGGCAGCCCCCGCGAGTATCAGGCATGACGCCCGCGCCGCACCGTCGATAGGAACCACCAGCAGCGTCGCGAAGGCAGCGAATCCGGCCACATAGGCTGCACTGAACACCGACGCGCTGACGTCTCGGACATACCCTGCCACGCCTTTCGGGAATCGCCACACCAAGCAGGCCAGCGCAGTGATCATGAACGCGACGAGTACGCCGTCCCGGCCGAACGGCCATGCCAGCCACACCATCGCTTGCCCACCGAAAAGCACTGGCGGCAGCGCGACCCCGATACCGGCCCGGCGCAACGCTCCGGCCAGCTCCCAGCTGGATATTGCCACCGATGCGGCCACGATCCCGATGAAGATGTGGCGCACGGTGAACAGCGCCACCAGGATGGCCGTACCCATCGCCAGCCCGACTGCGATCGCCGCCCACAGGTTCCGGCCCGCCCGGCGGGTGCGGGCCTCCACCGGGTGCACCGCGGGAATAGGTTGCTCGGGCAGCCTGCTGGCGGACACTCAGACCTCGAGCAGTTCAGATTCCTTGTGCTTGACGAGCTCGTCAACCTGCCCCACGTACCGGTGCGTGGTGACCTCGAGTTCCTTCTCGGCCCGGGTCACGTCGTCCTCGCCGGCCTCGCCGTCACGAGAGATGCGATGCAGCGCTTCCTTGGCCTTTCGACGGATATTGCGGATAGCGACCTTGGCGTCCTCACCTTTGGTATGAGCGACCTTGACCAGATCCCGGCGCCGCTCCTCGGACAGGTGCGGGATGATCACCCGGATAATCAGGCCGTCGTTGGTGGGATTGACGCCCAAATCAGAGTCCCGGATCGCCTTTTCCATCGGTTTCAGCTGGCTGGGGTCGTAGGGCTTGATTACCGCCATCCGGGCCTCCGGGACCGTCACGCTGGCCAGCTGGATCAGTGGGGTGGCAGCGCCGTAGTAATCCACGACGATCTTGGAGAACATCGCCGGGCTGGCCCGACCGGTGCGCACTGTGGCGAGATCCTCCTTGGCCACCGACACGGCTTTTTCCATCTTCTCCTCGGCATCGAAGAGGGTGTCCTCGATCACGGCTGCTCCTTGCTACTAGCCTGATGCGCCTTCAGTGCTGACCAGCGTCCCTATCGGCTCACCACGCACCGCCCGAGCGATATTGCCCTCGGTGAGCAGATTGAACACGATGATCGGCAGCTTGTTATCCATACACAGGCTGAACGCGGTCGCATCCGCGACTTTCAGCCCGCGCTCGAGCACTTCACGATGGGTGATGTGGGTGAACATCGTGGCCGAGGGATCGATCCTGGGATCGGCGGTGTAAACACCATCGACCGCCTTGCCCATCAGCAGAACCTCACAACCGATCTCCAATGCCCGCTGGGCACCGGTGGTATCGGTGGAGAAATACGGCATCCCCACACCGGCCCCGAAAATCACCACCCGGCCCTTCTCGAGGTGCCGGATGGCCCGGCGGGGAATGTAGGGCTCAGCGACCTGACCCATCGTGATGGCCGTCTGTACCCGAGTATCGATCTTGTGCTCGCGTTCCAGAAAGTCCTGCAGGGCCAGGCAATTCATCACGGTGCCGAGCATGCCCATGTAGTCGGCGCGGGAGCGCTCCATGCCACCTTGCTGGAGCTCCTCACCCCGGAAGAAGTTCCCCCCGCCAATCACCACCGCCATGTGCACCCCGCTGGCGACTACCTCGGCGATCTGCCGCGCAACAGCCTTCACCACCTCGGGATCCACTCCGACTCCCCCGCCACCGAACATCTCCCCGCCGAGTTTGAGCAGCACTCTGCGGTATCCGGGACCCACCAGCCGGTCGGCGTTCATGAGCGGGTCAGGCTTGGCCGACCTCGAAGCGAGCGAACCGTCGCACCGTCACCCCGGCCTCGTCGAGAAAGGCCTTGACGGTCTTCTTGGACTCCTGCACGGAGGACTGCTCCAACAACACGGAGTCCTTGAAGAAGCCGTTGAGGCGGCCTTCGACGATCTTCGGTAGCGCCTGCTCCGGTTTGCCCTCCTTGCGGGCGGTCTCCTCGGCGATACGCCGCTCGTTGGCCAGCACGTCGGCCGGAACCTCGTCCCTGGTGACGTATCGCGGCTTCATCGCGGCCACCTGCATCGCCACCGCGCGGGCAGCCTCGAGGGCAGCACCGTCGTACTCGACCAGCACGCCCACCGCGGGGGGCAGGTCGGAAGCACGGCGATGGAGGTAGGTGGCCACCTCGCCATCGAAGGACACTACCCGGCGCAGCTGCAGCTTCTCGCCGATCTTGGCCGAAACGTCCTGCACCGCATCATCGACAGTGCCGCCGCCCAGTGGCGCCCTGGCAAGCGCGTCGGCGTCGGCGGGCCGGATCCGGACCGCCTCGGCAATGATCCTGTTGGCGAGGTCCTGGAAATCGGCGCCCTTCGCGACGAAATCGGTCTCGCAGTTGAGTTCGATCATCACGCCGTCCTTGGCGGCCACCAGTCCGTTGGCAGTGGTGCGCTCGGCGCGCTTGCCGACGTCCTTCGCGCCCTTGATCCGCAGCAGTTCGACCGCCCGGTCGAAGTCGCCGCCGGATTCTTCCAAGGCCTTCTTGCAGTCCATCATGCCCGAGCCGGTCAGGTCCCGGATTCGCTTGATATCGGCGGCGGAGTAATTCGCCATGGTGGCTCTACCGTCCTGGAGTTCGTTGTCGGATCGAGAGAAGTTGTGCTGAACGCCTAAACCTGCGACACCCCATTATTGGCAACCATGGGTTCGGACGGTGGCGCCGCGGATCGGCGTTCACCGGTATTGGTGGAACCAGGGTTGCCGGGGACGGTGTCACCGGAGGCCATCAGTTCCTGCTCCCATTCGGCCAGCGGCTCGTCGGCGCCAACGCCGGTCTCCGGTTTGTCCGTCCCATCGGCTCCGGTGGAGCGTCCGGCCCGCGACATCAAGCCGTCGGCGGTGGCGTCGGCCACCACCCGGGTGAGCAGCGCCGCGGAGCGGATCGCATCGTCGTTGCCGGGGATGGGGTAGTCGACCTCGTCGGGGTCGCAGTTGGTGTCCAGAATGGCCACGACCGGGATACCCAGCTTCCGAGCCTCGCCGACGGCGATCTGTTCCTTTTTGGTGTCGACCACCCACACCGCGCTGGGAACGCGCTGCATGTCGCGGATACCACCCAGGGTCTTCTCCAGCTTGTCCTTCTCCCGGGTGCGCATCAGGATCTCTTTCTTGGTCAGCCCGACGAAGCCGCCGGTCTGCTCCATAGCCTCGAGTTCCTTGAGGCGTTGCAGGCGCTTGTGCACGGTGGAGAAGTTCGTGAGCATGCCGCCCAACCAGCGGTGGTTCACGAAAGGCATGCCGACCCGCTGGGCATGATGTGAGATCGCTTCCTGGGCCTGCTTCTTGGTACCGATGAATAGGATTGAACCACCGTGGGCCACGGTCTGCTTGATGAACTCGTAGGCTCGATCGATGTATGTCAGTGTTTGCTGCAGGTCGATGATGTAGATGCCGTTGCGCTCGGTGAAGATGTAGCGTTTCATCTTCGGATTCCAGCGGCGGGTCTGATGCCCGAAATGCACGCCGGAGTCGAGCAGCTGCTTCATGGTGACGACGGCCATAGCCGGTGCACACCTCGATGTGTCAGGCGCGTCGGTTCGCATCGGCGCGCTCATGCGGTTGTCGCGACGGGCCGGGTTGGACCGCCGCCCTGGCGCCAGGCCGACAACCGGACCCCGTGCGATCGTGACCGCGACGAGGACCGCCGGCCGCCGAGGCCCCGGTAGGGGCAGCGCTGGCGCGCGAAATCGACCCGCAAGCGAGTCGCTCCTGCAGTGTAGAGCGTGCCCGCAGACAAAACCCAGCGGAGGTGGGCTACCACCCCGGGCTGTCCACATTGCCCCCTGTTATCCACAACAGTGGACCCCGTCATTGGGCGGGCCGGCGGCGAACTGGGCACGCTGCTGGCGTGTCTCGGATTCTGATCTGCACCATGCTCGCAGCGGTGCTCTCCGGGGAGTCGGCGGCCATCACCAGCCCGACCACCCGGCCCATCCACGCGATCTCCACCGGTCTGGCCGCCCGGGCTGGGCCTGACGAGGCCAGCCCGCTGCCCCGGGGACAGTTTGGTTGGCCGCTGCCCGGTTCCCCGACCGTGGTTCGAGCTTTCTACCCCCCGGAGTTCCCATTTGGGCCGGGGCATCGCGGTGTCGACCTGGCCGCGCAGGCCGGCGCGCCGGTGCTCGCCGCAGGCGCCGGCACGGTGGTGTTCGCCGGGATGGTGGCTGGCCGCGGCGTGATGTCGGTGAGCCATCCGGGCGGGCTTCGCACCACGTATGAACCTGTGGCGGCAACCGTTGTCAACGGCGATCAGGTATCCCGGGGTGAGCGGATCGGCACCGTGCAGCCGGGCCATCTGGGCTGCCCCGTCACGGTGTGCCTGCACTGGGGTGCCTTTCGGGGCCCAGCACACACCCGTCCAGATCAAGTCAGGGAGTACCTGAATCCACTATTGCTGATCTTCGGGATGCGGGTGCGGCTGCTGCCGATCGACGGCCCGCCAGATCGCCATGACACCTGCCACCCACGCCAGTGTTAGCCGGCGGAGGCCTCCAGCATCTTGCTCCGGAGCCGGAGTACCGCCCTCGTGTGTAGCTGGCACACCCGAGACTCGGTGACGCCGAGTACCCGGCCAATTTCGGCGAGCGTGAGGTTCTCAAAGTAATAGAGCGATACCACCACCCGATCCCGGTCGGTGAGCTGCGAGACCGCTTCAGCAAGCAGCCGCCTGCTCTCCATCGAATCGAGGAAGGCACCCGGTTCTTCCGCGGCCTCGTCGGGCAGCGTCTCGGCGATCGACGTGCCACCGCGACCAACCGCGATGAGCTCGTCCAGCGCGATGACACTGGTCAGCTGGAGCTGTGCATAGAGATCCCGTAACTCGGCAACGGTGATGCCGAGCTCTGCCGCGACCTCGGCATCGGTGGCCGAACGCTGCAGCCGAGTCTCCAGGCACTCCAGCGCACGCTCGACCTCACGAGCCCGGCTGCGCACCGAGCGCGGCACCCAGTCCTGGGCGCGCAACTCGTCCAGAATCGCCCCCCGGATCCGCTGCATCGCGTAGGTCTCGAACTTCAAACCCCGCTCCGGCTCGAACCGGTCGATCGCGTCCCACAGGCCGAAGACGCCCGACTGCACCAAGTCGGCGATGTCCACATGAGCGGGCAACCCGGTGCCGACCCGGCCTGCCACATACTTCACCAACGGCGCGTAGTGCAGGACCAATCGATCACGCAGGGTGGCATCGCGATCCCGCCCGTAGGCCTGCCACAACGCCGCGATCCCTGCCTCCACGTCCGCTGTTCTGGCCTCAGCAGTCCAGTGGCATGAGGCGACATCAGCGGGGTGGACAGCGGTCAAGATGCGGTCACGACCCCCGGAACA
Source organism: Pseudonocardiaceae bacterium (assembly GCA_050699835.1). GTDB lineage: Bacteria > Actinomycetota > Actinomycetes > Mycobacteriales > Pseudonocardiaceae. The sequence continues at coordinate 136 of JBOHFW010000077.1, read as the reverse complement.
CTCAGGAACGGGGGTGGCTGCGGTCATGGATCGCTTTCAGCCTCTCGACGGTGACATGCGTGTAGAGCTGCGTGGTGGCGAGCGTAGCGTGACCGAGTAACTCCTGAACGGTGCGAAGATTTGCGCCCCCCTCCAG
>JBOHFW010000076.1:0-6577 GCA_050699835.1 Pseudonocardiaceae bacterium | reverse complement strand
CAACAATGTGATCTACAACGCTGCCAAAAACGGCCTGGGCTGCTTCGATTGTGTTGACGCGCTCTTCGAGTCGAACACCGTTCAGCGTGCCGACGGGACCGGCATCTGGTTCAGCGGCGAACGGGTCACAGTCCGGGACAACACGGTGAGTGAGTCAGTGGCGCGCACTCAGAACGACGCCGACGGCATCCGGTTCTTCGGGAACGGTCACCGGCTGACCGGGAACACGATCAGGGACATCAAGGCGTCCGGATACCGCGACGAGGGTCCGCACACCGACTGCTTCCAGACCTATGACAGCGCCGACACCCCACCGACCTACGACGTCATCATCGCCAACAACGTCTGCAGAAACGTCGACGTCCAGTGCCTGATCGCCACCATCGACGATCGCGGTGCCCGTGGTACACCGGCCGGGCAGACCGCGATCATCTTCGAGGACAACACCTGCGCGGTCAACGGTTCCCAGGCGGTCTTGTTGCGGAACTTTCCCCAGGTTATCGTCCGTGGTAATAGCTTCTCGGGCCCAGGGGACCGTGCGGTGCAGCTTACCGGGTACTCCACCGGCGTCACCATGATCGGCAACACCGTGACGGGTCGCATGCGCCCGTTCGAGATCGACCGGTCCTCCGAGCAAGGATTCCAGGAATCCGGCAACAGCTCACGCTTTTCCTCAGGCGTTCCGGGCGAGCCTCGGACCGGTGGACCCCCCGAGCGGGGTGAGCGTTCCAGATACGGCGCCTATCCCCCATATGGCGAGCATCCCCGATACGGCGAGCATCCCCGATACGGCGAGCATCCTGGGCGGCCCGGCAATCACCACGGGCACGCCGATCACGAAGGTTGATATGGCTGTCATCCGGTTCTACTTGATGAGCCTCCATGCCAGCGGCGCCCCGGCCGCCGTCGTAGGGTGGCAGTGTGCGAGATGAGGGGAGGATCGTCCGTCGTCGGGCGCTGAGTGTTGGCCTCGCCCTCTGGGCCCTTGTCGCATTCTCGATCGTGCAAGTCGCCGAGTGCGTGGTTGCTCTCGGTGCTGGATCGCACAGCGTGGTTCACGCCACGGGGGAGCAGGCTCATAGTCAATCTGCGCACACTCACAGTGGCTTTGCGCGCAGCGTTTCTGAAGAAATTGGGGTACCGGACCGCCGGTGCCACCACCACACCGGTCACCAGCACGGGAGTGCTGCGTACACGATGACCGTTTCGCCGCGCCGGGTGATCGATCAATCGCATGTCCCGGTTGACCCCGACGCGGTCGGCTGGTCGGCCGCTGGTGCCCTGGTCTTGCTCGGAGCCTCACGGCGAAGCCCCCTATCCTCGGTTTCCCGATCGTCCCCAACGGGACGTCACATCCTGATCTCCAGGTGCGTCGCGCGGACCTGAGGTCCGCCGCGACGGCCTGATCGCCTCCGCTAGGGCAGACGCAGGTCGCCGTTCGCGTGCGCGTCTGCCCTGGTCACGTCTTCCAGGAGAGATCAGGTCTATGGAGATCATGCTCAACCGCGCGCCTGGCGCGCGGCGTATCAGCCCGTCCCCCGCCCGGGTACTGGCGGCCGGCTACGCGCCGCGCTGCGCCACGGTCGCCGGCGCGGTCGGCAGCACCCCGGTGCTGTGGATCGACCGGCCACTGAACCCCGAGGGGCGTGGATTCTGGGCCAAGCTCGAAGGGCATAACCCGGGCGGGATGAAAGACCGCGCGGCGCTACACATGGTCCAGTGCGCCCGCGAGCGCGGTGACCTGCCACCCGGAAAAATGATCATCGAATCGACTAGCGGGACGCTAGGCCTGGGGCTGGCGCTGGCCGGCATCACCTACGACCATCCCGTGACCCTGGTCACCGATCCCGGCCTGGAGCCGATCATGCACCGGCTGCTGGTCGCCTACGGGGCACGGATCGACATCGTCCACAGCCCACACCCCACCGGGGGCTGGCAACAGGCACGGCGGCAGCGGGTAGCCGAGCTGCTAGCGGCGCATCCAGGCTCGTTCGGCCCGGACCAGTACCACAACCCGGATAATGTCGCCGCGTACGCGGCGCTGGCGCTGGAACTGGTCGCTCAGCTCGGCCGGGTCGACATGCTGGTGTGCTCGGTGGGCACCGGTGGCCATTCGGCCGGCGTGAGCCGGGTTTTGCGGGAGTTCTTCCCGGACCTGCGCCTGGTCGGCGTCGACACTGTGGGCTCCGCGATCTTCGGCCAGCCCGCCCGGTCCCGGTTGATGCGCGGGCTCGGGTCGAGCATTCACCCGCGCAACGTCGATTACGCGGCCTTCGACGAGGTGCATTGGGTCGCGCCCGGCGAGTCGGTACGCGCCGCGCGACTGCTCGCCAGCGTGCACTACGCCAGCGGCGGTTGGAGTGTCGGTGCCGTCGCACTGGTTGCGGGCTGGCTGGCCCGTACCGAGGAGCCGGACGTGCGCATCGCCGCGGTCTTTCCTGACGGCCCGGAACGCTACTTCGACACCGTGTTCAATGATGACTACTGCCGCCGGCATGGGTTGTTGATCGCTTGTCTGCCGACCGAGCCTGATGAGATCGCCTTTCCCGGCGAGCGCGAGGTCACTCGCTGGACCCGCTGCCGTCGCGTGCTCGATCCGACGACCGGGCCGGAGGACCGCTGAGATGCACACGATCACGCAGTTCCGCTCTTTTGATCGACCGGTGCAACTGCTGCTGCTCAATCAGCTCGGCATCAACGTCGGCTTTTACATGCTCATGCCCTACCTCGCCATGTACTTGGCGGGTGATCTCGGGCTGGCCGTCTGGGTCGTCGGCCTGGTGCTGGGCGTGCGGAACTTCACCCAGCAGGGCATGTTCCTCATCGGCGGCACGCTGGCTGACCGGCTGGGCTACAAGCCGCTGATCGTGGCGGGCTGCGTGCTGCGCACCGCCGGCTTCGGGCTGCTGGGCGTGGTGGACTCGGTGCCCGCGCTGATCGCGGCCTCGGCGGCCACCGGTCTTGCCGGAGCGCTGTTCAACCCCGCGATCCGCGCCTACCTCGCGCACGACGCCGGCCAGCGCCGGGTGGAGGCGTTCGCGCTGTTCAACATCTTCTACCAGACCGGGATCCTGCTCGGCCCGCTGCTCGGGCTGGTCCTGACTGGGATCGACTTCCGCCTGGTGTGTGCCGTCGCGGCGGGCGTCTTCGCGGTACTCAGCGTGCTGCAGCTGCGCGCCCTGCCGCAGCGCCGGAGCAGTGATCCCGCCGACCGCGCACACTCCGTGCTGAGGCAATGGCGCTCAGTGCTCAGTAACCGGTCATTCGTGCTCTTTTCCATCGCCATGATCGGCAGCTACGTGCTCTCCTTCCAGGTCTACCTCGCCTTACCGCTGGAGGTACGCCGTCTCGCCGGCAGTGGTGTGGCCGGAACCGTCGGAGTGGCCGCCTTGTTCGCGGTCTCGGGGGTGCTCGCCATCGCCGGGCAGATGCGGATCACGGCATGGTGCCGCAACCGCTGGGGTCCGGGACGCTGCCTCGTGGCGGGCCTGGGTCTGATGGCTGCCTCGTTTCTCCCGCCGCTGGCTACCGCGGCCGCAGCCCCCGGCGCCATCGCACCGGCCACCGCGATGCTGCTGGTGCCGCTGGTGGCATCTGCGGCACTGCTCGCCCTGGGCACCATCATCGTGTTCCCGTTCGAGATGGACACGATCGTCACGCTGTCCGGCAACCGGCTGGTGGCCACGCACTACGGCCTGTACAACACCGTCTGCGGGATCGGGATCATGCTGGGCAATCTCCTCACCGGCACTGCGCTGGACCTAGGCCGGGCCGCTGGCCTGCCGGCGCTGCCGTGGCTGGCGCTGGCGGGCATCGGCCTGCTCTGCGCCGCGGGAATCAGGAGGCTCGACCGGGCAGGCCGCCTCCAGCGACCCGCCGCCGTCACCTCGATGTGACGGTGGTGAACCGAGTGAGGTGTGCTCGGCGCCAAACCTCCAGCCGGACGCGGCCAGCGCCACTCGTTAATTACTATACCTTGGTAGGGTATTAGTCAGGAGACGGTGGGCAGAGAGGGAGATGAGCAGATGCGGGGTTACACCCAGGACAAGGACGCCTACGCGAAGCGTCTGCGGCGGATCGAGGACAGGTCCGCGGTATCGCGCGGATGATCGAGAAGGACGAGTACTGCATCGACGTCCTCACCCAGATCTCCGCGGCGACCAGGGCGCTGCAGTCGGTCTCGCTGTCGCTGCTCGACGAGCACCTCAAGCACTGCGTCAGCGAGGCGCTGACCGAGGGCGGGCAGCTCGCCGACGACAAGGTCCGCGAGGCTAGCCAGGCCATCGCGCGGCTGGTCCGCTCCTGACGGTGCGTCGCGTCCATCCGAGTGAGCAATGCAGCAAGCGAGCAGTAGCAAGGGGTCAGGCATGGCATCGGTGACAGCAAGACTCTCGGCGTATGCCGCGGCGCTCGCCCTCGTCCTCGGCGGGGCATGGGCGGCCGGTGCCGCGGTCGGACCGATTCTCGCCACCTCGGCAGCGGAGCACAGCGAGCGACAGGCCGGGCATACCGCCGGGGATGACGATGGTGCCGCAGGGTTGGCCGTGACGAGGGGCGGCTACACCTTCGCCCCCATGGTCAGCGTCTTCGCGCCGGGCGTTGCCGAGGAATTCGCCTTCCGCATCACCGGACCGGACGGTGCGCCGGTGACCCGGTTCGAGATGGAGCAGGACAAGCTCATGCATCTGATCGTGGTGCGCCGGGACCTTTCGGGTTATCAGCATCTGCACCCGCAGATGGACGCCGGCGGGACCTGGCGGGTGCGGCTGACGCTGCCGGCCGGGGGCAGCTACCGGGCGTTCGCCGATTTCATTCCCACCGGCGCCGCTGCTACGACTCTGGGTGTCGACTTGGCTGCGCGCGGCGAGTTCGTCCCCGCCGAGCATCGGCCCAATACCACGGCGCAGCTGCCGGGTGGTTACCAGGTGAATCTGGATGGGGACCTGATCTCGGGACAGTCCTCGAAGCTCACCCTGACGGTGAGCAAGGACGGCCAGCCGGTCACCGACTTGCAGCCTTACCTGGGCGCCTACGGCCACCTGGTGGCGCTGCGCGGAGCCGACCTGGCCTACCTCCACGTGCACCCTGAGGGGGTGCCCGGGGACGGCCGTACCGCTGCCGGTCCGCAGATCGTGTTCTCCGCCGAGGTGCCCTCCGCCGCGGATTACCGGCTTTTCCTGGACTTTCAGCATCACGGCGCAGTGCGCACCGCGGAGTTCACCCTGCCCGCTCGCCAGGGTCAACCCCAGCCAGCCTCTGAAGCCGAGACTGATCCGTCCCATGACGGCGGCCACCAAGGCGCTGGTCACGGTTGATCCCACATCGCAGGTCCAGGAGGAGCCACCTCATGAGCAGCGCCGCGACTCACTCCACCGCAGTCACGCCTGGTGGTGAGATCGAGCTCGCGATCGGTGGGATGACCTGCGCCTCGTGCGCGGCCCGTATCGAGAAGCGGCTCAACCAGCTCGATGGCGTGACGGCAACCGTCAACTTCGCCACCGAGAAGGCCTGGGTCCGCTTCCCGGACGGGCTGAGACCTGAGGCGCTGGTCGAGCAGGTGCAGGCGGCCGGGTATCGAGCCAGCCCGCCGCGCTCGCCGGCCATCGGCGAGCCTGCGGGCACGGCAGCAGCGGATCCAGCCGGTCAGGAGGCCGATCAGACTCTCCGGTTGTTGCGGCAGCGGCTGACCGGATCGCTGGTGCTGGCGGCGCCGGTGATCGCCATGGCGATGGTGCCGGCGCTGCAGTTCACCTACTGGCAGTGGATCTCGCTGGCCCTGGCCGCGCCGGTCGTGGTGTGGGCGGCCTGGCCGTTCCACCGCGTCGCCTGGGCCAACCTGCGCCGCGGCGCGGCCAGCATGGACACGCTCATCTCGATGGGTGTGCTCGCGGCGTTCGCCTGGTCGCTGTACGCCCTGCTGTTCGGCGGCGCCGGGACCCCCGGCATGACCCACCCCTTCGAGCTGACCGTCCAACGGATGAGCGGGCAGGCCAACATCTACCTTGAGGTCGCTGCCGGAGTGACGATGTTCATTCTGGCTGGGCGCTATTTCGAGACCCGCGCCAAGCGCCGTGCCGGTGCCGCCCTGCGCGCGCTGCTCGAGCTGGGCGCCAAGGACGTCGGGGTGCTCCGCGAGCACCCCGACGGCAGCAGCGTCGAGGAGCGCATCCCGGCTGAGGCGCTGGCGGTCGGGGATCGGTTCGTCGTGCGACCCGGGGAAAAGATCGCCACCGACGGGGTGATCGTCGAGGGCAGCTCCGCGGTCGATGCCAGCATGCTCACCGGCGAGTCCGTCCCGATCGAGGTCGCTGCTGGTGAGGCCGTCGTTGGCGCGACTGTCAACGCCAGCGGGCGCCTCCTCGTGCGGGCGACCCGGGTGGGGGCTGATACCCAGCTTTCGCAGATGGCCCGGCTGGTCGCCGACGCGCAGAACGGCAAGGCTGCCGTGCAGCGGCTCGCCGACCGGGTCTCCGCGGTGTTCGTCCCGATCGTGATCGCTCTCGCGGTAGGCACTCTGGGATTCTGGCTTGGCGCCGGGGTCGGCGCGGCGGCGGCGCTCACCGGTGCTGATCATTGC
>JBOHFW010000075.1:0-8928 GCA_050699835.1 Pseudonocardiaceae bacterium | reverse complement strand
GCCCTGTTCACTGAGCAGGCCGCCCGGCACCCGGACCGGGTTCTTAACGTGGGAATCCGGGAGTCGCTGATGGTCAGCGTGGCCGGCGGGCTGGCGCTGACCGGCCTGCGCCCGATCGTCCACACCTACGCCCCGTTCCTCATCGAGCGCTCCCTCGAGCAGATCAAGCTGGACCTGACCCACCAGGGGGTGTCCGCGGTGCTGATCAGCGTCGGGGCCTCCTATGACTGGACCGAGGGCGGCCGGACCCACCAGTCCCCGGGCGATGTGGCGGTGCTGGACTCGCTGCAGGGCTGGACCGTGTTCGTGCCGGGTCATCCGGACGAGGTGCCTTCGTTGTTGCGGACCGCAGTGCGCAGTGACGACTCGGTCTACCTGCGGCTGTCCAACCGGACCAACGCCGCGCCGCGGCCTGCGGCCCTGAACGGCCGCCTGGACGTGGTGCGACGCGGCGAGCGGGCCCTGGTGCTCGCGGTCGGGTCGATGCTCGACCCGGTGCTGGCGGCCACCGCCGGCCTGGATGTCACCATCGCCTACACGAACACGGTCCGGCCACTGGACCTCGGCCGCCTACGCGAGCTGGCGAGCACCGGCGCCGTGATCCTGGTGGAACCGTACCTGGCTGGGACCTCGGTCCGGCTGGTCGACGAGGCGCTCTCGGATCGTCCACACCGGACGCTTGCGCTCGGCGTTGGCCGGGTCGAACAGCGCCGGTACGGCACTCCCGAACAGCACGATGTGCTGCACGGCCTGGATCCCGCCGGCCTACGCCGCTCCATCGGGACGTTCCTGGCCGCCTCCTGACGCAGCGATCCGGCCGCTAACCCCAGCCGAGCTCGTGCAGCCGGTGCTCGGGGATTCCGAAGTGGTGCGCTATCTCATGCACCACGGTCACCGCGACCTCCTCCACCAGCTCCTGCTCATCGGCGCAGATGTCCAGCAGCGCGTCGCGGTAGATGGTGATCCGGTCGGGCAGTGCCCCGCCATAGTTCGAGTCCCGCATGGTGAGCGCGATTCCCTCATAGAGCCCGAGCAACTCAGGATCGTCGGGGTTGCGGGGCTCGATGAGCACCACCACGTTGTCCATCGCCGCGGCGAGCTCGGGCGGGATCAGGTCCAGCGCCTCGGCCACCAGTTCGTCGAACCGGCCGGCGGGTAGCCAGTCGCTCATCAGGGTGGCGGCGGCGCTGGGGCGTTGAGATGGGCCGCTGGTGGTTCCGCCAAGGACGCCGGTCCCGGGGTCCGCGCAGCGGGCGGGGCAGGTTCTTTGCCCACCTGTACCCGCCCCTTCACGCTACCGGTCACCGGAGCGAAACCGGAACGGTCGGGCAGGAACGCGCCGAGCCGGCAATCCACTCGGGTGCTCCCGGCCTGCCAGCTCTCCGCGCGAAGCGTCTGCCAAAACAGCGTGAGCCCCTTGTTCGCAACCACCGCGGGGCCACCCGAGAAGTCCTTCGCCAACCGGGTGCACTCCGTGTTCAGAATTTTGTCCTGCGCGGCATCATCGGGGTAGTCCGTGGGGAAGGCGTCTTTGAGGTTGACCACACCGACGGTCTCAATGGCGTGCGGACCCGCGCAGTCGACCGGATCGCCCACCGCCTTGCCGTCGTTTCCCAGGCAGGTGCCGGGCGGATGCACGTCGGATTGGTCCTGCGTCAGCACGTTGCCGGTGGTGGGGAACAGCGTCCCGGTGCGCCCGGCGGCCTGCGCCCCGCAGCGCAACGTCCGGTCCCCCCGCAGCCACCCGGCTTCACTCGGTTTGATCGCCCCCACGGTGTATCGGCCGAACGGATCGAAGCGCTCGGCCAGCGCCTGTGTGGTGCGCTCGGTGCAGCGCTGCACCACCAGCTCCTGCCAGTGCGCCTGGTCGGGGAAGGGCTCCCGGGCGCCGAAGTCCTGCAGCTCCAGCGTCCCCGTGACCTCGAAAAGGTGGGGCTCCGTGCAGCTCACCGTTTTGGCGTCGGAGGCGTCTTGTTTCTGCCAGGTCAGGCAGGTGTTCACGGCGGCGCGCAAGGGCTGCGGGGCGGCCGGGGCGGCCAGACCGGGCACGACAGGGAGTAGGGGCGCCTCACCCATCGGCACCCCAACCGCGACCAGCGCCGCCACCGCGCCCAGTACAGCTCCAGCGGCGAGCCGCCGAAACTTTCGGCTGGCGTGCTGCTCGGCACGAGTCACCGGCGCATCGGGAGGTGACATCCACACCCATCTTGATACTCGATCGAGGAGGCCACCCTAGCTGCGATACGGCCACGATGGCCATCGTGTAGTCGGTGGATCGGCTGGGTGGACGTGCTGGTTAGCTCAGCGGGCGCGCTCCGCCGTTCGCCGGCTCGCCCTGCGCGCCCGCACCACCTCGATCACGATCGGCATGATCGACAACACCACGATGCCGATCAGGATCAGCTCAATGTTGTTCCTGATGACGGTGATCCGGCCGAGCCAGTAGCCGAGCAGGGTCACCCCGGTCGCCCAGGCCACGCCGCCGATGATCGAGTAGGTGAAGTACTTGCGGGCATCCATCCGGCCCACGCCGGCCATCGCCGTGATGAAGGTCCGCACGATCGGCACGAAACGACCCAGCACGATCGCCCGGGCGCCGTACTTGTCGAAGAAGGCGTGCGTCTTGTCCACGTACTCGCGTCTGAACAGCCGGGAATCCGGCCGGTTGAACAGCGCGGGCCCCGCCCGGTGGCCCACGTAGTAGCCGACCACGTTGCCCGCCACGGCGCACCCGGTGAGCAGCAGGCAGACCAGCCAGATCGGCGTGCTGATCAGCCCGCTCGCCACGAACAGGCCGGCGGTGAACAGCAGTGAGTCGCCGGGCAGGAAGAAGCCGATCAGCAGCCCGCATTCGGCGAAGACGATCAGGCACATCCCGAGTAGCACGTAGGGGCCCAGCATCGGCAGCAGCTGCGCGGGATCGAGCCAGGACGGGCCGAAGGCCAGCGAGGTGCCAGCGTGGCGGAGCATCACGGGGTCACGGTAGCTGGTGACCCGGACATGCTGGAGGAGCACCTGTCGTGGGGCTGCCCGCCGTCGGCAGGCGGTGTCACCAGGTGCTGATCACGCCGGCCAGCCCGCCCGCCATCGCGCCAAGCAACACCGCCAGCAGGAGCACCACCCAGCCCGGCATTCTCGGCTTGGCCCGGGCCTGCTCTCGGCTGGGCGGTCTCGTTGCGGTAGGTCCCCCTGGTGAGCCCGTGCCCAGCCCGGATGCCTGTGCCCGCAACGCGGCGGACAGCTTCGGACCGACCTGGTCGCTCACGAGTGTTCGAGGATCCGTTGCAGGGCATCCAGCGCGCGGCTGGCGCTGGACTTGACGGTGCCGCGGCTGACCCCGGTGGCCGCCGCGATCTCTGCCTCGCTCATCCCGCCGTAATAGCGCAGCACCAGTACCTCGCGCTGCCGCGGCGGCAGCTGGCCCAGCGCGACGACCACCGCCTGATGCTCGGTGGTAAGCATCGCCAGCGACTCGGCCGAGCGCGCGTTGGCCTGGTGCGGGGGGACGTAGCCCCGGGCGGTCTTGCGGCGGCGCAGGACCGAACGGGAGCCGTTGACCACCGCGGTGCGCAGATAGCCCAACGCGGCCGCCTCGTCGCGCAGCCCTGACCAGTGCCGGTGCAGCCCGGCGAAGGCCTCCTGCACTACGTCCTCGGCGGTGCTGGCCTCGTCGACCAGCAGGATTGCCAGCCGCACCAGCCGCATCCGGTGCTGGCGGTAGAGATCCTCCAGGGTTAACGGGACCTCGTGGTCGCAGACGTGTGGAGCGTCCAGCACCCGTAGATGGCCGAGGGTCATCTCAACCGAGTGCTGCGCGCTCATGCGCTCCGGTGGTTCGTCGGGGGCCACCCGGAAAACGTACTGCGGGCCCGTCTCGGACATCCGATCGCGTCTTGCCGGAGGCGAGTGAGCCATACTTCGGGTCACCCCTAAGATCACGACTGGTCAACGATGCCACTAGCCGGAGGTCACCGCCATGCCCATCGCGACGCCTGAGGTCTACAGCGAGATGCTGGACCGTGCGAAGGCCAACCAGTTCGCCTACCCAGCAATCAACGTGACCTCATCGGAGACGCTGAACGCGGCGCTGCGTGGCTTCGCCGAGGCTAGTAGCGACGGCATCGTGCAGCTGTCCACGGGGGGGTCGGAGTTCGCCTCGGGCTCCGCGGTGCAGGACATGGTCACCGGTTCGGTGGCGATGGCCGAGTTCGCGCACGTGGTGGCGGCGAAGTACCCGGTCAACATCGTGCTGCACACCGATCACTGCCCGGAGAACAAGCTCGACACCTTCGTGCGGCCGTTGATCGCGATCTCCCAGGAGCGGGTCGCCCGGGGTGGCGAGCCCCTGTTCCAGTCCCATATGTGGGATGGCTCGGCCACCGAGTTGCATCGCAATCTGGAGATCGCCGCCGAGCTGCTGGCCTTGTGTGTCAAGGCGAAGATCGTCCTGGAGGTGGAGATCGGCGTCGTCGGTGGTGAGGAGGACGGCGTCTCGAATGAGATCAACGAGAAGCTCTACACCACGGCCGAGGACTACGAGCACACCGTCGCCGCCCTCGGCGGTGGCGAGCAGGGCCGTTACCTGCTGGCCGCGACGTTCGGCAACGTGCATGGCGTGTACAAGCCGGGCAACGTGCAGCTGCGCCCGGAGATCTTGCAGATGGGGCAGGAGGTGGCCGCCCGCAAGCTGGGCCAGCCGGTGGGTGCCAAGCCGCTGGACCTGGTCTTCCACGGCGGGTCCGGCTCGGAACTGGCCGAGATCCACCAGGCGCTGTCCTACGGGGTGGTCAAGATGAACGTGGATACTGATACCCAGTACGCGTTCACCCGCCCGATCGCCGCGCACATGTTCAGCAACTACGACGGGGTGCTCAAAATCGATGGTGAGGTGGGCAACAAAAAGGTCTACGACCCGCGCTCCTACCTCAAGCAGGCCGAGCAGTCCATGGCCGCCCGGGTAGCCCAAGCCTGCCAAGACCTCCGCTCCGCCGGCCGCACCCTGGCAGGTTAGGGGCTCTTCAAGAGCTGCCAACCCCCTTCGCCGCTGCTGTTAACGGCTACCAACCAGGCCGTGCGGTCTCGTCAGTGGGAGGATCGCGGCACCATAGATGGCGGCACCGCGGCAGGATGGAGCGATGAGCGTGCACGGCAACCTGCTGGGACCCAACCCGACGTTGCTGCCCGAGCAGCCCGATGCCGAAGCGGCGCTGGCAGCGGCGAACGATCCGGCGACGGCGGCTGCTTCGTACCCCGAGTTTTCCGCCGCGTGGGCGGCGCTGGCGCAGCGCGCTCTCGACGAGGGAGACGCCGTCGCCGGTTACGCCTTCGCCCGCACCGGCTACCACCGCGGTCTGGACCAGCTGCGCCGCGCCGGCTGGAAAGGTCACGAGGCGGTGCCGTGGTCGCATGGCCCCAACCGGGGCTTCCTCCGGGCTCTCGCCGCGCTGGCCCGGGCCGCCGCCGAGATCGGTGAGGACCCCGAGGCCCGGCGGTGCCGAGACTTCCTGGACGAGTGCGATCCCGTCGCGGCCGGAGCCCTGGGCTTGGACTGACTCGCTGTCATCCCGCTCATCAGGTCACTTGCGCGTGTCGCGGCCAGCAGTGTTGCTACGGTCCGTGAACTAGACGCTATCGACGTTGTGGGCGCGGCCAAAATGTCGCTGGCGTCGAGTTCACGGGTACGGCCTCTGAACCTTACATGCCGACAGCTCTCACCATGTCGGCACGCTCCTGGATCCTCGGAACGCCGCAGCGTCACGCCCGGCTTGCGCGGGCTGGCGTCCCGGGCTGGCGTGCTCCCATGAGCCAAGCGCAGTCCGGACCGATGCTCTACCTCGTCGGCTGCGCGGCGCCACCTGTCCAGCACCTCGACGAACTGATCGCGCTGTTTCACCAAGCCGGTTGGCGGGTCGTCGTCATTACTACACCACGCGCGGCGAGTTGGATCGATGAGCGTGCTCTCGCCCGGCAGACCGGCTACCCGGTCCGGTACGGTCACCGGCTGCCCGATGATCCGGATTCATTGCCACGGGCTGATGCCATCGCCGTGGTGCCGGCCACGTTCAACACCGTCAACAAGTGGGCGGTCGGCATCAGCGACACGTTCGCGCTGGGCATTCTCAACGAGGCGATTGGACTCGCGCTTCCTATCACTGTCCTGCCCTATGCCAAACCGAGCCTGGCGGCGCACCCGTCGTTCAACGCAAGCCTGGAGAAGCTCGCCGGATGGGGAGTGCACGTGCTGCCGAATGCAGTGATTAGGGTGGAAGGCCAACCAGCTCCCGGTTTTGATTGGTGCCCTGTCGTGGCGGCAGTAACAAAGAGCATCCCGTGAGCAGCCGGCGAGCGCCCGACACGGCGTGCACCAGAGCCGGACACGCCGGGGCGTCAACCACGGATGAGGTGCCAGTCCTTGGTGTGGCGGTACCAGGTCCAGCGGTCGGTGGTGTGAGTGGCGACCCCATCGCGCCACACGTCGGTGGGTTGGCAACCTAGCTGCACCGCGCGGCCGGCGGCCTGTTGTACCTGGCGCGTGAGCAGCCCACAGCGCACGACCCGGACCACGAGCCCGAGCTCGCGATCCGGCGTGACCTCCAACCGGGCGGCTCGCCCGCGCAGCACCACCTCGTCATCGCAGTAGGCCACCCCGTCTACCGGCGCAACCACACCACACCCCACCAGTACGCCACCTGCATCGTCCCGCACCAGGGGCACCTGATCCGGCTCGCCGGACAGGGCGAGTGAGGCCGCCGCCGTGGGTGCCACCGGCAGGCCCCAGAGCCGGGCCACCGCCGAGGACGCCTTGATGGGCACGTAACCCACCGCCACCGTTGCGAGCGTGTCGGTACGCAGCAGCCGTAGCAGCACCGCGGCCAGGTCAGCGTCGGTGCCGCAGACCACCAGGCGCCGCCCGTCCAGGCCGACCAGCAGCGAGTCGAGCTCCCCGCGACCCGGGCGCGCCGGCAGCGCGGTCGCCGGCGTGGCGCCGGGCCATCGTGCAGACCCGCAGGTCAGCACCACAGCCTCAACCACGTCAGCCTCTCCAAGGTTTACGCTTCCGGCGCGCCCGAACTGACCCCACCGTGTTTGGATTACCACATGCCGGCGATCGTGCTGATCGGCGCCCAGTGGGGCGACGAGGGCAAAGGCAAAGCCACTGACCTGCTCGGCGAGCGGGTCCAGTGGGTGGTGCGCTATCAGGGCGGCAATAACGCGGGCCACACCGTGGTGCTTCCCGACGGGCAGGACTTCGCGCTGCATCTCATCCCGTCCGGGATCCTCACCCCGGGCGTGACCAACGTCATCGGCAACGGCGTGGTGGTCGATCCCGGCGTGCTGCTCGACGAGCTGACCGGGCTAGAGGTCAGGAACGTCGACACTGAACGGCTGCTGATCTCCGCCGATGCGCATTTGATCATGCCATACCATGTTGAGATCGACCGGGTTACCGAGCGTTACCTCGGTAAATCCAAGATCGGCACGACGGGACGGGGCATCGGGCCGACCTACCAGGACAAGGTGGCCCGGGTGGGGGTCCGGGTCCAGGACCTGCTGGACGAGAAGATCCTGCGGCAGAAGGTCGAGGCCGCCCTGGAGTTCAAGAACCAGGTGCTGGTCAAGGTCTACAACCGCCGAGCGCTGGATGCCGAGCAGGTGGTGGACACCGTGCTCGACCAGGGTGCGCACTTCGTGCATCGGATCGCCGACACCCGGCTACTCCTCGACCAGGCGCTGCGCCGCGGTGAGACCGTGCTGCTGGAGGGCAGCCAGGGCACCTTGCTTGACGTCGATCATGGCACCTACCCCTTCGTCACGTCCTCCAACCCGACCGCAGGCGGCGCCTGTGCCGGTTCGGGGATCGGTCCCACGCAGATCACCGCGGTGGTGGGCATCCTCAAGGCGTACACCACCCGGGTCGGTTCGGGCCCGTTCCCCACTGAGTTGCATGACGCGATGGGTGAACGGTTGCGCAAGGCCGGGAGAGAGGTCGGGGTCACCACCGGGCGGGCCCGGCGGGTCGGCTGGTTCGACGCGGTCATCGGGCGCTACGCGGCCCGGGTGAACGGGATCACCGACTTCTTCCTAACCAAGCTCGATGTGCTCTCAGGTCTCGACACCGTGCCGGTCTGCGTGGCTTACGAGGTCGGCGGTAGGCGTACTGAGGAGATGCCGATGACCCAGACCGACCTGCACCATGCCGTGCCGGTGTACGAGGAGCTGCCCGGTTGGTGGGAGGACCTGTCCCAGTGCCGCACTCTGACCCAACTCCCATCCAACGCCCGCGCCTACGTAGCGCGGCTCGAAGAACTCTGCGGAGCCCAGATCTCGGCAATCGGAGTCGGACCGGGCCGCGACCAGACGATCACCCTTCGCATGCCCTGACGCGCGTGCCGAGGTACTGGGGGTCAGCGGGTGAGCATGGATTCTTCCAGGTCTAGGTCGTGCAGGGTGCGGGTCAGCACCTCGTCGGTGATGCGGCCGGTATCGCGCAGACCAACCAGGGTTTCGCGCTCGGCGGCCAGCATGTCCAGCCGTAACCGGCGGTAGATGACGCTGGGCGCCTCACCCAGCTCGGTCTCCGGACGCCCGAGCCGCTCCCAGACGTTGTGGCTGCGGTGCTCGGCGAGCTTGCGCAACCGGGCGGTCACCGAGTCCGGGACCCCGTCCGAGGCGCTTTCCAGCCGCTCCAGGGCGGCCTGTGTCGCGGTGTGGATCGCATCCGCTTCAGCCAGCGCGTCCTGGTGCGATTCGCGGCTCTGCACGCCGAGCCGGCGAATCACCCAGGGCAGCGTCAGGCCGTGCAGCAACAGTGTCGCCACGGTGACGCAGAACGCCAGGAAGATGATTTCAGACCGGCCCGGGAATGGGGCCCCGGAGTCGGTGACCCGGGGGATCGTCGCGGCCGCGGCCAGGGTGACTACGCCCCGC
>JBOHFW010000074.1:0-13511 GCA_050699835.1 Pseudonocardiaceae bacterium | reverse complement strand
GTCGTGGAATGCCTGCTGCATCGGGTGCAGGTGACCATCGCGGGCCAGCCCTTCGATGGTCATGATCTCACGACCATCGACCTGGACTGCGAAAACCGAGCAGGACTTCACGCTCCGGCCGCCCAGATGAACGGTGCACGCACCGCAATTGCTGGTGTCGCAGCCGATGACCGTTCCGGTCTTTCCCAGCCTTTCCCGCAGGTAGTGCACCAGCAGGGTACGTGGTTCCACGTCGTCGACGTAGGAGACACCGTCGACCATGACAGTAATGCGTGTCACGGCTTTCACCCCTCGTCCCGGTCGCCGCCGCCGACCGCATGTGGTGGGTAGCATTCGACAAGCAGGGATCTTCGAGCCGCCGTCACGGCGGTGTGACGACTCCAATCCTCATCCCACCGCGCTCTGCCATCCGTCGCAATAGCGTCGGCTTATTGGGCGAACCCTTGGGCCGAAGTATCGATGTTGCGATCAGCTCCTGATTTCCGCAAGTAAGTAAAAATATCAAAAAAATCTCCGCAAACACGGCTAATTAAGGGGGTTTCTGGTCTGTTGACCCACCACGGCGCGCGGAGTGGACCCGATCAACTCGCCCTGGCGATCTTCTCCGGAACCGGCGAAGGCAGCGCTGCGCGGTCGCAAGTGAACCGGGTATGAAGGCTTCTTCATTCACCGTATCGGCCGAACTCCGTCCGGACCTCCTCGATACTCACCGTCCGCCAAGATCACGCAGTGTGACAGCCTCGTGAGCCTGGTGCTCTCCCAGTCGTAATGGAAAACGACGCCGCTGGAGTGACGCCTTGACGGAATCAGCGGAAAGCATCACCGGTTCGGCCATGACCCTTGATAAGCGGCGAACGCTCTTTCAAAGAATGGCCAAAGTCAAACACGCTGGGACACGCCAAACGCAAGTCAGAAGCACTTTTACGGCAATTGTTATACTCTCGTCAACTCGCCGGGATGCGGACCTCAGAAGTCTTTCATTTCGGGTGTAAGATTCCTTCAAGCTGAGTGAGGTAGAGGATGACCGAGGGCACCAGCACGACGACGGGCTCGACCGTGCCCCGCCGCCAACTCGGGCGGCACCTGCGTGACCTGCGCAACCGATCGCGGCTCACCGTGCGCGCGGCGGCGACGAAGTTGGAGTGGTCCGAGGCCAAGATCTGGCGCATCGAGACCGGTCAAACCGCCATGCGCAGCTTCGACGTGGAGACGATGTGCAAGGTCTACGGCGCGCCGACGGACCTGACCGAGGGGCTGATGGTGTTGGCCAAGGAGACCAAGGCGCGCGGCTGGTGGCACTCCTATGACGAGGTCATCACCGCGGGTTTCGACGTCTACATCGGGCTGGAGGAGGCCGCTTCCCACCTCAGCTGGTATGAGTCCGAGTTGGTGCCCGGCCTGCTGCAGACCGAGAATTACGCCCGCGCGGTGATCCGAGCCAACAAGCCCGATGAGGATGAGGCGAAGATCGAGCAGCGAGTCCAGGTCCGGATGGCCCGGCAAGCGCTGCTCACCCGCTTCACCGACCCACCGGTGCTTCCGGTGGTGCTCAACGAGGCCATCCTGCGCCGCCCGGTGGGTGGCGACACGGTGATGGCGCACCAGCTGGAACGGCTGGTGGCAGCGGGTGGGCTGGCCACGGTGTCGCTCCGGGTGGTGCCCTTTACCGCCGGGCTGCACCGCGGCGTCATGTCGGGGCCGTTCGAGATCCTGCGGTTCCCGCTCAACGCCAACGGTGAGGAGACCGAACCGCCCATCGTGTACATTGAGGGCCTCACCGGGGCGCTCTACCTGGACAAACCCCCCGAGGTCGACCGGTACGACGCCGTGTTCGCCAACATCTGGGAGTCGGCTCTGGACGAGGCGGCATCCCGCGAGCTGATCACTCAAGTGATAAGGGAGCTAAACAAGTGAGCACCACCGACCTGTCCAGCGCCACCTGGCGCAAGAGCAGCCGCAGCAACGGCGAGTTCAGCTGCGTCGAGGTCGCCGACCTGGCGGACGGGCACCGCGCCGTCCGGGACTCCAAGCACCCCACCGGCCCGGCCCTGATCGTCGCCCCCACCCAGTGGGCCACGTTCACCGCCGCCATCCGCACCGGCAAGTTTGACTGACCCGCACCGGGCCACAACCCGGTAGCCCGGTGCGGCTGCCGGGTCAGAGGAACGAGTGATTCAGAGCCTTCTGTCAAGTAGTCAGTGGGAGCGGTAGACGTCGCCGCGATGATCTGCCCGGATGACGATCACCGTACGGGCGCCCGCGTACAGCCATTCATCGCTCCGGTCCCGGCCTATCACCCAAAGTCACCATCCTTCTATCCTGGCGATCCAACGCTGATACGGGGAGATGCGGTGGCGAGAGTGTTCGTCAGCCATGCCAGTGAGGACCGGGCTCTGGCCGGTGAGCTGCATGATTGGCTGGACAACGAGGGCCACGAGGTGTTCCTGGCCGAGGACCTTCGGCATGGGATCGCCCCCGGCGAGGAGTGGCAGCAGCGGCTACACGAGCGGCTGCGGTGGGCGGACGCGGTGGTCTGCGTGATCACTTCGGCTTACCTGGCGTCTAGGTGGTGTACGGCCGAGGCAGCGATCTCCTGGTCGCGAGGCAGTCGGCTACTGCCGCTGCGCGCCGAGCCGGGGGTGGCCGACCCGCTGCTGACCTCGATGCAATACACCGACTACACGCGGGACCCGGGTGCGGCCCGCGCCGCCCTGGATGAGGCATTGCGGCGGGTCGATGCGGCAGGGGGCTGGGGCTGGCCGGACGATCGTTCCCCGTTCCCGGGGCTGCGCCCGTTCGACATCGATCGGCACCGGGTGTTCTTTGGCCGCACTGATGAGAGTGGAGAACTCGCCGAGTTGCTGCGCTCCCCGGCGGAACGCACGAAGTGCGCGGCGCTGCTGGTGGCGGGGCCGTCGGGGTGCGGCAAGTCGTCGCTGATCCGGGCCGGATTGCTGCCGATGATGGCCAACGAGCCGGGATGGTGGACGCTGACGCCGATCGCGCCGGGCGCTGATCCCGTGGCGGCGTTGGTCCGGGAGCTGGCCAACGCCGCGCGGCGACTCGGCCTAGGCTGGACGGTCGCTTACGTCCGCGACCAGCTCGAGGAGGATGGCCTGACGGGGCTGGCCGATGAGCTGCTGCTGGCCGCCCCACGCGGTTCGCGTCGCCTGCTGCTCGTCGTGGACCAGTTCGAGGAGCTGCTCACCCAGGCCGCTCCCACTGATCGGGCCCAGTTCGCTGAGCTGCTGCGGCCCGCGCTGGCTGGTCCGGTACAGCTGGTGGTCACACTGCGCTCGGAGTTCCTCGACCATCTGCTGCTGGAAGACGAACCAGCCGCACTACCGACGCGTACCTACACGCTACGGCCGCTGGGCCGGGAGGCATTGCGGGCCGTCATCGAAAGGCCAGCCCGGCTGGTCGGCATCGGCGTGGACGACGACCTGGTGGACCGGTTGGTCGAGGACACCGGCAGCGGGGACGCGCTGCCGCTGCTGGCGTTCACCCTCGCCCAGCTCGCCGAGGGCATCGGCCGGGGCGGCCGGCTGTCCAGCCAACGTTATGACCAGCTCGGTGGGGTACGGGGTGCCCTGACCCGCCAGGCTGAGCAGGCCCTCGTCGAGGCGGTCAACGCCAGCGGTCGGAGCCGTGAGGAGGTGATCTCCGGACTGCTGGGGCTGGTCACCGTCGATGAGGAAGGCCGCCGCACCCGGCGGCGGGTTCTCCGCGAGGAGTTACCGCATCCGGTGGCTGATGAGGTGAATGCCTTCGTCGCGCATCGGCTGTTGACCACCGACACCGACAACGGCAGTGGGGTCATCGCGGTTGCCCACGAGGCGTTCCTGACCGCCTGGGCACCGCTGGCCCAGGCAATCACCGCAGCCGTAACCGCACTGCGGGCTCGCCATGCGGTCGAGCAGGCCGCCGCAGCGTGGGATAAGCAAGGCCGTTCATCCACCCGGTTGTGGACGGGCGGACAACTCGCCGCGGCGGTCGCCGACACCGGAGCACGCGTCCAGACCCACCGACGATCCAGTGCAGATACGTCAGGCCAGCGGCACGGCCCGTCACGCTGGTCGCCGCGACGACAACGCGTGCTGATCACCCATCGAGTTGCTGACCTCCGCGAGGAGGCCCGCGACTTCCTATACGCCAGCATCCGCCGCGACCGCCTCCGCCGCGGGCGCCTCACCACCATCCTGTCGGTGCTGCTCGTGCTCGCCCTGAGCGCGGCGGGCATCGCGATCCTCCAGCAACGCGCCACCCAGGAACAGCAACGAATCGCGACCGCCCGCCTGCTCGTCGCCCAAGCCGACGCAACGCGGGACACCGATCCGCGCACCGCGCTGCGCCTCGGTATCGCCGCCCAGCGCATTCAACCCGACGGGGAGACCCAGGCCAGCCTGGTCAACACCCTCACCACTACCCACTACGCCGGCACCCTGACCGGCCACAACAGCGCGGTAACTTCGGTAGGGTTCTCTCCTCATGGACCTACCCTGGCCATCGGCAGCCACGATGGCAGCGTGGTGCTGTGGGATCTCACCGGACCCGGTCCAGCCCCGCCGCATGTGGCAATTGACCACCCGAGGGGGCTCGGAGGGCTCTGTGGCGTTCTCCCCCACCGGGACCACCTTGGCCACCAGCAGTAATGATGGTTCCGTGATTCTGTGGGACCTCGCCAATCCCGCCAAACCCCGCCGCCTCGGACAGCCCCTAATGCGCGCGGCGTCCCCCGTAGCGTTCTCTCCTAGCGGAACCACGCTGGCCACCGGAAGCGACGATGGCGGCATCATCCTGTGGGACCTCACCGCTCTCAACAATCTCCGAGACCACGCAACCGAGCGCGGCTGCTCCATAACCGGAGGCGGTCTCGATCGTGACGAGTGGGCCCGCTATATCTCAGGGCTGCCATACCAAAACACCTGCTCCACCTGATGCGATGAAGATATCCCACGTCAAGATCGCGTCGCAGTCCTTTCCGTCTGCTCAGTTAGATCACCCGCCGCGTCGAGCGCTACGACCCAGCCGTGTGTTGTTGGCAGGCCGGTTCATCCGGTCGGATCGGAGGCGCTATCCGCTGCCGAGGTGGGAGGCGCTTGTCCAGGCCGAAGGGCTCGAGGTGGCGGTCAAGGACCTCGTCGAAGGCGGCGGCGATGTCCTCGGTCGTCCAGGACGCACGCTGGAGCACCGGATCCTTGATCGTGGGCTGGCACACGATGTGCAGCTGGTCTCCGGTGAACCGGATGAGCTGCCCGGTGATCCCCTCGGCACGATCGGAGAGCAGATAAGTGATCAACGGGGCCACCCGGTCCGGGGTGCGCTGCCGGGTGACTCGCGCGTGAGCGGCCGCGTGAGCCTCCACCAAGCGGGTCCAGGCAAGCGGGCAGACGCCGTTCACCCGCACCCCCTCCTCCGCCAGGTCCAGTGCCCAGGAATAGGTGAGGGACGCGACCGCCCCCTTGGACGCCGCATACGTGCCCATGGCGTGCTGACCGAACGACGAGCCCGACGAGATATTGATGATCGATCCAGCGTGCTGTGCGCGCATCACTCGCGCGGCCGCGATCCCGCAGTAGAGCACGCCGAGCACGTTGACCTCGATGAGCTCGCGTACCGCGCCGAGGTCCTCCTCCCAGGGTCGGGCTTGATAGCTGACTCCAGCGTTGTTCACCAGACCGTCGAGCCTGCCGAACTCGGCCAGGCACTGTGCCACGATCCCGCCAGCCTGGTCCGGATCAGCAACTGACACCGCACTGGCCACCGCGCGACCGCCGTGGGCGACGATCCGCCCAGCGACCGCTTCGGCCAGCTCAGCGTCGAGGTCGTTGACCACAACCGCGGCTCCGGCCTGGGCGGCGTGCACGGCATAAGCCTCCCCCAGGCCGCGACCGGCACCGGTGATCACCACCGCCTTACCGTCGAGGACACCCACCGCCGTCACCGCGTCCCTACTCCTCCACAGTGAGCACCAGCGGGCCATCGTCGGTGACGGCGACCGAATGCTCCCAATGCGCGGCCCGGGACCCATCCACGGTCACCACGGTCCAACCGTCGTCGAGTTCCTCAGTCTTCTCGCTCCCCGCGGTGAGCATCGGCTCGATCGCCAGGGTCATGCCGGGCACCAGCCGCGGACCGCGGCCTGGACGGCCCACGTTGGGCAGGAACGGATCCATGTGCATCGCCGTACCGATGCCGTGGCCCCCGTAATCGGCCACGATGCCGTATGACGTCCCGTGCGCAGCGGCAACAGCAAGCGCCGCCGACTCCACTGCATGGGAGATATCGGTCAACCGGCCACCGGGGAGCGCGGCGGCGATGCCAGCCTCCAATGCGGCGCGGCAGGCCGCCGACAACCGGCTGTCGGCATCGGTCACCGTCCCGATATGCACGGTCACAGCGGCGTCACCATGCCAGCCGTCCAGGATCGCACCGCAGTCGAGAGAGAGCAGATCTCCGTCGGCGAGCACCTGCTCGCGACGCGGGATGCCATGCACCACCTGCTCGTTCACCGAGCTGCAGATCGACGCCGGAAACCCATGGTAACCCTTGAAGGACGGTACCGCCCCAGCGTCCCGGATTGACTGCTCAGCCAGCTCATCCAGCTCACCGGTGCTCACACCGGCCTTGGCGTGCGCTTCGAGCAGCCGCAAGGTCCGGGCCACCACCGCACCGGCTGCGCGCATCGTCTCGATCTCACCAAGGGATTTGAGCTCGATATTACTCCGGCCGCGCAACCGCCGGACTACAGCACGCACCCCGCCCCCAGTCATCGCGCCCTCGTCATGCCCGAGTCCGCAACGCGTCCAACACCCGGGCCATCACATCCGACACCGAACCGACCGCGGGAACTGTGACCAGCCGATCGGCATAGAACTCCAGCAGCGGCGCGGTCTCCTCGCGATAGAGCTGCTGGCGGCGCCGGATGACGTTCTCGGTGTCGTCATCGCGTCCCCGCGCCAGCAGGCGCCCGACCACCTCGTCCTCGGGTGCGTCGAGCTCCAGCACCGTGTCGATCTCGCAGTCACGCTCGACCAGCAGATCCTCCAACACCTGCGCCTGTGCGACGGTGCGCGGGAAGCCGTCGAGCAGGAAACCGGTCCTGCAGACGTCGTCGGTGAGCCGTCCCGCGACCATCGCGTTGGTGAGCTCATCGGGGACCAACGCGCCGGCCTCCAGGTAGTCCTTGACCTGCTGGCCCAGCTCAGTCTCACCGTCGACGTGCGCGCGGAACTCCTCCCCAGTCGAGATGTGCACCACCCCGAGCTCCTCGCTCAGCAGCGACGCCTGGGTACCCTTACCCGCTCCCGGCGGGCCGACGATGAGGATTCGCACTAGCGCAGGAACCCTTCGTAATTGCGCTGCATCAGCTGGCTCTCGATCTGCTTCACCGTGTCCAGCCCGACCCCGACCATAATCAACACAGCCGTCCCACCGAAGGGAAAGTTTTGATTCTGCCCGTCACCGGTGAGGTCGAGGAACAAGTTAGGCAGCACAGCCACGATGCCCAGATACAGCGAGCCGGGCAGGGTGATCCGGCTGAGCACAAAACTCAGGTATTCGGCGGTGGGGCGCCCCGGGCGGATACCTGGGATGAACCCGCCGAACTTCTTCATCTCCTCGGCGCGCTCTTCAGGGTTGAACGTGATGGCGACGTAGAAGTAGGTGAAGAAAATAATCATCAAGAAGTACAGCCCGATATGGACCCAACTGGATTGGTCAACCAAGTATCGGGTGACGAACGTCTGCCACCATCCCGGCTGGCCGCTAGATGAGGTGGTCAGCCGCGCGATGAGGTCGGGCAGGTAGAGCAGCGATGAAGCGAAGATGACCGGAATGACACCGGCCTGGTTCACCTTCAACGGCAGGTAGGTGGAGGTACCGCCGTACATCCGGCGGCCGATCATCCGTTTGGCGTACTGTACCGGGATCCGGCGCTGGCCCTGCTCGACGAACACCACGCTGGCGATAATCGCCAGACCGAACATGCAGACCAGGAAGAAGATCAGTGGACCCTGCGAGTCCAAAATGTTCTTGCCCTCAGCGGGGATCTGAGCGGCGATCGAAACGAAGATCAGCAACGACATGCCGTTGCCGATACCCCGTTCGGTGATCAGCTCACCCAGCCACATGATGACGCCGGTCCCCGCGGTCATCACCACGACGATGATCACAAGGTTGAATACCGACTGGTCCGGGATCGGTGGGAGCGGGCATCCTGAGTACAGCTGACCGCGAACCGCCAGAGCGATGATGCCGGTGGACTGCAGGATAGCTAATGCGATCGTCAGGTACCGGGTGTATTGCGTCAGCTTGTTCTGACCGGATTGACCCTCCTTCTTCAGCGCTTCGAAGCGGGGGATCACCACCGTGAGCAGCTGAATAATGATGCTCGCGGTGATATAGGGCATGATCCCCAATGCGAACACCGACAACTTCAGCAATGCGCCACCACTGAACAGATTGATCAGTGAATAGATGTTCTGATTCTCGCCCTGCTGTACCTGGTCCAGACACTGTCTGATGTTGACGTAGGAGACCCCGGGGGATGGCAACGTAGCACCGATCCGGTAGATCACCACCATGCCGAGGGTGAAGAGGATCTTGCGGCGCAGATCCGGTGTCGCAAGAGCCGAACGGAAGGCGCCGAGCACTCCTACCTCCTGGGCACGGCCGTGGTGAGGCCGTCGATCGTGGCGGACCGGCGGTCGCACGGCCGGGGACGGCGACCGAGCGGTGCAAGGGAACCTGACGGCGGGCGCCAGCGGGCTCGTCTACGCACTCTGGCCGACTGTAACAGCAGGGCCCGGGACAACAGGGTCCCGCCTACAGCTCGGTACTGCCGCCGCCCGCCGCGGCGATCTTGTCCCGCGCGGAACCGGAAAAAGCGTGCGCGCTGACCTGGAGCGCGACGCCCGCGAGATCACCGTCACCGAGCACCTTCACCGGCAGACCCTTGCGCACCGCACCGGCGGCCACCAGCTGATCGGGTCCCACCGGGCCCCCATCAGGGAACAGCTGGGCTAGGTCACCAACGTTGACCACCTGGTACTCGGTGCGAAACCGGTTGCGGAAACCCTTGAGCTTGGGCAGCCGCATGTGGATCGGCATCTGGCCACCCTCGAAGGTAGCCGGAACGTTCTTCCGGGCTTTCGTTCCCTTGGTCCCGCGGCCCGCGGACTTGCCCTTGGATCCCTCGCCACGACCGACCCGTGTCTTGGCGGTCTTCGCGCCGGGAGCCGGACGCAGGTGGTGGAGCTTGATAGTCACTTCGCGCTCACCTCGCTTGGAATCTCCTCCACCGTCACGAGGTGACGAACAGTGGCGATCATGCCACGGACCTGGGAGTTATCCTCTTTGATCACAGAATGCCGGATCCGGCGCAGGCCCAGCGAGCGCAGCGTCGCACGCTGGTTGCGCAGGCTGCCGACGGTTCCGCGAATCTGGGTGATTCTCAGCACCGACGGTTGAACCGTCGAATGAGACTCAGTCATCTCATACCCCCTGCGCCGCGCGGGCCCGCAACATGCCAGCCGGCGCCACGTCCTCCAGCGGCAGGCCGCGACGCGCGGCCACCTCCTCGGGCCGCTGCAGTCCTTTCAGCGCCGCGACCGTGGCGTGCACGACGTTGATCGCGTTATCACTGCCCAGCGACTTGGAGAGCACGTCGTTGACGCCGGCGCACTCCAACACCGCACGGACCGGACCTCCCGCAATGACCCCAGTACCGGGTGATGCGGGGCGGAGCAGCACGACTCCGGCGGCGGCCTCGCCAGTGATCGGATGCGGGATGGTGCTGCCGATCCGAGGAACCCGGAAGAAGCTCTTCTTGGCTTCCTCCACCCCTTTCTGGATCGCCGCCGGCACTTCCTTGGCCTTCCCGTAACCGACGCCGACCATCCCGTCGCCGTCGCCCACCACCACCAGCGCGGTGAAGCTGAACCGCCGGCCGCCCTTGACCACCTTGGCCACCCGGTTGATCGCGACCACGCGTTCCAGGTGCGGGCTCTTCTCCTGCTGGGGCGCCCCGCTGCGGCCGCCCTCGCGGCGGTCCCGACGCTCGCTGCGCTCGCCTCCGCCCTCCCGCCGCATGCGTCCAGGCATCAGGCGTTCCTTCCGTTGCTCGTGTTCATCTTCTCAGAATTCCAAGCCAGCTTCTCGGGCGGCGTCGGCCAACGCCGCGATCCGGCCGTGGTACTTATAACCGCCACGGTCGAAGACCACCCGGTCGACGCCGATAGCCTTGGCCCGACCGGCGATCAACTCGCCGACTCGGGCCGCTTTGGCCTTCTTGTCACCGTCCATGGCGCGGACGTCCGGCTCGATACTGGACGCCGCGGCGAGGGTATGCCCGGCCAGATCGTTGACAAGCTGAACGGCGATGTGCCGAGACGAGCGGTTGACCACCAGGCGCGGGCGCTCCGGAGAACCGCTGACCTTCTTGCGTAGCCGAAAGTGCCGCCGCGCGCGGGCCACCCGGCGCCGCGTCGAGATGTCCTTGCCCACCTGCGGCCGCTGTACTGTGGTTGCTCCCTCAGCCATGATCACTTACCTGTCTTCCCGACCTTGCGCCGGATCTTCTCGCCCGCGTAACGCACACCTTTGCCTTTGTACGGGTCCGGGCGGCGCAACTTGCGGATGATCGCCGCTACCTCGCCGACCGCCTGCTTGTCGATCCCGGACACGGAGAACCGCGTCGGGCTCTCCACCGTGAAGCTGATGCCCTCGGGTGCGGTGACCGGCACCGGGTGGCTGTATCCCAGCGAGAACTCCAGATCCGAGCCCTTGGCGACCACCCGGTAGCCAACGCCGTGGATTTCCATCCGCTTCACATAGCCCTGGCTGACCCCCAGAACCATATTGTTCACCAGGGTTCGCGACAGCCCGTGCAGGGCTTTGCTGCGCCGTTCGTCGTCCGGCCGTTGGACCAGCAGGGTTCCGTCCTGCTCCTGCTGCACAGTGATCGGCTCAGGGACGGTGTGGGACAGAGTTCCCTTGGGCCCCTGCACCCGCACGGTGCGGTCATCAATGACCACCTCGACGCCGGCTGGCACAGTGATCGGTTGCTTCCCGATGCGCGACATCTTCCTCTGCTCCCCTCTCACCAGACGAAGGCGAGGACTTCCCCGCCCACGCCCTTCTTGGCGGCCTGCCGGTCGGTGAGCAACCCGTTGGACGTGGAGATAATCGCCACACCCAGGCCGCCGAGCACCTTGGGCAACGAGGTCGATTTCGCATACACCCGCAAGCCAGGCTTGGACACCCGGCGCAGGCCGGCAAGGCTGCGCTCCCGGTTGGGGCCGAACTTCAATTCCACCACCAGCGACTTCCCCACGGGCGCGTCCTCGGCATAAAAGCCCGAGATATACCCCTCCCGCTGGAGAATCTCGGCGATATTCGCTTTGATCTTGGAGTGCGGCATCACGACCCGGTCGTGATAAGCCGAGTTGGCATTGCGCAGACGGGTCAGCATGTCTGCGATCGGGTCGGTCATTGTCATGGCGACCTCATGATCCCTTCCCGCCGTGGTTCCCTTCCGGGCCTGCGGCGAATAATGGCTGCGCCGATTCTCACCATGACGACTTGCTCACGCCCGGAAGCTCGCCCCGGTGCGCCATCTGGCGCAGGCAGATCCGGCACAGCCCGAACTTGCGGTAGACCGCCTTGGGTCGCCCGCAGCGCTGGCAGCGGGTGTAGGCCCGCACCGCGAACTTAGGCTTGCGCGCGGCCTTGATGATCAGCGCCTTCTTCGCCATCAGCTCTCCTTGAAGGGGAAGCCCAGACGACGCAGCAGCGCCCGGCCCTCCTCGTCGGTGGTCGCGGAGGTGACCACGGTGATATCCATGCCACGCTGGCGGTCGATGTTGTCCGGGTTGATCTCATGGAACATCGACTGCTCGGTGAGACCAAAGGTGTAGTTCCCGTGACCGTCGAACTGGCTCGGCGACAGACCACGGAAATCACGGATACGGGGCAACGCGATAGTCAGTAGGCGGTCCAGAAACTCCCACATCCGATCACCGCGCAACGTCACCTTGGCGCCGATCGGCATTCCCTCGCGCAACTTGAACTGAGCGACGGACTTGCGAGCCCGCCGCACCAACGGCTTCTGGCCCGTGATGGCCGTCAGGTCCCGCACGGCACCGTCCATCAGCTTGGCGTCCCGGGCCGCCTCGCCGACGCCCATGTTCACCACGACCTTGACCACACCGGGTACCTGCATCGCGTTGGCGTAGGTGAACTGCTCGCGCAACCCAGCGACGATCTCCTCGCGGTACCGGGTCTTCAGCCTGGGTACCGGTACGGCCCGCTGTTCCGCTGTCGTCTTTTCTGCCGTCGTCATCTCATATGTCCTTGCCGGTGCGCCGGGACACGCGCACGCGCCTGCCCTCGTCATCAGTGCGGTAACCCACCCTGGCCGGCTTGCCGTCGGAATCGACGACCATGACGTTCGAGACGTCGATGGCGGCCTCCTGCGTGACAATCCCGCCGCTTTGCGCACCGCGCTGGGTACGGCTGATCCGGGTGTGTTTCTTGATCCGGTTGACACCCTCGACCAGCACCCGGCCGGTGTCCGGGTAGGCCTGGATCACCTTGCCCTTGGCGCCCTTGTCCTTGCCGGCGATCACGACAACTGTGTCGCCTTTGCGGACCTTCATTTACAACACCTCCGGGGCCAGCGAGATGATCTTCATGAATCGCTTGTCCCGCAGTTCCCGGCCGACCGGACCGAAGATCCGGGTGCCGCGCGGCTCACCGTCAGGCTTGATCAAGACAGCGGCATTCTCGTCGAACCGGATGTAGGAACCGTCTGGACGGCGCTTCTCTTTGGCGGTGCGCACGATGACGGCCTTGACCACATCGCCTCGCTTGACGTTGGCGCCGGGAATGGCTTCCTTGACGGTCGCCACGATGATGTCCCCGATGCCGGCGTAGCGGCGCGAGCTGCCACCGAGCACGCGGATGCACAAGATCTCCTTGGCACCCGTGTTGTCGGCGACTCGCAGTCGCGACTCCTGCTGGATCACGTCAGCTCCTTGATCACTTGGCCTTCTCGAGGATCTCGACTAGCCGCCAGCGCTTGGTCGCCGAGAGCGGGCGGGTCTCCATCAGCAGCACCCGGTCGCCGATACCAGCGACGCCTGCCTCATCATGCGCCTTCACCTTGGTGGTGGATCGCAGCACCTTGCCATACAGCGGGTGCTTCTTGCGGTCCTCGAGGGCCACCACGATCGTCTTGTTCATCTTGTCCGAGACGACGTAGCCCTCCCGTATTTTTCGCTGGTTGCGCTGTGTCTGACCGCTTTGGCTCATGCCGCACCTCCACTTCCCGCAACGGCGTCCGGAGACACCGACAGACCCAGCTCACGCTCGTGCATCACGGTGTAGATGCGGGCAATGTCGCGCCGGACCATACGCAGCCGACGATTGTTGTCCATCTGTCCGGTCGCCATCTGGAAGCGCAGGTTGAACAGCTCCTCCTTGGACTCGCGCAGCCGCAGCACCAGCTC
>JBOHFW010000073.1:0-3014 GCA_050699835.1 Pseudonocardiaceae bacterium | reverse complement strand
ATCGACCGGTTGCGGACCACCGCCGAATCGCACCACCGTGCGGCGGTCGTCGAGGTGATGGGGCGCAACGCGGGCTGGATCGCGTTGCACTCCGGGATGGCCGGCGGAGCGAATGCAATCCTCATCCCGGAACGGCCATTCGCCGTGGACCGGGTGTGCCAGTGGGTAGTCCGGTGCCTTGCGCGGGATGACGCCGCGATCGTGGTGGTCGCCGAGGGCGCGGTGCCGGAAGGTGGCGCGGAGCGGCTGGCCACCGCGGAGGTTGACGCCTTCGGTCACAAGCGCCTTGGCGGTGTCGGCAACTGGCTGGCCGATGAGATCGCCCGCCGCACTGGTGCCGAGTCCCGCGCTGTGGTGCTGGGGCACATCCAGCGCGGTGGCAAGCCCACGGCTTACGATCGGGTGCTGGCCACCCGATTCGGCGTGCACGCGATCGATGCGGTGCAGGAGGGCGACGGCGGTGTGATGGTCGCGCTGCGCGGTACCGACATCGTCAGGGTGAAGCTGGCTGAGGCCACCGCGACGGTCAAGACCGTGCCGCAGGGACGTTACGCGGAGGCCGAGGTCTTCTTCGGCTGACGCACCCCATACGCTCAAGCACCGTGAACTGGACCGTGGACGTTCCAATCGACACGCTGCCGGAGTTACCACCGCTGCCTGCCGATCTCCGTGCCAAGCTTGATGCCGCGCTATCTCGACCAGCTGAGCAGCAACCGAGCTGGCCCGATCCGAATGCGGTACGCAACATCCGCACCGTGCTGGAGAGCGTCCCGCCGATCACCGTGCCGCCTGAGGTGGATCAGCTGCGGGATCAGCTCGGGGCGGTGGCCCGGGGTGAGGCGTTCCTGCTGCAGGGCGGAGACTGTGCTGAGACCTTCGCCGACAACACCGAGCCGCACCTACGGGGCAACATCCGCACGCTGCTGCAGATGGCGGTGGTGCTCACCTACGGATCGAGCTTGCCGGTGGTGAAGGTAGGTCGGGTGGCCGGGCAGTACGCTAAGCCGCGGTCCGCGGCCCTCGACGTGCTCGGTCTCCCGTCCTACCGCGGCGATATGATCAACTCTTTGGTCGCCACACCTGAGGCGCGGGTGCACGACCCATCGAGGATGATCCGGGCTTACGCCAACGCCGCCGCGGCAATGAACCTGGTGCGGTCGCTGACTCTGGCCGGGATGGCGGACCTGCACAGGGTGCATGACTGGAACAAGGATTTCGTGCGTCGATCGCCGGCTGGGGCCCGATACGAGGCGCTGGCCGGCGAAATCGACCGAGGTCTGCGTTTCATGTCGGCGTGCGGCGTGGAGGACTCCTCCCTGCACTCCACCGAGATCTATGCCAGCCATGAGGCGTTGGTGCTCGATTACGAGCGGGCCATGCTCCGCCTGGACTGCACCGGCCCGACGCCCCAGCTCTACGACCTGTCCGCGCACTTCCTGTGGGTGGGGGAGCGGACCCGGGCGCTGGACGGGGCGCACATCGCCTTCGCCGAGCTCTTGGCCAATCCGATCGGACTGAAGCTGGGTCCGAGCATCACGCCAGATCAAGCTATGGAGTACGTCGAGCGACTGGACCCACACGGCGTTCCGGGCCGCCTCACGCTGATCTCCCGGATGGGGGCGCAGCGGGTTCGTGACGTGCTGCCGGAGATCGTGCAGAAGGTCACCGCCACAGGGCGCCAGGTGATCTGGCAGTGCGATCCGATGCACGGCAACACCATCGAGTCCTCCAGTGGGTACAAGACCAGGCACTTCGACTGGGTGGTCGACGAGGTCCAGGGCTTCTTCGAGGTGCATCACGCGCTGGGCACCCACCCCGGTGGCATCCACGTGGAGCTCACCGGAGAGGACGTCACCGAGTGCTTGGGCGGCGCTCAGGACATCTCTGATGCGGATTTGTCCGGCCGCTATGAGACCGCGTGTGATCCGCGCCTGAACACCCAGCAGGCTCTGGAGCTGGCGTTCCTGGTCGCCGAGATGCTGCGCTCGTAGGTGCGTTTACAGCGTGGTGAGCGCCACGGTGGTGCCGGGGCGGAAGGGCTGGCCGGCCCTCGGTGATTGGGAGATCACCCGGTCGGAGAAGCCACCGAGGATCCCGAATCCGCCGAGCTGCCCGCGGACCGTGCTGTTCAGTCCTGCGTCAGCGAGAATCTGACGGGCCTGCGCCAGCGGCAGCCCCACCACATCGGGCACTACCGGCGCCGTGCTGACCAGCAGGATCACGCTACTTCCGCGATCAACGCCGGTGCCGGCTTTGGGATCGGTGCCGATCGCGCGCCCACCGCCTATCTGATCGTCGAACTGGCGCCGCACCTGCGCGGTCAGGCCTGCCCGGCGGAGTTCAGCGATCGCGTTCGCCTGGAGCATGCCACGCACGTCCGGCACGGTGGTCGGGGCCGGGCCCTTGCTGACCACCACAGTCACCGGCGCGCCGACAGTGAGTACGGTGCCCGACGCCGGCCGCAATCCGATCACCGCGCCGACCGGGACGGTGTCGTCGAACTCTTCAGCGTTCGGGTCCGTTCGCGGGTTCAGGTCCTCCAGCTCGATCGCCCGCTCGGCCTCCTCGACGGTGCTGCCTGACACCAGGTCGGGCACCACCGGGTGACCCAGTGAGATCACCACAGTGATGTCCGAGCCGCGGGTCGCCCGCTGGCCCGGTGCGGGATCGCTGTTGACCACCGTGCCGCCAGGGACGGTGTCGTTGTGGTCCTCGACGACCTTGGCCGTGAGGTCTGCGGAGGCCAGCGCGGCCGGCACCGCCCCGCGGGACAGACCGGTCAGGTTGGGCACCACGGTCCACCGGCCGCTGCCCAGCCACCACGCGCCCACCCCGACCGCGCTCGCGAGGAGCAGCACGATCACCATCCAGGCGAGGAAGGCGCGCCGGTTGCGAGCGCGTTCGCGCTGGTAAGGGTCCGGACGGGGACCCAGTGCGACCGATGCGGAGCCGACCGCGGTGGCCACGGGGGACCGTGGCGGCCCAGCGGAGTGCGAATCCGGTCCGCCCACCAC
>JBOHFW010000072.1:0-3635 GCA_050699835.1 Pseudonocardiaceae bacterium | reverse complement strand
TCCCCGACCCATTCGGTGGGCTTGGACCGGGGCTTGCAGAACTGGCCCGCGATGCGACCCACGCGCACTACCGGCTTGTGCGTGTTCATCTTCATGATCCCGGCGAGCATGTCCAACAACCCCGTCTTGCGCGCGACATCTCTCACGGTGTGCTCCGCAGGATCCTCCGCGCAGTCGCCCGCCTGCAGCACGTAGGCTTCCCCGGCAGCAACTGCGGCCAGCAGGGAGCGAAGCTCGCGCACGTCCTCGGCATCGACAAGCGCGGGACGGGTCGCCAGCTTTTCCCGCACGCGCTGAACGTGTGATTTGTCGCCCCACTCCGGCTGCTGCAAGGCCGGTTTCAGGCGGATGTCGTGCAGGGCGTTGCCCACTGGTATCTCCAATTGAGAATGGTTGGTGAGCATCGAGAATGGGTGGTGAGCACGGCGGCTCCCACAGGGCCGCGGTAAGTAACACCCGTGTCGACCGATGCATTTTTCATCAGCTTGCGCTCGACGTGCAATGGAGGTGCCGTTGATGAAGTACTTGAACGACCCGGCGAGCTCGGTGCATTTCCGGCAGCCGAGTGGTCGGTGACAGCGACATTGGTCACAGTTTCTAATTCTGCGTTGGGGCTGCGGAAGCTGCCAATCGTCGTCGCCGTACTTCGTCAGATGACCGGCACTCCATCAGGTCGGCTGGCAGATGCTATTTGGAGCAACCTGACATACTATGCAATTAATGTTGCTGAGCCTGAATAGAACGACTCGATTTGAATGATCGTTTCGAACACCGGGAGGACCAGGTCAACCGACGCCGCACCCTGGTTGCCTTCCGACGTGCTCGGCACCTGTGTCTATATCGATCTCGACGTGATTGACCCGGCGGTCCTGCCGGTAATCCGGAGATCACCGCCGTCACCCTCGCCGAGCTGCACCAGGGTGTGGCCATGGCGAAGGACACCGCTACCAGGGCCGCGCGCACGGAGAAGCTCGGTGCGGCGGTCGCCGACTTCGACGTTCTGCCCTTCGATGGCAACGCTGCCGCCCGGTACGGAACCCTGGTAGCGCTGGCCGTTGGCGCGCCTGGCGGCTTCACCGTCGCCGACTTGGCCGCCAGAGTGCACACGATCACCGGAAACACCGACTACACCGCTCGCCACGCCGCCTACGACCAGCGCAAACTCCACGGTAAAACAACTCATCACCAAACCTGGCCGATCCCACCGCTACCAGGTGCCCACACCAGCAGCCCACACCATCACCGCTCTCCTAGCACTGCGCGACCACGTCATCGCACCCATCCTCGCCGGCCACCCGAAGCCCCGAATAGGCCGCAAACCCACCCACTGGACCCGCATTGACCGCGACTACGAAACCCTCCGCATCAACATGTAAACCCTCTTTCACCACCTCGGCATCACCACCAACGCCGCCGCGGCATAGACAACTTTGTGTCGATCGGGGTCCCGCAAGCGCCTAGCAGGTGTCCGGGGGTTCACCGGCCAGCCGGATCATCGCGGCGGCGACTACTGGGCGCAGCGCGCTCTGCCGCTCGGTGGTCCGGGCGCTGCCGTGCTGGCGCATCTGCTTGTCGGACAATCGCAGCCCGGCCACGAAAGCCGCCCGCTGGTGTTCCAGAACCCCACAACTCCAGCTCAGCCGGGTCTTCCACGCGCCAGCGCGGTCGGTGGACCGCCACTGCGGTAATGACCGCATCGCGGAGCTCGGTGCGCTTGAAGCGGTTCTCATCAACCACCCGTGCGATCACCCGGTAGGTCATCGAGGAATGCAGGTGCCCGGCGAAGCGGGTCCACACCGACAGGCCTCGCTCCAGGTCAGCCCTGATCACCAGCGAGTCGGCGACACGCCTGGGTGGGCTACTCGCGGTATGCGCAAGCGTGACGAACACGTCCTCTGCGAGTCGGAGCGTGGACAGATCGGGCTGGGAACCGCGGCGCGTGCGGAAAAAGACGATGTCGGCTCGGCGTCGTTGCCGAGCTCATCGACCGGCTCCAGATCCGGATGAGCGTCGATCTCCTGCCGGAGCAGCCGGTCGAGCCCGGGAAGCGTGGTCGCGAAGAAGCCCGGTGCACCGGTACGTCGCTGCAGATCGGGCCCCCGCTTGCGCTGCCCCATGGTCGGTCACCGTACCGCCGCCAGGGCGATGAAAATCACGGAAGTTACCTCGACTGCAGGGCAGCGAGAAGCTCGCGCTCGCGCTGGACGCTGAGGCCGGCGGGTCGCTCCCGGTCCAGGCCCTGGGTGCGCTCCCAGGTGAGCAGATCGGTGAGGAGTTCTTCGCGGGGTCGGTGGCGCAGCCCGGCGGCGTGTGCCGCCGAACCGTCCCGGGCCGAGAACCCCGCCCAATCCGGATCGCTGACCCACATCGGCAGGGACTCAGGGCCCATGTACTCATGGACGCCCTGCTCGACCAGCCACGCTGACTCCGCCGTCAGCACTGCCCCTTGGTGCCCGCCAACCGCGCGGCACAGCTTGATCCACTCCGCCAACCGCATGATCGGTCCCACTGTGTTGAATGTGCCGGTAAAGCGCCGCTCGGCGGCGTCGAGCAACCAAGCGGCGAGATCCCGGACGTCGATCACCTGGGTGGGCGCGTCCGGAGTGTTCGGGACCAGCATCGGGCCGAGCGGGTCACGGGCCGCCCGCGCGACCCAGTAACCGGAGCGTCCGGTGTGATCTCCCGGGCCGCCGATGAGCCCGGCACGGGCGATCAGCAGCCGGTCGCCGACCGCCGCGGTGCAGGCCTGCTCGCAGGCGACCTTCGCCTGCCCGTATATCTCCCAGTCGGCCTCCTCGCGGTCGGTCGCGACGAGGAGCTCCGCGGTCTCGTCGGTACCCGGAGTGGCCTGCGATGCGTAGACGCTGCAGGAGGAGACGTAGATCCAGTGCCGCGCCCGCTCGGCTACCGCGGCGAGGGCGCCGCGCACCAGGCCCGGCTGCCAGGACACCTCCACCACCACATCCCAGTCGCGGTCGATCACCTGGACATACGCGCCGGGTCGACGTCGATCGGCGGCGACCAGCATCGCCCCATCAGCGACGTCACCGCTCTCACCGCGGGCCAGGCACGTCACCGCGTGCCCCCGATCCACTGCCTGCCGGGCCAGTTCCCGCCCCAGCCAGGCCGTGCCACCCAGTACCAACACCTCCATGGAGACAGTCAAGCGCCTCCCGCCTCACCGCGCCGCAAGGTAGTCGGTGACGTCACTGCTGAGTGCGGACACGACGCCCATGCGGCTGGCTTCCTCGAGGTGGTGAGGTTGCACCCCCGAGATGGCGTCGGAGACGACTAGGACCCGGTAGTCGCGTTCGCTGGCGCCATACACCGCGGCGCGGGGGCAGTTGGGGTAGTTGCACCCGGCGATGACCACGGTGGTCACGTCGAGGCGGCGCAGATGCTCATCCAGGGGAGTGCGGTGAAAAGCGCCCCAGCGCGGTTTCCACATCGCCCACTCCCGCTCGGCGAGTTTCTGGCATCCACCGCCTAGCAGAACCTCGGGGTCCAGAGTAGCGGCGCGCTCGGGTCGTAGCTCGGTGACGATCTGCGAGCCGGCGCTGCCGGGCCGCGCGATGGGCGCGCCGCGGGCGATCAGGGTGCGGCGGGCCAGGTCGACATCCGCACCGTCGTAGAGC
>JBOHFW010000071.1:0-4848 GCA_050699835.1 Pseudonocardiaceae bacterium | reverse complement strand
GACCCTGCTGACCGCGGGCATCGCCTTCGTCGTCGCCTCCCGGGCACTCGGATGGCTCGGCCACGCTCGTGGCCTCGTCGTGCCACCTGAGGTGGAACCCGTCGTCATCGCGCTGATGTTCGGGGTGGTCACCGATTATTCGATCTTTTTCCTCTCGCATTACCGCCGGCACCTCCTGGGCGGGCTCGCGGCCCGGGACGCGGCCCGCCGCGCGGCGTCCGAGGTCAGCGGCATCGTCCTGGTTGCCGGTCTCGTCGTGGCGCTGTCCACCGGCGCGCTGATCTTCGCTGAGCTCTCGTTCTTCCGGGTATTCGGTCCCGCCCTCGCCGTGGCGGTGTTCGTCGGTGCGCTGGTGACGATCGTGTTCGTGCCGGGCATGCTCGCCGTGCTCGGGCGCTTCGCTCTGTGGCCGAGTGTCCCGCGGACCGGCGAGCAGAGCAGGGCCGACGTCCAGCGGGGGAAGCCGGAGTTCCGGACGGTGCGCGCCCGGATCGCGCGGTTCGCGGTCCGGCGCCCGCTGGTCACCGCCATCTCCTGCGTCCTGCTTCTCGGCACGGCCTCATTCGGGCTCGTCCGGTACGACGTGGGTAATCCGATCATCCAGTCTCTTCCCGCCGGCGCCGGCCCGCAGCGGACATACGACGTCGTGACCGCCGAGCTCCCCTTCGATGGCATCCTCGCGCCGACGGTTGCGGTCGTGCGATCCCCGGGTGCCGCGCTGGACGCCGGCAAGCTGGCGCAGCTCAAGCCTCTCCTGGAGGGCGTACCCGGAGTAGGCCGCGTTCTTGGACCGGGTGACCTGCCGCCCGGAGTGGGGACGCAGCTGGAAAATGTCTTCATCGCCCCGGGTGGTGATCTCGCGCGCCTGCTCGTCGTCTTCGAATCCGATCCGCTGGACGGGCCCGCGGTCGACGCGCTGCGCGCGCTGCGGGACCGCGCTCCCGACCTGCTGCGCCAGGCCGGTCTGGACGATGCACAACTCCTGCTCGGCGGCGATACCGCAATCACCGCGGATTTCATCGACCGCACGCTGCGGGATCTCGCGTGGGTGGCGCCAGTGGCACTGCTTGCCGCTGTCCTCGTCCTCGCGCTGTACCTGCGCTCGGTGGTCGCGCCGCTGTGCCTGGCCGCGACGAGCGTGCTGGCGCTGCTCGCCGCGCTTGGGATCAGCGCAGCGGTCTCCGATCCGCTGCTGGACCCAGCGGCGGTGGCCTTCTTCGTCCCGTTCGCCGTTTCGCTGTTGCTGCTCGGGCTCGGCTCGGACTACAACGTCTTCCTCGCCGGCCGGATCTGGGACGAAGTGGCCCAGCGCCCGCTCCGGGAGGCCGTGCGGACGGCCTCGACCCGGGCCGCCCGGTCCATTGCGACGGCCGGGTTGGTCCTCGCGGGCTCGTTTGCGCTGCTTGCACTCATCCCGCTGACCACGTTCCGAGCGATCGCGATCGCCATGGTGATCGGGCTGCTGCTGGACGCGTTCCTCGTCCGGCAGCTTCTCGTGCCGGCGCTCCTCGTCCTGATCGGTACCGGCGGCTGGCGGCCCGGGCAGCGCCACGGCATCGTGCCGCGGTAACCCGTGCTTGACGGCGAGGGCGGATCTCCCGCCAGTTCGCCCCAACGGCCTCGCTTGCGGAGCGGACCGAGGGGGTACCGACCGAGCATGAGCGATACGAGGCGAGAACCACGCGCGGGTGTCTCCGACCACGACGCGGCGCCGCGGGACAGACGAGCAGGGCCGCCGCCGTGGACCGAGCGTCGCGAAGACCGTCCCCGCCGTCGCGAAGACAATCACAGTCTCGTGCGGCTCGGAGGTTTCGCCTGGGCGCTACTCGGCATCGCTGGCCTGCTCGTGCTCGGATGGCTGCTGGCTAGCCAGCTCACGGTGGTGGTGGTCCCGCTGCTGCTGGCCCTGTTCCCGGCCGCGCTGCTCGCGCCGGTGGTCGACTGGTTGAACCGGCGGCGGGTACCCCGACCGCTGGCCGCGGTGCTCGCGGTAGTGGCGGCGGTGGCTGTGGTCGGTGGCGTGTTCGCGCTCCTTGTCCCCGCGTTCCTGGCTCAGCTCCCCGCGTTGACCGACGCGCTGGCCAACGCGGGAAACCGGTTGAACACGGTGATCAACCAGCTGGGTCTGTTCCAGACAGGCACCACAGTGGGTGATCTCATCCGGCAGGGCGCGCCCAAGGTCTTCGGCGGCCTCGACACCGCGCTGATCACCGGGCTCAACTTCTTGGTCGGCCTGGTGTTGGCGGTCGTCGTGCTCGTCTGTTACCTGAGCGGCGGCCGACGGATCGTCAGCACCGGCCTCGCGCTGTTGCCGGCCCAGCGGCGGGCTGCCGCCCACGAGCTCGCCGAGCGGGTCTGGGACACGCTCGGGTCCTACACCCGGGCCTTGTTCCTGGTGGCGTTGTTCGACGCGGTGGTGGTGGGGCTCGGGCTGTGGGTGTTCGGGGTACCGCTCGTGCTGCCGCTGGCGGTGCTGATTTTCTTCGGCGCGTTCGTCCCCTACATCGGCGCGTTTCTGTCTGGCCTGCTTGCGGTGCTCGTCGCGTTCGCCGACGGGAGCCTGGCTATCGCGCTGGGCGTGCTGGCGCTGCTCATCGTGGTCCAGCAGATCGAGGGCAACGTCGTGCAACCACTGCTGATGGGGAAAGTCACGCAGCTATCCGCGTTCACGGTGATCATCGCGGTGGCGATCGGCGCCACGCTGCTCGGCGTGCTGGGCGCTGTGCTCGCGGTCCCGACCGCGGCGTGTCTCGCGCGTGCGCTCGCCTTCGCGCGAGAGCGCGCGGTCGCGTGATGCCTGCGGCTGCGACCAGGCCCGGGGCGGTGGCACTCCGAGCCGGCGCAGCTCGGCGGCCGCGAGGTGAAGCTGGTCGTCCCGCTCCTGATCCCATCGCGAGTGCTGGCTGATCCGGCTCAGTTCCCGGTATGACATCCGCCGGGTGGCGGTGTGCGCCAGGTGCTCGATGAGCATCGGCTCGACCGGCCCGGACAGCATCCGCCGTAGCTCGGCGAGCTCTCGACGTCGCGCCAGCCGCAGCGGCAGGTACAGCACGGCCACCGGACCTACTCCGAGCAGTGCGATCGTCACGCCGCCGAGGACGGCCAGCGCCCGCACGCTGTCTCGCGCCTTGCCCGCCCCGGTCCGGACCTGCGCGGCGGTTTGGGTGATGGAGTTGGCCTGCCGCTGGAGGTCGTCTCCAACCAGGGGAAGGTTGGTCAGCGACGCGATTGACTGCGCCATAGTGTCCAGCGCTGCCGCGGCAT
Source organism: Pseudonocardiaceae bacterium (assembly GCA_050699835.1). Taxonomy (GTDB): domain Bacteria; phylum Actinomycetota; class Actinomycetes; order Mycobacteriales; family Pseudonocardiaceae. Next base: position 1,584 of record JBOHFW010000071.1, on the reverse strand, counting down.
GCAGCAGCCCCCAGTGCAGCTGCGCCAGTTGCCACAGCTGCCAACCAGCGAACACGCCGATGAGGGCAAACCCGATCACGATTAAGATCGACACCACGTCCAGCCGCCGGATCGCCCGGCGGCTCGGCCACAGGGCCAGCGTGGAGATCACGCGACCACCCTCACACGGCGAGCTGACTCTCGCCACTTGAGCGGGCGCCACGGCACTCGATTCGAGTGGGTCGTTTCCGGCGCTACCCCGTCTTCCACAGGAACGTCTTAGCAAGGGCTCAGCCTCCTCTGGTGGAAATGGAGGGACAGTGGAGTTATGCGTTGGCCACGTCAAGGACCCGGGCGCAGGGCAGCAGCTGCGGCTGTGCTGGTCTTCGGTCTGGTCGCGGGTGGGGTCGGCGGGGCGATCGGGTACACCCTGGCCGCCGACGACCCCCTAGCGCGGAGCAGCCTTGCGCAACCGGCGGCTGGCAACCTCGCTGACCTCCCGGTGGGCTCGATCGCCCGGGTTGCGCAGGCGGTGCTGCCGAGTGTGGTGAAGTTGGAGATCCAGTCGGGACCAGCGTTCGGCACCGGAAGTGGCGTGGTGATCAGCTCGGACGGGCTGATCCTCACCAACAACCACGTCGTCGAGCTCGCCGCTCAAGGTGGTGAGGTCACCGCGCTGTTCCTGGACGGCAAGCGAGTGCCGGTGGAAATCGTGGGTCGGCTGCCGAGCGCGGATATCGCCGTGGTGCGGGCGCGCAACGTCAGCGATCTGGCCGTTGCCGAGCTGGGCCGCTCGAGCGACCTCGTGGTAGGTCAGGAGGTGGTGGCGGTGGGCTCCCCGTTGGGTCTGCAAGGGACGGTGACCAGCGGGATCATCAGCGCGCTGGATCGGCCAGTCCGGGCCGGCGGTCAACTCAGCGGCCAGGAAACCGTGCTCAACGCCATCCAGACCGATGCGGCGATCAACCCGGGAAACTCCGGAGGTCCCCTGGTCGACATGCAAGGCCGGGTGATCGGGATCAACACCGCGGGCGCGTCCATCGGCGAACCGGGGCCGGCAGGGTCGATCGGACTCAACTTCGCCATCCCCATCGACCAGGCCAAACGGATCGCTGATGGCATCGTGGAATCGGGCACGGTGCAACGGGCGGTGCTAGGAGTTGAGCTTTCCGGTGTCTCATTCGTTGAGCGCGCCGGAGCGCTCGTGCGGGACGTCGCGCCCGGCAGTGCCGCGGCGGCGGCGGGTATCCGGCCCGGGGAGGTGATCACGAAGGTCGACAACCGGCTGATCACCAGCGGCGACGGGTTGATCGCAGCAATCCGCTCCTACCCACCGGGTGCACAGGTCGAGGTGACGGTCAGCGACGGTGCGAATCCCCGGACGGTGCGAGTCACGCTGGGAACCGAGACGTTGCCAGCCTCCGCCTAGGGATGGACACCGTGCTCGTCTGTGGTGTGGTGCATCGTCTGGGTCAGGTCGAGGGTGATACGGGGCACCAGAATGTCGTCGATGTGACGGGTGAAAGTCGTGGCTTCAGGTGCGCTGCTGTGGTAGCCGAGGTCGGTCAGCGCCGTGCGGGCGAGCGTGATCTGCTCGGGGACAAG
>JBOHFW010000070.1:0-4720 GCA_050699835.1 Pseudonocardiaceae bacterium | reverse complement strand
TACCTGATTCTCTCCGCGCGCGACGTGCTCGCTGTCGTTAACTGTCGGTTCGACCGTCGAAGTTAACTGACGGTTCGGCGGTCGAAGTTAACTGACGGTTCGACCGTCGAAGTCAGCCCGATCGCCCCGCGGCCCCTCCGGGGTCAGCGGGGCGATCGGGCATCAGGTCCCGGTTGATCCCGTGAGGGGCCGGTGGCCTTACAGTCCGCCCGTAAGGAAGGCAGGCAATGCCCAAGCAGATCACGTTCGACGAGACCGCGCGGCGCGCGTTGGAGCGCGGAGTCGACCAGCTCGCCGACGCGGTCAAGATCACTCTCGGTCCGCGCGGCCGGCACGTGGTGCTGGAGAAGAAATACGGTGGCCCCTCGATCACTAACGATGGGGTAACGATCGCGCGTGAGATCGAACTGACCGACCCCTATGAGAACCTTGGCGCCCAGCTCGCCAAGAGCGTGGCGACCAAGACCAACGACGTGGCAGGGGACGGCACCACCACTGCCACCGTGCTCGCCCAAGCGATGGTCCGGGAAGGTCTGCGCAACGTGGCCGCCGGCGCCAATCCCACCGCACTCGGGCGAGGCATCGCGGCAGCTGCGGAAGCGGTCGCCAATGCATTGGCGGCCAAGGCGACACCGGTGACCGGCGAGCAGGCGATCGGTCAGGTGGCCACGGTGTCCTCGCGTGATGCGAAGATCGGTGCCCTGATCGGCGAGGCGATGACCAAGGTCGGCGAGGACGGCGTCATCACGGTGGAGGAATCCTCCACGATGGCGACCGAACTGGAGATCACCGAGGGCGTCGCATTCGACAAAGGTTATGTCTCGCCCTACTTCGTCACCGACGCCGAGCGGATGGAAACGGTGCTCCAGGACGCCTACATCCTGCTGCACCGCGACAAGATCTCCTCGATCCAGGACTTGCTGCCGCTGCTGGAACTGACCAGCCAGGCCAGCAAGCCGCTGCTCATCGTGGCCGAGGACATCGAGGGCGAGGCGCTGTCCACCTTGGTGGTCAACGCGATCCGCAAGACACTGTCGGTGGTCGCGGTCAAGTCGCCGTTCTTCGGCGATCGCCGCAAGGCGTTCATGGACGACCTCGCGGTCGTCACGGGTGCTCGGGTGGTCGATGCCGAGGTCGGGCTCAAGCTGTCCGAGGTCGGGCTTGAGGTGCTGGGCCGGGCCCGGCGCATCGTGGTGACCAAGGACGACACCACCATTGTCGAAGGTGGCGGTGAGCAGACCGATGTCGATGCCCGCGCCGTGCAGATCCGCCGCGAGATCGAGGCGACCGACTCGGACTGGGATCGGGAGAAGTTGCAGGAGCGGCTGGCCAAGCTCGCCGGTGGGGTAGCGGTGGTCAAGGTTGGCGCGGCCACCGAGACCGAGCTCAAGGAACGCAAGGGACGCATCGAGGATGCCGTGTCGGCCGCGAGGGCCGCGGCTGAGGAGGGCATCGTGCCCGGGGGTGGTGCCGCGCTGGTGCACGTGGCCGACTCACTCGGTGATCTCGGTCTGCGCGGCGACGAGGCCACCGGCGCCGCGATCGTGCGAGCCGCCTGCGCCGCTCCGGTGCGCTGGATCGCCGCCAACGCGGGTTTCGAGGGATCGGTGGTGGTTGCCAAAGTTCGTGCGGCGACCTGGGGACACGGCTTCGACGCCGAGGCGCAGACTTACTGCGACTTGGTTGCCGCGGGCATCGTCGACCCGGTGAAGGTGACTCGCTCGGCGATTGTCAACGCCGCCTCCATCGCCCGCATGGTGATCACTACCGAAAGTGCGGTGGTCGACAAGCCGGAGAAGGCACCCCCGGCCGGTCAGGGTCACGGCCACGGGCATGGCCACGGGCACTGAGCCGCATCGCCACGCGAACCCGGTGGAATCCGCAGTCCCCGGGCGGCCTGATGAGTCGCGCGGCTTCGCTGAGCCGGTGAGTCGCACGGCTCGGTCGACCGTTGGGGGCAGCCCGTAACCCGCCCCGATGGCCCCCGCAACCCCTACTGACGGGTTCGGGGGCCATCGGGGCGGACAATGGGTAGCGGCAAATGCCCGAATCATCCCGTGTCACAGTACTGCCGTGAACTGCTCACACTCGGTAGAGTGAGCGCTGCTCCACATCGGTGATGGTGGTGGCTCGGAGGGCGTGACGGCGGTCCTTAACGGAAATCCATCAGATCGTGTCAAGTTCCGGCTCTGCATGACCGATGGGGAGGTGGGCACATCAGTTGGCTGCAGGAGAGGAGTCCTTCCGTGACCGCAGTTCTCATCTGCGACGACCGGCGAAGCGTCCGCGAGGGCCTCACTCGGGTGATGTCCGCGGTTCCCGGCGTCGCCCGGATCGACTGCGTAGCACACGGTGACGAGCTGTTAGCTCGCTATTCCCGACAGCCGGTCGATGTCGTCCTGGTCGGAACACAGCGTGCGGTACCAGCCGGTGTGGAGGCCACTCGGCGGCTTGTATCCGCTCATCCGCAGGCCAACGTCATTGTCTTCGGTGCACCTGACGACGCGGGCAGTATCGCCGCCGCGATCGCGGGCGGTGCGCGAGGTTACCTGCGCTGGGACGCATCGCGTCCGGAACTTGTCGCGGCACTCGCCCACACACTGGCCAGCACGTCGGTGCCGGCTCCCCGCCCGCCGTCCGACCCGGGTGTCCAGCTCACCGAGCGCGAGCTGCAGGTCCTGCGGGGAATGAGCCAGGGCAAGAGCAACGGGCAGATCGGGCGGGAACTGTACCTGTCTGAGGACACGGTGAAAACTCATGCCCGCCGGCTCTTCCGCAAACTTGGTGTACGGGACCGGGCCCAGGCTGTCGCACACGGTTTCCGGCGTGGCCTGGTGGCCTGAAGCCGGCCTGCTTGTCTCCTACTGCCTGTCAGCATAGTGAGGACCGATGCCATCGGTCCTCACTATGCTGTTTGCCGCGTGTCTTGGCGCATCATGGGCGATACTGCTTTACCTGCCCGAACTGTCTACCACTACGGTGACCCATGAGGTGCCCGTGTCTCGGGATGGTGATGGATGGTCGGGACAACGGAGTGGCCACCGCCGGCCGGCGCTGCGCCCGGTCGGTCCCTCGTCGTAACGGCAGGGCTGCATTCTGCGATGACCGCTGTAGGGGACGACCTCGACGTCCTTATCGGTGATGCCGTCGACGGTAAGCCATATGCCGTTGAGGGTGTGCTCCGGCGGATCCGTCCCCTCGTGATCCGGTACTGCCGGTCCCGAGTCGGTGGCCAGGAGAAGACGTTCGCTTCGGCGGTTGATGTAGCGCAGGAGGTGTGTCTCGCGGTGCTCACGGCCCTGCCCAGTTACCGCGACCAAGGCCGGCCTTTCCTTGCCTTCGTGTACGGAATCGCTGCGCACAAGGTGGCCGACGCTCACCGGTCGGCGGCGCGCAATCGCACCGAGCCGGTCGCGGAGGTACCCGATACCCAGGACCTGGCCGACGGCCCGGAGGCACAGGTGATGCAGGGAGAGTTCGCGGGGCGGATGGCTCAGCTGCTGGAGACCCTGCCGGAGAAGCAACGCGAAATTCTGCGCCTGCGGGTCGTAGTGGGGCTCTCCGCGGAGGAGACCGCCGAGGCTGTCGGCTCGACTCCTGGTGCGGTCCGGGTGGCCCAGCACCGGGCTCTAGGTCGGCTGCGCGGTGTACTGGCAGCCGAGGGGGTGGTCTGAGTGCCTGGTTGGGACGAGCACTCACGCGCTGGTTACTCCAACGGGGATCCGTTCGAGATGCCCGCCGATCTGGCTGCGGTGCAGGCTGATGATGCGCTGCTCGACATGATCGGGGCTGGGCACGCGCCGAGCGACGCCAACGACGAATTGACGCGGGTCCTGGCGGCCTGGCGCCACGAGGTTCATGCCGAGCCGGTCAAAGAGCTGGTGGACACCAGCACCGCGTTGGCGGTGATCCGTGCCGCCGCCCGCCAGCCGGCCCGTCGGCGTAACCCTATGTTCGGCTCGATCGCGGGGGCCGCGGCGGTGGTGGTGATCGCATTCTCCTCGGTGGGACTGGTCGCGAAGTCGGCGGAACCTGGCGACACCCTTTGGGGCGTGACCCAGGTGATCTTCAGTGAATACGCAGAATCGGTGGAGACCGCCGCCGTAGTCCGGACCGAACTCAACGAGGCCAACAAGGCGTTGCAACAGGGCAATCCCCAACGGGCCAGGGAAGCGCTGCGACACATTCAACAGAAGCTTCCGGCGGTCGGTGAGAGTGAGGGTCGCACCGAGCTCACCACCGCCCAACAGAAGCTCGAGCAGCAGCTGAACAAGCCGCCGGATCCCGGCTGGGTGAATCTACCCGGTGCGTCGGGCTTTCCCCCGCCAGCGCCGGAGGAGACCCGGTCCGAAGCCGGCAAGCCAGATGGCCTCGGAGCGTCCTCCCCCAAGGGGCCCACCACGAGGCCGGGTCCAGATGGTGGTCTGCCCAGTGACTCCACGAAGCATTCCCACCAGTTCCTACCCGGTCCGCACTATCCGAGCCACGATTACCCGTATCCTGGCGCCGCTGGCCCTGGCCGCTCTCCTGAGCGCGGTGCTCAGGACTACCGGCCGCCACGTGACGGCAGGGATTTCTCCCGTGGCGCCACTAGTGATAGCCCATCTGGTCAGACCCCCGGCGATACCAGGAGTGGCGGCCCCTCGCCGTCTCCCTCACCCCGCCCTTCACCGGACAGCGGGCAGACCAGTGGCACCAATGGGAGCACGGGGTCCAGTGG
>JBOHFW010000069.1:0-2775 GCA_050699835.1 Pseudonocardiaceae bacterium | reverse complement strand
CACCAACATCATGATCGGGAACATCAGGAACAACGGGTTACTCTTGCCCTCACCAGGGGCGAGAAAAATATACGCCACCATGCCCAGCACGGCCACGATCATCATGGCCGGCATGATCTTCTGCATGATGTTGCCCGGAATGACCCTGGGCACCTCGGGCGGCGGCTCCAGGTGAACCTCGCCACCGGGCATCTTCGGCGCAGCCAATCGGGGTAATCGCCGGAACTGCACGGTACTCACGCCAGCTCACCTCCCGTGGACGGCCGCGCGTGGCAGCGGGTCACCCTATCGGTTGGAGGCTCGTCAACATATGAATCCGTCCCTGAGGATGAAAACGTGCCATGCGGGGATCTTGCGCGGGTGGCGGAAGGTGTTGGTAAATCCGAGCAACCGTCACGGTGACGGGCGGGTTGCGGTGGCGAGTGCGGCGAGGTCGAGGTCGACCGCGAATGGGTCCGCCAAGCGCAGCAGCTGGCCCGGACTCGATGAGGCGATCTCGGCGTAGTGTTCCCGTTGCAGCTGGTACGCCACCGAGCTCGGGCTGCCCAGCTCGATCCGCAGGTAGTGCCCGATGCCCGCGGCCGCGTAGAGCTGCGGCTTGATCGCCCGATCGGTTGTGACGCTGCCCGTGCTGACGATCTCGACGACCATCGCCACATCGGCCGGCTCCCAGATCGTCAGGTCGAGCCCGGGGTTGGTCACCACGACCAGATCGGGGATCAGGATCCGTCCGGGGGCCACCCGGACGTTGACGGCTTCCAGCACCTCCAGCCAGCTCGGTGCCGCCCGTCCCAGGGCATGCCAGAGTTGGGAGGACAACCGCTGGTGGCGGCCCCCGGCTGCCGGGCTCACCAGGAGCCCGCCGTCGAGCAACTCGATGCGACGCCGGTCGTCGGGCAGCGCGAGGTAGTCCTGCTCCGTCCACGGCCCGACGTGGTCGAGCAGAGTGGACTGGGCAGTTGATGCCATCCGCAGCTCACCTCCGCGTATCTGAGGGACATCATCATGGTCGCATGGTGCCGGGGAGCACCGACAGTTCTCACCGGATCCGCTGTGTCATCGCCATCGTCCGGAGTTGCCGGTTGCACGCGGCGCAGCCACCCGGCAAGCGGCGCGCGTCGCGGGACTGTGTCCTTGGTTCATCGGGGCGTTGGGGTTCATTGGGCCTGCGCCTCCAGGTGCGCTGTGGTCAGGCGCTGGCCCGCGCAATCCGGCGCTGCGAAGGACCGGATCACGCGGGCCAGCCTTCGGTGCACGGCAAAGGCGCGCCGTGCACCTGGTGGTTCACCTCCCACGAGCACCGCGGGTCGGGGAGGACCGCCTGGTGCGCCGCAGGGGTGATCCGGTTGGGAAGGCCCGAGGGCCAGGAAACCGGTCGGAGTGGAAACCCAGTGGGCGGGGCGGGGGCGGGCAAACCCACCCACCGGGCGACTTGTGTGTGGGTGCGTGTCCCGCACCCACCTGGGGCGAGATGGGGAGCTAGGATGAATGTCCACCTTGCACTCTCCTAGAGAACCAACCAACCATGCCTACGGTATAAAATGGAAGTACAAGTTGTAAATCTACCTTTCGAGTGAACGGTGTCGCGTACGGCGTGACGCACTGAGAGGATCCGTAGATGACCACCCCGGCCACGGCGATCGGCATCCAGCGCCGACAGCTCGGCAACGAGCTGCGCAAACTCCGTGAGGTCGCCGGGCTCACCCAGGAGCAGGCCGCGCACAGTCTCGGCAAGGCGGCCAACAAGATCAGCCGGGTGGAGAACGGCAAGGTCGGCATCTCCAAGACCGACCTCGACGAGTTACTACGGCTGTACAAGGCGTCGGCGAAGGACGCGCTGTGGTGCCGGGAGCTGGCGACGGGGGCGCGGCGCCGGCGCACCCGGGCCATCGCGGAGACCACGCTGTACCTGGGGCCGAAGTGGTTCCGCGCGTTCCGCGACTTCGAGCAGTCCGCGTCGCAGATCATGCAGGTCGGCTCGGAGATCGTGCCGGGCAACCTGCAGACCGAGAGCTACACCCGGGCTATGTTCCACGGCCAGGGCAGTCACGCGGACCATCAGACCGTCGAGGACACCGTGCGGGTGCGCCGGGACCGCCAAGCGCTGCTGAGGCGGGAGAGCGCCGCGCAGTTCTCCTTCGTGCTCAGCGAGTCCGTGTTGCGCCGGGTGATCGGCGGCCCGAAGGTGATGGCCGAGCAGCTGCGCCACCTGGCCGAGCTGTCCCTGCTGCCCACTGTGGACATCCAGGTCATCCCGTTCGATACGCTGTCCTACGAGCCCCTTGGCTACGACTTCACCGTGCTGCGGTTCGATCACGACTCGGCCACCGACATCGTCTACATCGACATGTACGACAACGCGGTCTACCTGGACAAACCGCCCGAGGCGGTGCGGAGCTACGTGGAGCTGCAGCGTCGCCTGCAAGCCATCGCCCTGGGACCGGTCGAGTCGCGTAACTTCATGGTGGAACTGGCCGGCCAGTTCGCTGCGAAACCAGACTGAGAAGGGGCTAGCCCCATGTCAACCGCATCATTCCAGGAGAGGGCCTGGTACACGTCCAGCTACACCAACGGCGGGCAGAACAACTGCGTCGAGGTCAATCGCTCGCTAGCGGGTCACGTAGGGGTGCGTGACTCCAAACTCGGCATCACCAGCCCCGTGCTGGCGATCCCAGCAGCACAGTGGGTTTCCCTCCTAGCCGCAGTCCAGGGCGGCACGTTGCACGTCTGACCACCCGCCATCCCCACTTCGGGGCGGCTCGGGCTCCCCCGAGC
>JBOHFW010000068.1:0-27347 GCA_050699835.1 Pseudonocardiaceae bacterium | reverse complement strand
GCATGGACCAGCCGCGAGGCTGGCCTGGCGTGCAGTCCGTGCGCGTTTGCCACGGTGAACGTTGCGACGAGCTCACCGCCGACCGGATTTTTCACCGGGGCGGGGACCGGAGAGGTGGGCACGTAATGCGACTTTCGCCAACCATTTCTGGAACCCTCCACTCTGCATCATTGGCAGGAATGCACGGGTGGGTCGTGCTGGTCGAGTAGTCGGGCGAACGCCGTGGCCAGGGGTGCGGCGGCGTAGGGTCCGACGATCACCTGGAAGGTGTGGGCGTCGACGAGGCCGAGTATGGCGGGGTGTGTGAGCAGGGCGGTCTCGTCGACGACGCTCCGGTCCAGGAGGGTGAAGCGCAGCCGGGTGATGCAGTGCACGACCGAGGTGATGTTCGTGGTGCCGCCGAGGTGGGGCAGCAGCGCGGTGGCGGCGTTGGTGAACTTGTCGCTGGGGGTCATCGGGCGCCCCAGAGGTAGCGGGCGATGTCGATGTCGGCGTAGTGGATGTCGGTGAGCTCGTCCCAGTAGGCCTTGCTGACGACGTGGGAGATGATCGAGCGCAGCCGTAGCAGCGCGTCGAGCCAGGTGCCGGGCTGCCGGTATTGCCGCCACAACTCGGCGTTGGCCTCTCGCATCTGCTCCAGTTGGGTGTCGAGGGTGGTACGCCACTGGTGCAGGACGGTGAACGACACGGTGTCGCTGGCCGAGGACTCAGCGTCGATGAGGTAAGCCTGGATGGTGTGCACGGTGTCGCACAGCTGCCCGGCCCAGGTCTGGGCCGCGTCACCGGTGGGTGGGGTGGCCAACGCGGTCATGAGTTGACGGGTCGTCGCGGCGTTGCTGGGCTGGTGGGCCATCACCGTTGCCTCCAATCAGTGTGCGTGGGCGGCGAAACCAATCCGCGGTGATCTCCCGGGCGCCGCGGAGGCAGCGGATCCTGGTGTCGGCGTAGCGGTGGATCGCGCTGGCGTATAGCTGGGTGGGCACGCCGTGACTGGTCACGACTGCGGAGCGGGGTTCGGCGCAGCCACACGCGTGCGGCGGCTCTCGGCCATCCGCGCAGTGGCGGCGGCTGGAACGCCGCTCGGATCGCCGGGGTCTGGTAGCGGCGGGGTCTGTACCAGGGAGCAGGGATGGCCAGCTTGCCGTATCGGCGGCGTCGCACACGGTCCAGCCAGCACCAACGGACGTCCATTGGCGCAGGTGATCGAGGAAGTGGTTGTAAGCGGTCAAGAACTCGGGGTCGTACCAGAGCCGCCAGCGCCCATCGTGGGCGTGCGCGGCTCGACGGTGAATCGACTGGGCAGGGTTGAGTCGCAGGATGACAACGGTGTCGGATCGGTGCCCTTCGCCGAGGTGGAACTCATCAACGATGGCCAGGGCGTGGTCAAAGACCTGTCGTGGGGCGCGGCCGGTCTCGACCAGCGCATAGCGGTAGGCGAGTACGCCGATGTGGCAGCGGTCGCTGGCCACCACCAGGTCGGGGTGCAGTGCGTGCAGACGGGCGGCGCTGTCGATGCGGGCGCGGTCCTCGGCCAGCAATGCCCGCACGACCCGCGCATCGCCGGACATCGCGGCTGGTGGCTGAGCCTCGGGGAACACGATCAGCTTCTCGGGCAGCGACTCCAGCAGGTGCCCGAGCAGCGTGGTCTTACCCGCGCCAGGGGTGCCGTCGAGTATGAGCACGAGATACCCCTCTTTCTCCACGACCGAGGACTGGACCCACGGCCATGGCGGGTTCAGTGCCGCCAATCGAACAACGGATCTCCTATGGCGATCGGGCCTGGTCGGTGGCACCACAACGGGTGCGCGGCGGTGGCGTCCAGCGCGATCACCGGGCATAGCGGTGACCGTCCACCAGCCTGCACCGCAGCGGGGTCCCAGCTGATCACCTGTTGGCCGGTGCGCACGGTTTGCCCCTGCGTGACGTGCGGGGTGAAAAAATCCTCACCTCCCAGCGTGACCGTGTCGATGCCCAGGTGGACCAGGACGGCGGCGCCGTCGGCGGTGGCTACGACGAAGGCGTGTGGATGCAGCATCACCACCGTCCCGGTTACCGGGGCCACCGCCGCACCGATGGCACGTTCCGGGTCCAGGGCCACCCCAGGGCCGACCATGCCCTGCGCGAACCCCGGATCCGCGATCTCGCGCAGTGGTAGCACACGCCCCGGTATCGGGCTGCGCACCCGCAGCGTCACAGCAGGTCCTGGATCTCGGTGGGCATCGTGTCGGTGACGGCTTGCCCGGTCAGGCCCGCGAGCAGGCCCGGCGCCAGGGCGGTGACCTGCGAGGCCAGCGGTTGGTCGATCTCCACCGCCCACTGCAGAATCCACCGGGCCCGCCACGCCAGGTGGAACAGCAGATGCCGCTGATCCACCTCCGGGTCGCCGTGGCCGAGTTCGGCGCGTTCGGCGCTGTAGCCGGCCAACAGTCCCCCGATGTCGCGGTCGCCGAGCAGGCCGTCCTGCATCACCAGCGTGGCGAGGTCCTCATAACAGCAGCCAACACCGCAGCCCTCGAAATCGATCACCCCAGGGTGCTGGTTATCAGCGAGCAGCACGTTACGGGCGGAGAAGTCACCGTGGACGAACCCGCGGACACACCGCGTCAGATGCTCGCCCTCGACCTCGGCCAGGGCCTCGGCCAGCCGCGTGCCCGCCTGGTAGGAGTCGGCGTCGCTGGAAGACAGGTCCCGGATGCGCCGGGCGAACTCCGGCAGATCGCCCAGCAGGTCAGGGGGCAGCGAGTGCAGCCGAGCGGCCGCCCGGCCGAGCAGCTCGGTGGTGTCGGGGTCCTCCCAGGCCGGCCCGCTGGCCAGGGTGCCGGCCAGTCGGGTCGCCGACACCCAAGCCAGCGAACCGGGGATGTCGTCGTGGCCCAACACCGCGGGCACCCGCAGGCCAGGCGCTCGCGCGGCGAGTGTCAGGCCGGTGATCTCCCGCTGGAGGCGTTCGCTGGGCCGGTGGGTATACACCTTCAGCACGGTCTCGGGGGCCAGGAACACCATCGAGCGACCGCCGTAACCGACGATCGCTCGGTCGGCGAAGACGGTGTCCAGGGCGGACTCGGCGGCCAGCCGAGCACAGTCGATCGCCTCGGCGAGCGCACCGACCACGCTGGTGGCCCGCTGCTGGTCACCGGTGTCCTGCGCAGCAGCGCGGCTTCCCGGTGCTCGGCGCCGATCGAGCGCATCAGAGCGGCCTCGTCGTCGTGCATCTCATACACCAACCGGGCGCCAGTGGCCTCGGCCAGCGCCCGGCCGTAGCGCACCACGAGCTGGGTGTTGGACATGACCAGCACATCCGGCGTCAGCTCGCGCACCTGGGCGAACAGCGGGTCGGTGCGTTCGTAAACGGCGTCGTAGGGCAGATACCGCACCGGCAGCGGCCAGGTGCTCACCGGGCGGGAGCGCGGGTTGAGGTCGCAGAGCAGCACCGTGGTCCGGCATCCCAGGGCGTGCAGGTGCCGGTTGAGGTGCAGGGTGCGGGCGGCGGCCCCGGTCAGCGGCAGCGACCGCAGGAACCCCGCCGTGTCGAACACGACCACCACCCGCAACGGGCTCTGTCGCTTGATCGACCTGGTCATCGCGCGCTCACCCTCCGAAGGCCAGCCCGCACCGCGAGCCGGGTTGACTCGGCCCGCAGCCCGACGATGCGCGCCACGTCGGTCAGAGCCGGTAGCCAGCTCAGCGGGCGCAGCGATCGCAGCGCGTCGCGGACCCGGTCGCTGTCATAGATCTCGGTATCTGGATGCGCGTTCACCAGCCGGGCGATGGACACGCCGTGCCAGAACGCCCGACCCACCAGCGCGCTCACCCGGCGGTCCGCGGGATGGATCGCCCGCGCCACCACGGCGTCCGGGACCACGACGACGCCCCACTCGGCCCGCTCGGCGCGGACCACGATCTCCAGATCCTCACACGACAGATGCCAGCGCCCCCGCACTCCGAACCGCTCGTCAAACCGCGGCAACGGATCACGACGAAAGCCCAAGTTGCAACCAACCAGCCAGTACGGTGCCGCCAGCGGCATCACCCGATCCGGCCACGCTGGGGGCACGAACAGTTGCGCCACCCGCGGATCAAGCCTCCATGGTCGCGTCCCGGTCCAGCGCGGCACGACCTTGCCACCGGCGCAGTAGGCACCGGTGTGCTCCAGCGCGGCCACCAGCTGGCGGACCCAGCTCATCACCGGCCGCGCATCGGGGTCGGTGATCAGGACATAGTCACTGCGGGCAGCGCGGATACCGGTGTTGCGAGCCCGGCTCAATCCCGGCCGCGGTTCATGGACGACGCGAGTGGGCACCGAATGTGTTCTCGACACACCGCGCGGATACCTGTGGCCGGTTGTGGTTGTCCACCGCTCATCCCCGCTGAACCGAGCAGCTGCCGACCAGCGCCATGAACTCGACGGAGCCTGCCACCACTTCCTGTTGACTCCCGGTCACCTCGACGTCCGTGCGACCGTGCACTGCCCGGACGGTGGCGACCACGAGCACCACATTGTCACCGCCTGCCACACCGCCGTCGTGGACAACATCGTCATCATCGAGGACTGACACCCCCGGGCGGGTGGCCCCACTCATCGTTGTCGGCAAGTCTGGATCGCGTAGCGGGCGGCGGCCGGTGCCGGTCAACTCCGGAGCGTGTTCCACAAGGTGATGCAGTTGATGACCAGGCCCAACGCGCCGAGCTGGTCTTCCATCCCGGCGTGATACGCCGCACGCAGCTCACCCTTGCGGCCGTGGAAGACGTGTTTGGCCAGGCCGTGACGCTCCTCTTGCAGGTTGCGCATCCGCTTGATGTCTCGCCGGTAGGGTTCCCGGTCTACGTAGGCCAGCACGTGCAGGGTCTTGAAGATCCTGCCGAAGTGGGCCAGGGCATCACCGAGTTGGGTGGGGTTGCCACCCCGCTGCAGCATGCGCATCGCGTCCGAGGCGGCGATCTCGCCACTATGCACCGAGGCGACCACCCGCACGATGTCGGGCCAGTGCCGCAGGATCTGGTGGATGCTGGCCACCGATACCCGCAGCTCAGCACGAGAGACCACATTGTCGATCGCGTCCCACAGCACACCGACCGCGATGTCCTCGTCCCACTCCTGCGCCTCCAGCAGCACGCTCACCGCCGCGGCCAGACGGCGGGCGTCCTTGCACAGCCGCGGATACCGCTTGAGCTTCTCAGCGCTGGACTGGCGTTCCGCCCGCGCCAGCAGCTCGCTGGTCATGATGACCTCGAACAGCTCCAAGGCGTCATCGGTGGCCTTGGCCTCCAGATACCCGACAGTGGCCAGCAGCGTCGCCAGCTTCTTGGAATACGGCATCGTCCGCCGCAAATCAGTCGCGTTCGACGTCATCCCCCGGCGGGCCAGATCCACCACCCGCCGCTGCGGGACCACGCCAAGGTCCACCCCACCCAAGCCGATCCCCGCCACCTGCGCCACCCGGTTCAACGCCGCGCACAACGCCTTCCCGGTGCGATCCACCGGACCGCGCCGCAGCACCTCCAACGCAGAAAACCGACGATCTCCCGGCACCTCGACCAGATCCAGCAGCAACTCGGCCTGCTGAGCGCTCAGCGACTCAGCCAACGTGCTCCACAACCGCAGGTGAGCCGCCCGGACCACCCGGCTCACCAGCCTCTCCAGCTCCCTCACCGCCGGCAGCAGCACCTGCCGCCGCCGAAGCCAGGCGATCACCCCATCGAATACGGCCTTCGGGCCAGAGCCGGTGGTCCAAGCCCGGTGATCAATCCACCTGGTCAGCTCCTCACGGACGCTGGCGAACTCTCTCCAACCATCAACCCGACAGATCTCCCGCCGATGCTCCCACTTGGTATTCACCCGCTCGACATACGTCTTCACACACGACGGATCAGCGATCCCCAGCTGAACCGCCAGCTCATCCAGCACCGCCGAAGGCACCTCCAGCGGATCATCCAGGAACGCGCCAAGGAACCGCACCGTCGTCAGCTGCAGCGCGAACCCAAGCCGGTTCGCCTCCCCCCGACGCTTGGCGATGAGCCTCCGATCCTCGTCATCCAAGAAGAAGAACCGCTCCAACTCCTCACCAGACGGCGCGCCATCGAAACAGCCATACGCCCCCACCTACCCAGCGGTCAGAAACCCCTTCTCATCCACGCCCTCAGACACCGACACGGCCGATCAACATACGCAACCTTCACCATGATCACTGCCTCGCCGCCAACCCAGCTCCTTAGCGCCAGTTTTCGCAAGATCGTTGGTCACGGGCCGATCCCAGAAGCCCTTGACGTACAGCGCGCGCCGGTCGACTCCGCGCTGGTTGAGCAGGTGCGCCCGGATCCGCCGCACCGTCGGGGTATGCCCGGCGAGCCAAATCCGGCCCTGCCCAGGCGGCAACGGCGCGGCGCGCACAGCGTCGTCAAGCAGCGTGGAGCTGCCGGGATCCTGGTCTTCGCGGTGCAGCCAGTGCAGCGTCGGAGCGGCCACTCCTGGCATCGGCTGCTGCTCGGCGGCATCGGCGATTTCGATGTAAAGGAACGCCCGAGCGTCGGCGGGCAGCATCGCCACATATGCCTGGATCGCCGGCAGAGCGGTCTCGTCACCTGCGAACAGATGCCAGTCCGCGTGCGGATCGGGGCGGTATCGACCGCTCGGGCCGATGAACTCCAGCACCTCACCGGGCCGTGCCTGCCGCGCCCAGTCAGCTGCGGGTCCCTTGCCGTGCAGCACGAAATCGATGTCCAGGCTGGGTCGAGCGGGGTCG
This sequence comes from Pseudonocardiaceae bacterium, assembly GCA_050699835.1. Taxonomy (GTDB): domain Bacteria; phylum Actinomycetota; class Actinomycetes; order Mycobacteriales; family Pseudonocardiaceae. The sequence goes on along the minus strand of JBOHFW010000068.1, from coordinate 20,607 downwards.
TAGTCCCGCACGGTGTAATCGCGGGACACCGGGCTCGCGCTGACTAGGTCCGGAACGTAGATCTTGAGCGTTTGCCCGGGGACTGCGGCTAGGTGAGCCAGGCTGTCACCAATGAGCCGAACCCGGGTCATCCGGGGGGTCACCTGCTGCACCGAGGCCACGGTTGCGACGGTGCTGGCAGCCCGTGCGCGGGCTGGGACTTGAGGCCGCATCGGATTCCTTCCTCGACTGGCTGATGGAGGAAGGCGAGCTACGTCGCCGAGTCAGCCCCCGGCAGCACCCGAGTCGGCCGCAAGCTTGGCCTCCTCCTCCCGGACGCGGACCCGCAGCTTTTGATACTCGTCGTTACTCGACAGCCTCGCCTGGACCTTGAGGTCGAAGACGTCTTTGCTCCGGAACGGTGAACCCCACTTCTGGTCCACCTCATCGGCGACCTCTTGCTTGATCGCGGCCATCTGCTCGCGCAGCTGTTCCAGCTCCTGCCGCACGGCATCGGCGCCACCGTGGGTCCCCGCGCCCTCTTCACTCACGTTTACGCCTCCGCCTTCCATCGAGCTGCGAGCACCATTGCCGCCGCATGAGGGGACCCCGCGCACCCGCCAGAGCCTGCTGACCCTTGCTGCCTTCCGACCCTGGGGGAGTTCGCAAGATGGACGCCGCGCGGGGTCCGCCTCCCAGTCTAGGGGCTTCCCCCTCGTCACGGCACGACACCCTCAGCAACCAGTTCGCTCACACCTGTACTACGGGCGCTGCTGCCAGCCGCTTTGGCCTCGGGCTGGCGCTGGCGGTAGCCTCACCAGCGGAGGATTCGCCTAGTGGCCTAGGGCGCACGATTGGAAATCGTGTTGGGGTTGATAGCCCCTCGCGGGTTCAAATCCCGCATCCTCCGCCACCTACCAGCACAAACGCCGAACATCATCATGACGGTAACCGGCGTGCCGCTCGCAGGGTCTCAGTTTGGCCCTCCATTGAACGTTACCCGGCCCCCAGGAACGCTCCGGCACTTCGCCACTATGGCTCGTCCACGGGCCGCAACGGAGACTGGCCGTGACACCTCGGTCGCCGCCTGGGCTGTACCGCCAAGTAGTCCCCGCATCGCCCGCCGCAAGCTGATCCGGGGCGAGGACTGGTCCGAAAATAGGTGCCAGTGGGGCTGGTGGTGCTGATGTGACCCATTTTCACCGCGGAACACACGGCCACAGGGCCACGAGAGGCTCAGACTCCGAACGCCGCGCGGCGCCGCATTCCAGAAACTGCGACTTACCTTAGCCCGCGACTGTGTGTAAACTCACTGTAAAATCCCGATTTTGCCGGCTTCGCCGGCCCGAGCAAGCTAGTGACGAACCCAATAGTAAAACGCACGCGTTTCCGAACCTGATCTCGTGCCAGAACGTTCCTCGCGGGGTTGGAGGCAAGATTGAATGAGTTTGGGGATCCGCACCTCGGTGGCTGGTGGACCGGCCTGATCATCGGGTTGGTGGTCGTGGTGGTCGTGGTGGTCGTTGTCAGCGTGCTCCTGGTGCTCGCATCCCGAATCAACGCGCAGGTCCGCGCAGCGATTCGTGAGCTCGAGGCGACACGGCCGAACACGCAGCCGCTCGTGGAACTGAGCCGCACGAACGACACGCTCCAGCGCATCCTCCGGGGCGCGCGGGCCGCTCGACAAGCATTGGGAGGATAACGATGGTCTTAGCTCTCGCCCCCCAGGAGATCACGCTCTGGGAGATCACGCTGGCTATCGGGGCGGTCGTGATAGTTGCCGTGATCGCGCTTCTTAGCCTGCTCCTCTCCTTCGTCCGCTCCATCGAAACCAATGTGCAGCGACTGCGGGACGTGGCGCAGGATGTCCGCGGCGACACGGCCAACATCAAAGTCGCGCTCGCTGTCGCAGATAGCCTGGACGAGGTCGCGGAAGAGGCGCGCCGTCACGCTCAACTTCTGGGGGTGGGGGCGCGATGAGCACGTGGCTGCTCGTGATCCTCACCGTCATCGAAGTCGTGGCCCTAGTGGTCGTGTTGGCGATATTCCTTATTGCGATCACGCGCCGGCTGCGCTCCATCGCCAACACCCTCGGACAGGTGAGCGGGGGTGTCATCGGGGCGATCCAAGGGGACGTGTGTCTGATTGGCGCCGGCGCCGCGATCCTGAACCGGAAGCTGAACGCGATCGCCCAAGCATTGTCGGCTATCACGGAGAAGGCTGAGTCGCTGCCTTCGCAGCAGACGCAGGCCCAGGTCCCGGCGCAGAGGCAGGCCCCGGCCTCGGCTAATGACTGGCGACCCGCAACAGGTCAGGACCCCGTGACAAGGCGAAGGTAAGACAAGGAGGCGACGATGGCACTGTGGTGGATCGGCAACGCAATCTTCATCCTCGTGGTCATACCCGTCGTGGTGGTGCTCCTGCAGCGTCTGTTGAGGGCCGTCATCGACATCGGGAAGCACGTCGACACCATTCACAATCAGGCCGCTGGTATCGTCATCGCACTCGATGATGTGAAGCAGCTGATACCTACACGCGACGCAGTAAAACAGGTAGCGGCTGGTCTCACCCGCTATGTGAAGGCAGTTGGCCGCATCCTGTGAGGAGCGAATTACCATGCCACTGGTCGCTGTAATCACGATCATCGGCGCAGCGCTGACCGTGCTGGCGCTCGCTGCCTACCTGATCAGTATTGCGCTCATTCTCCGGCGCGTCGACGCCAAGCTCCACGCAGTCACCGCCGGCCTCCACTCGGTTCCCGACAAGACCGAGCCCATCGGATCGATCGTGGGGCAAATCAACAAAGACCTTGCCGGAGTGGACGACGCCTTGCGGGCCGTGCTCGCCAAATAGCGAAGGCTGTCTCGCCGAGGACACCGGCCTGCCAGATGACCTGCGCGACGAGGCGATGACCGCGGTGAACGGCCCGCGGTCGCACGAGCACCTGCACGGCTAGCGGCACACCGACAGCCATCGAAACCACCCCCACGCCAGCCCCGCTACCGTGCCGAGACTGAACGCGGCGGGTAGCCGCGGTGTCAAGGATCGGCCGAGCCGCCGCTCGACGTCGGCGCCCTCAACATTCATTGCGACGTCCCGGATGGCGACGTCCCGGATGCCGACTCCAAGCCCGATGAGCACGAAGCCGACCGCCGCCGGGTCAACGACGCCAACGTGCCCCCCCGCTGCCAGAGGGACGAACCCCCCTGTGACCGTCAGTGACGTAGCGCTCACGCTCATTTCCATCGAATCAATTCGACCGGAAACTGTTCGACGCGCTCCCCGACCTGCGGGTGCGCTCGCTGGTCTATAATTCCTGGCTGCCGGCCACTCCCACGACCGCATTGTCAGACAAGCGCCATCCCGGTGCCGGTCGAGGAGGACCCGTGGCGGTACTCACTCGACGTCATACCGGGCAACTGGGCTCCATACTGTCATCGGACACAATCCCTCGGGCTTGGCGAACGCTCACCCGTCGTCGACGGTTCACCCGCGCACTCCGCACACCTGTCGCCGTCCCTAGTGGGGTTTGAAGTAATCCTCTGGTCGACTGCCGGATTCCCCGTGTTCGTCTGCGAAGTGCAGTGTCCCCGCTGTGAAATCGGCGTTGAGCAAGATCTTCGATCAGCTCATCGCGGCGGTCGTCGTCGCGGTCGAGTGTGCCGTGGCGGTGGTGCTCGCCGGAAGGGCGGCGGTTGCCGGATGACTGAGCCTGAGTTCACTCAGCCTGAGCCTGAGCCTGTACGGATCATAGATCTGCTGGAACTGGCTCGACGCCAGGAGTGGGGACAGATCAACGGAATCATAACATTTTTTGACACCGAACGACTACACAGACTGGCAGCTTTCCTTACAAAGCGAGTCGAGGGGGACGCATATGATGTCAATGGATATTATCCGTGGCAACGAGCAATGGTCGACCTGTTGCAACGACTCAATAGCTTAATTGCCGCGCGCGAGGCCAGAGATGACTGGCAGACCTTAGAGAACACCGTGATATGACTGCCGCCGCGTGCTCGCTCTGAACTCGGCGACACGAGGGGTGCGCGGACTTTCATCCAAACTTAGTTCCCGGGCACTCCTGCATAAGACTCCAGGCGTCCTGACTTACCAGAGATGGCCAATCCGTTCGACCTGGCCGACGCTACCCCAGCGATCACCTGCGACGGTCGCAGGTCTCAGCCACTCTCGCGGCGAAGGAGGATGGTTAGTGACCGCGGGACGGCTGGACCGACGAGTAACCCGGCGGTTACTAGGGGCCCCCGTGGTTCGAGATGCAGGCACTACAACGGCCGCAGGCGAGGCCGCCGACCCGTCGGCCGGAGCGACGAAGGGTGCTGGATTGACGTCTCCGGGTGAGTCTGCGAGCCGAGGGCTGTTGCCGGTGTAGCTGCCGGGGTTGGGTGCCGGGCTGGCAACCACAGGAGCCGCGGACTTCGGGGCCCCGGCGCCGGCCTGGAGGCTGGCGCCGCAGTGCGAGAACCCGAACGGCGGGGACAACCAGACCGCAGGGAGCGCCAGCACAAACAGGCTCGCTGCGGTAAACCGCTTGCACCTGGGTGACCTGGCTCGGCGCCGCTGGGCCTCGGCAGGTTCGATGTCCGGTGGGACAGCAGTCGGCGCTGGCAGGTTCGGCGTCTCGGCGCGGCGCGGCGCGGGGACGTCGGATGTAGGCGCGCCGAGCGGCGCTCGCGAGGACCCACCGACCAGCAGCATGGCGGCGAGATCCTCGGCGCTGACGCCGGCGGATCGCAGCGCCCGGCGCAATGCCTCGACAGTCTCGGCTACCTGTCGGTGGATGGGGTTGTCGAGCTCAGGCCCACCCGGCCGTCCTGGTGGCTGAACCTCAGGAGGCAGCACCGGGGCGGTCTCCTCGGGATCAGCTGAGAGGGCCCGCGTAGTGCCGGCATCATCGGATCTCGTGAGGAGATCGGCAAGTTGATCTATCGACACCTGAAGGGCGCGCGCCAGGCTAGGTCGTATCGACGGCAGCGGCTCGCTGTCTCCGGCCTCCCACCGGATGACGGTGGAGCGTTCTACTCCTAAATGTTCCGCAAGTGACTCTTGAGTAAATCCAACCGCTTTGCGGCGTTGGGTCAGCTCCTGCCGTCTAAGCGCCATATCCTCACCCCTCGCTCAGAGCGTTTCCGCAGCTGAAGAGGCCTCGTGCCGCACTGATGCAGCATTGATGCGGCTGTGGCGCTCTGGTTGCGGACCGTTACGCACGGTTGTCTAACACTACGGCTTCGCACGTTTACGCACAGCAACGGAGGCAACGCCATGACCGACGTGCTCCCTGCCACCGCGATGAGCGTGCAACGCCCACGTCACCGAGTTGCGATCCCCCTGGGCCTCGCTATGAGGTGCGCCTGAACTAGGCCGGTCCGGCGGCCGGCCTCCTCACAAGCCGTCGCGTACCGGCCTTCCGCCCTGCACGGGGCCGCGCTGTGGTCTCGTGCAGGGTCCAGGGGCGCTGGCTGAGGTCAGCGTCACACGGATACTCGGACAAATCCCTGTTGAGCAGGTCCCTCACGGAGGACCATGGGTAGACCTGCGTCATCGGGAGGGGACTGATGAAAGTTGAGGAGATTCTGAAGTCCAAGGGCCGATCGGTCGAGACCATCGAGGCCGACGCGACCATAGTTGAGGCGATAGGCCGGCTGAACGGACCCCCGCAGATCGGGGCGCTGGTCGTTCCCGACGAGCTAGGCCAGCGACCGCTCATCGGTACGCTCACCGAACGCGACATTATCCGCGCTCTCGGTAAGTACGGTGCCAAGCTGCTGACCATGCGGGTCAGCGACGCGATGTCGCGCAACGTCCCCATCTGCTCTCCACGGGACAGCATCGCGCGGCTGATGCAACAGATGACCGCTTCCCGCTACCGTCACCTACCGGTCGTGGATCATGGCCAGCTGGCTGGCCTGGTCAGCATCGGCGATGTGGTCAAGGCCCGGGTCGCGGACATGGAACTGGAGACTGGCCTGCTCCGGGATCTGTACATCGCCCGCGGATGATCAGCTCCCTGACCCGGAGCCGGCGAAGGTGAACGCCAGAATCGCTCCCGGATTGGCGAGTTGCTCGGTGGGTGGCCCGAATTTGGGTCCGGTCAGGCCAGTGCTGTCAGTGGCGATGTAGACCGTGCGATAGTCCGGGCTCAGCGCCAGATCGCGGTAGCGGTTCGTGGTCTTGAAGAACTCGGTGACCTCGCCCTGCACTGAGCGGCCGTCCGGAGTGAGCCGCAAGCAGTACAGTGCTCCCTTCTTCAGACTCGTCACCAGCAGGCAGTTGCGCCAGCCGTCGAACGCGCCCTCGCTGGCCGGTACGTAATCCACACTGGAGGGCGCGATCGACGGCCAGCAGATGTATGCCTGGTCACCGCAGGCCGGGTCCCGGAAGTTGTACCCGTTGGGCACGGTGTAGAGCGTCTTCAGCGGCTCCACATAGTCCGGGCTGTTCCAGGCCGTCTCTCGCTGCTGGGGGACGAACGGTGGGATCGCGAAATTGTCGTAGTGCACACTCGCGCATGGCGGGTTCGTGGCTGCGGACCAGTTTGCATATCCATACGACTCGTCGTCCCGGAAGCCGGACACAGAGGGCCAGCCGTAGTTGCGTCCGGCCTGGATGTGGTTGATCTCGTCATCGGATTTGGGGCCGTGCTCCGCCGAGAAGAGGCGTCCTTCCGGTCCGAAGACCAGGCCCTGCGGGTTGCGGTGCCCGTATGAGTAGATATGGCTTCGCACTCCCCTGATCTCCGGGTTGTCTGCTGGAATGCTGCCGTCGAGGTTGAGCCTCAGCGTCTTGCCGACGTAGGTGACCCAGTTTCGAGTCCGGACATCGTTTGCGGTAGGCAGATCCTGCGCCCGTATCGGGTTACAGAAACGTCGAAACTGGTTGTTTCCCTGGTCGCCGATTGAATAGTAAAGCTTCTGATCGGGACCGGTCAGCAGACGCCCGGAATTGTGGTCTGTACTTGCCAGGAGACCCGTGATCAAGTCGATCGGCTGATCCAATGTGCGCGCTGCCGGGTTGTAGGTGTAGCGGGCTATCTTGGTCCGTCGGTCGACCTCGCTGCCCGGGTCGGCGTCGTAGGTGTACGCGAGGTAGACGTCATTACTGCCTTTCAGGAAATTGACCTGAAACGCCATACCGAGCAGGCCGTCCTGGCTCTCGGTGGAATACACCTCAGCGATGGTGGCCACGGTGCTCTTCGACCCGTCTGACGGGTTCACCCGGGTCACTCGCTTGCCCATCTTCTCGGTGACCCAGAGAAAACCATCGGGACCCATGATGATCTCATACGGATCCGCCAGGCCGGTGGTCAGGACGCGAAAGGTGAACGGTTCACCCGGAGGTGCCGCTGCCGATGGTTGCTCGGGGGAGGCCGTACATCCGGTCACCGGCAACGCGAGCAGAGCGGCCACGGCCAGAAAACGTTTCGCGCGTCGAGGGTGGTGGGGACGTGGCTGGTGCGGCACCGTGCCATCGTGCCCGCATGCGGTGAGCGTCCAGCTACTGGGTGTCGGCACGCCAGCCTGCCTGCTCAGCTGGCGCCGCAGTGGGATTGCGGCCTAAGCAGTTACCGGTTTCGGCTCACCCTGAGACGGACTGGCGGGAACTAGATCAGGGGTTCGAGGTCGACGCCGGCATGGTCATAGGCGGCGTACTGGTCCGGATCGGCGGTGAGCAGCGGCCAGCCGCGTTCTTGGGCGCAGGCGATCGCGTGGGCGTCGGCCTGGGGGCCTCCGAGCTGACCGACCGCCCTGGCGCGTGACTCATCGAGGCTGTCAACCACCGTGACCGGTAGGTGGAGCAGGACTTCGAGCACCGAGAGATGCTCGTCACCAAGCTCGGCCCACGCTGCCGCGACCGCAGTCGAGGGCACAATTAAGACGATGGACTCTTCGACTGCGGTCCAGACTGCGGCAGCGGCGTAGATAGAGCTGCCGCGTGCGAATGCGACCAGCGCGGAGCTGTCGAGGATCCGTCCGCCGATCACGCGTTGTCGGCTGGCGCGGACAGTCCCCAGGCGCGGCGGACAGCTACTCGAGCCTCCCGTGGCGGCGGACCGCCGAGTACCCGGGCAAGCTCAGCAAGCGCCTGCGTGCGGCTGAGACGCTCACGCAGAGCGTCCGCGACGAATGCGGACAAGTTGTCCGCGGCGCCGGCGTTGACCGCACCTCGGGCGCCAGCCAGCACATCAGGTGGCAAGCTCACGGTGATCCGTTCAACAGTCATACGAGAAGGATAGCATCGTCATACTGGCCCGGTTCTTCCGGTGGGCGCGGGCGATCGCGAAGCTAGCCGACTGACCGGCCGTTGCAGCGCGGGCGAGGCTAGCTCAGATTCGGGTTGTGGCGATCTGGTGGGCCATCTGGGCCAGCTCCCGGGTGTCGCTGCCGGGTCGGGCTTGCAGCGCGGCGGCCAGCGGCACCAATCGTTCCCGTCGTGCAGCGACGGACTGCAGGGTGCTCACCCCCTCGATGGCGTGACGGGCCAGGGTCAGGCCCCGAGGTTCGCCCACCCTGATGTGCACCTCGGCAAGCAGGAGTTCGGTCACGGTGCGGCTCCCGCGGTGGCCCTCGCCGTAGGTGCGCAGCGCGCTTGCGGCGAACTGCTCGGCAGCGTCGAGCCGGTGCAGATCGAGGTGAATCATTGCGGTCTGAAGATCGGCGCCCGCGCACTCGTACGCATCTCGGGGCTCCCACCCGTCGCGCGCCTCGGCCAGGCAGCGAGTGGCCTCATCGGGGCGGCTCATGAGGGCGTAGGCGGTCGCGGACTGCCGGTTCAGCCGCGCGGTGAGGGCCGGTACCCGCGGGTCGTCGCCGTGCGGCAGTACCAGTGTTGACTTACTGAGCGCGAACCCGCCGAGACGGATCTGCCCGAGCTGAAACAGCTTGAGCGCATCGTTGGGGTGCCCGGTACGGACCAGCGTCAGCCCGGCATGCCAGGCGGCGTTGGCGATCCCGTAACTGTCCCCGGCCCTATTGGCCAGCCGCAGGGCCTGGGTGAAGTGGCCTGTGCCGTCCAGCCCGCTGTCATAACAGCACCACCCCGCCTCAGTGTGCAGCTCGGCCAGCGCGGCGGCCAGCCGTGCCGTGACCGTCTCGGTCGCGGGCACCTCCAGCCAGCGCGTGTAGAGCGTCGCGGCGGCGCCGAACAGGTCGGCCTGCCCGCCGAAGTACCGCGCGAGCCCGCGCAGCCGCTCGGTGACCGCCCGCACGGCGTGCACATGGGACATGCCCAGCCGCGAGGGCAGCACCTGGCCGGTCGGCGGGGCCACCTCGATCGGCTCGCCCAGACCTTGCAACACCTGCCCCAGAGCCGCTGCCGAGGTGGCGGCGAGGAGGGCACGGCGTTTCATGTCCTCGTCCACGTCCTTCTCGGCCGACGGCGAGTCCGGCTCCTGGTCACCGTAGCTGAGGCCCATCCACGCTCGGGGTATCCCCAGCCCGTCCGCGATGCGTTCGAGTACCCACACATCCCGCACCTGACGGCCGTTGGCGATCTCGCACACCTCAGACTGGGACTGCCCGGTCAGCGGCGCGATCTGACGTTGACTCACCCCAGCTCGCCCGAGCAAACGGTAGACGGTGCCGATGTCACGAGCAGCCAGCGCGGCGCGCACGTCATCGCGATGCAGCAGCGCGGGATCAACAGGATTCATGGACGATCACTGTAGCCCTCACCGCCCTGCTCACGGAGATCAGCGGGTCAGACAGCGCCGGATAGCTGCCGGTCGATCCGAACGATCCGCGCGCGCGAGGGGACGCCAGCCCTGCTGAGGACGAAGAGCATGTAGTGCCCTGGAGGGCAGATCTCGGGCCGTTCGGGGGCAGTAACGGTCAAGTTGCCGTCGTCGCAGCGGAACTCGAGAACGTTGATGCACTGGTTCTGGTCCGAGGCGTGAGTCACCGAGGGGAGCCGTATCCACGTGACTTTTCCGACGTCCGGACCCGAGATCTCGAGCGCGAACGTCTCGCCATAAGCGATTTCTTCGGGGGCTGAGACGATCTCCGGGCGCGGGCCGCGGAACAGATAGGGTGGATGGAAAATCTGCGCGTTGCGGTGGTTGTCCCTCGGGTCGTTCGGCTCGCTGCCAACGGCGAACTCGCCGCCGCCCGCGCTGAGCACCGTCGCGTCTGGCAGCAGCACGGCCATTCCGTGATAACAGCGATCGACATCTTCGGCGGCAAGCTTCTTCCATTCTTTCGTCACCGGATCCCACAATTCGGCGACGTGGACAGGTTTGCCTGGCGATAGATCGTTGAAGCCGGGGCCGCTGGTCCCTCCTGTGACGAGGACACTCCCGTCCGCGAGAATCGTCACGTTATGCTGACGGCGCGGGAAGTGCATACTTGCGATCTCATGCCACGCTGGCGGATGAGCGCAGAGATCGATGACTTCTGCGGCGGCGGTAGGGACATCGGTGGCCCCATCGTTACTGCCGCCAATGTAGATGACCTTCCCGGCGTCGTACATCACCGATGGGCCGCACTGCCGCTCCCGGTCTTGTCGTGCTTCCCGCGGGCAGGGTAGCGCGGTCCAAGCAGCGTGGCCATCGGTATTGCGCATATATATCGTGGCATTCGACCCGGATGCGAACACCTGTCCGCTCGGAGCGACGTGAATGCGCGGATACAGCGGGAGACCGGCGAAGCGGGCGGCCGGCGTCCACTGGTGCCCATCCCAGATTTGCGGGACATCGTTAATGATGACCCTACCGTTGTCTTGGTAGCTGCCCGAGGACACCAGCACGGTCCCATCCGAGAGCGCCGTGGCGGTCGGATACCACCGGCGCTCGTTCATCACGGGTAGAGCTGTCCAGGTATTGGTGCGGTAGTCGTAGACGCACGCCTGGTCGAGCCCGTCGCCGTCGGTGAGGTGCCCGCCCACGACCAGCAGTCGACCGTTGGGGAGAAAGGCATGCCCCGAGCAGAACAGGTTGACCTTCGTGCCGTCCGCTCGCTTGGGTTGGGGTGTCGAGGTCAGTTTCCCGGTTCTGGGATCCCAAGTGTATGGCGTGCACTCATGCTCATGCATTGAGCCGGTAGGTTGGTCCCGCCGTCCCCAGAACAACACTTTTCCGTTCGGCAATACGTGCGTATGGATCGCTACGTTCGGCATCTCGAAGACCGGATCCCACCGTCCCAGATGCGCCCACGTGGAATTTTCTGCAGGGTCTCCTCCGGGCGCAGCCGAGATGGCGTTTTTTGCCGAAGCGCGAGCCATGCCGCCGTAGAGGAACGCCAGGCCTGGAGTCATCAGCAGCATCAGGGCGGTGCGTCGACTTGTTGTGAATGCCATGTCCTGCTTTCCACCAGCGAGTCCGATGCGGAGCATGTTGCCCGCACCGCTACAACGCCGACCCGCCTCTCCTGGTTACGCTCCAACGGCGGGCTTGCGGCGCATCTCACATAGATCGTCAGTTTGGCCCGAGCGATGTCGGTATAGTGACAGTCATCAACATCGTCTGATACGGATTCGCGGTGGACATGGTGAAGTAGATCTGTGCTCCATTCTTCGACCGGCGCGCATATTGAGGAATCTGATAGGGGCCGTACATTCCTCCCAAATCAGCGCTGCGGTCAGAACCGAAACCTTCCTGCGTGTGATCGACGTTCGGCAGATGCATGAATTTCCCAAGCCCGTCGTTCACCGAGAAGACGAGGTCGCCGCGGGACCAGGGTCCGTAAGGACGCTTTGCCCAGCGCATCACTATCCCACCAACGGCTGATCTGTCCGCTGGCCAGTCTGCGTTATATAAACACATCCAGGCATCCAGCAGCGGATTCCAGCGGACCGACAGTTCGCCGACACAGCCTGCACCGAAGAGTGGGACAGCGCTGTCTTCGTTGCGGCTCCAGTGCGGTTGACTGAGCCCGCCAGCATAAAATAGGAAACCACCTGGTTCCTCAAGTTTCGCAGCCGGCTTAACTGCCAGGTAGACATCGCTGGAACGGTAGCGGCCGCTGCCAAAGACGACAAGCTGTGGCCCATTTCCCGGAAGGCCATGTTCGCGCGCGTCAACGATCATCGTAGACAGGTTGACAAACTTATGGCGTGATATTTCGTAAAGGAACGTGAAGTCAAGACCATTGCTGTCCGACCGGGCCAGTATGGATCTGCCCATCAGAGTGTATATTCCCGCTCGACGGTGATCGGTGCTGAAGAAGACGTACATGCCGCCGTTCCAGCTGACCCCGTCGAGCGGCACCTCGAAGGCGCCCAGGACAATGCCAGGGACCAACGGTGCCTGCGGAAGGAACGTCAATTGAAGACCATCGTCGGCATTCATGTCTGTACAGTAAGCGATGGCATCAAGATCATCATTTGGAGTGGTGTGGCCGACACGCCAAGTGTCGCCGAACAAGAAATATAAGCGATCCCGGTGAACAAAGGAGACACCGAGATCCGTGCCAATAATTGCAAACTTGCTCTCAGTCCGATTGAAAGCGAATTTTGGCGTTCCGGTTCCGTTCCAGCCTTCGCGGTCAAACTCACCGGTTAGCTGAACGATCTTCTGAGCGCGGTGGGCAAGCCGAGGATGCGGCTCAAGAATAGTGAAACAATCAGTCCGAATCCAAACTTCCTCGGCGCGGTCGTTCAAATGCCAGTAATGAACGACCGCACCACGAAATTCATCGACGAGGACCTCGAAATTGCCGTGACCCGCCGAGCCGAAACTGGACTGGATAATGCCACCAAGCCCTGCACAGGATTGGGTGACAAACTGAGCTTTGGCCCAAGGCTTCAGGACATCACTATTGTCCTGAAAGAAATGTCGAAGCTCTATCGAACCGTCGTGAAGATAGAGGGGAACCACAACTTCGAATCTGCCGCGCTGTCCTGCACTGAAGGCGGATTGGATGATGCAGGCGGGTCCGGCCACATTGTCATGGTCACCCGTGACTCGTTGTCCGCGCATCCAGGGTACGTGCACGGTCATCGTCAACCTTTGACGCAGCGCTGAGGGTAGGTGGTCGTAGCTGTTGTCGCGGTAAAAGTGGCGCAGTTCGATGCCGGTGGCCTGCCGTATGGGTACCACAACTTCGAAATTGCCGCGCTGCCCCGTACTGGACGCGGACTGGATGATACAACCAGGTCCAGCCACATCATCCTGTTCACCCGTCACCCGTTGCCCGCGAATCCACGGCAGGTTAGCGTCACTATTGTCACGGTAAAAATGGCGCAGCACGACGGCGCCGGTGGCTAACCGCAGGGGCACCACAACTTCGAAATTGCCGCGCTGCCCCGTACCGGACGCGGACTGGATGATACAACCAGGTCCAGCCACATCGTCCAGCTCACCCGTCACCCGTTGCCCGCGAACCCAGGGCAGTTTGGCGTCACTATTGTCACGGTAAAAATGAAGCAGTTGTTTGCCCTCTACGATGACTGCCTCAAAATTACCGTGCGGACTCCCTCCGAAGTCGGATTGGATGAGACTGACATAAATTCTGGACATCTCAACAATCCCTTCCAATCCGGTAAGCTGACAGGACTCCAGCCGCAGTCGTGGGTTGCGGCGCCTGCCTATCTTTGCCGAGCTCCGTTCTCGCTGCCCGCCCGGGTACAGGCCAGCCGGAGTGTTCGACCGGGACGAGTCGATCACGCTGTCGCGCCGCGGCCCAGTTCGGGCCCGCCAATTGCGCGGCTGCCTGGTTGGTGGTGTCCTTCGCTGCCGTTGCTGCATCTGCGCTGGCGAGCCGGAATATTTGCTGGATGAGGAAACCCCCGAAGGCTCCGATCGCTCCGGCGATGCCGATTACGGCTGCTGCCTGGCGTTTGAACCGCACAGCCGTTAGCAAGGCCGCATGCGGTGGCGGTGCGGCGGTTGCGCGGTCGCCATCACGGCGGTGATCATCGCCCGGGACTTCACGACCGTTTCTTCGAATTCCTCCGCTGCATCGGAGAGTGCAACAATCGCTCCGCCGACACCGAAAGTGACTCGACTGTTGGCGACGACCACGGTGCGAATGACGATGCTCAGATCCGTTGCCCCGCTGAGCGAGAACCAGCCGAGTGCACCGGAGTAGACCCCGCGCGGCCCCTCCTCCAATCGATCGATGATCTCCATGGTGCGGATCTTCGGGGCCCCAGTCATCGATCCGCCCGGGAACGCCGCGCGCACACACCCGATCACCGACTCCTCGGGACGCAGCGTGCCGCGGATTGTGGACACCAGTTGGTGCACAGGCGCGTAGGTCTCCACGTGAAACAGCCGAGGCACGTGCACGGAGCCGACCTCGCACACCCGGTTGAGATCGTTTCGTATCAGGTCGACAATCATCAGGTTCTCGGCCCGATCCTTCTCCCGATTGAGCAGGTCGTGCCGGAGTGCTTCATCCTCGGCCGGTGTGGCGCCGCGTGGCCTGGTTCCCTTGATCGGCTTGGATTCAACGACGCGATCCACCCCGATCGACAGAAATCGTTCAGGGGAGGAACTGAGTACGGCGACGTCGGAAAAGTCCAGCAGTGCCCCGTACGGCACCGGACTGATCTGGCGCAGGCAGGCGTAGGTCCGCAGCGGATCGATCGTGGTGTGGACGGTGACTGTGTTGGTCAGGCAGACCTCGTACGACTCGCCGTGATAGATCTCCTCTAGGCACGCGTCGATGCGCTTGAGATATGCCTCTCTGTCATGCCGCAGCTCGACGATGTGTCGGACGGCGGGATCAGTCATGCCCAGCCCGTTGAGCACGGCGGGCTGTTCGGGACAAGGTCCCCGCCCGGGTAGGCGGCGCAGCCGCGTGATGGCGTCATCCAGCCATGTGGTGGCGTCGGTCTGGTAGCCATCAGCAGTGAGGACCAGCAGATAGCAGACCTGGTCAACATGGTCCAGGACCAGCATGCGATCGACGAACAGCAACGCCGCGTCGGGCGTGTCGGCTTGATGGGCCAGCTCGCCACCGACCTCGGCCTTGAGCTCGTACCCAAGATAGCCGACATAACCCAGATTGAAATCAAACGGCAGCCCTTCCGGAGTGAGCACCATCCGCTGACGCAGCTGGTCATCCAGGTACTCGAAGAACTGCCGTTCGATGTGTTCTTCGTTGCCATCACGACGTCGGACGGTGACAACGCCGTCCTCAGCGCGATACGTGACGTACTCAGCGAGGGGACCGTCGCCGTCACCCAGGAAGGAGAAGCGGGACAAGCCGTCGATCACGGAGCTGCTGTCCAGCCAGAAACTGTGCTCGCTGGCGGCGAATAGCTCGCGGTATGCGATCTCGGCGTCAGGTAGCACCGCGAGCCGTCGGACATGGACTTGATACCGGGCGTCCGGCTGCTCAGGTCGGGTGGTCGGGACTGAGCTGGATCGCCCCGCAGCCAAGGACGCCATCGCAAGATCACGGAAGTTGGCCAGCAGCTCTCGTCCGTGCGCACTACTGATCGACTCAGGGTGGAACTGCACGCCCCAAATTGGCGCAATGCGATGCCGTACCGCCATGATGACCCCGTCGTCGGTCCAGGCGATTGCCTCGAGCTCGTCGGGCAACGTGGTCGCGGCTAATGAGTGATAACGCACGGCGGCGAAAGGCGAGGGTATTCTCATGAAGATGCCCACACCGTTGTGATGGACCGGAGAAATACGCCCGTGCATCGGTTCCGGAGCATGACTCACCTCCCCTCCGAAGAGGTGGCAGATACCCTGATGACCGAGGCAAACACCGAGCACCGGAAGTCCACTCTCCCGGATCGCGCATGCGCTCACGCCGAAATCCCGAGGCCGGTCAGGTCTGCCGGGACCGGGGGAAATCACGACACTGTCAAAGTCCTCGACCCGCACCGTCGACCAGTCGGCGTCGTTGCGTACCACGACCGGTGGCGATCCGTTTACCTCGCCAAGTAACTGGTACAGGTTGTAGGTGAATGAGTCGTAGTTGTCGATCAAGATCGTTCGCATTTCGAGGTGCCCCCCCTCGCCGCCTGCGGATCGCTGGTTAGATGCTCGGCCGACGCACCGGTGACATCGCCGATCGCTAAGTTCTCGACCTGGCAGGTTTCCGCGATGATAAGTTCGTAGAGCCGACACAGGAAATCCTGGTCGATGCCATGGTTTTCGGCGTATCGCGCCGCTCGCTGCTGAACTATTCCGATGCGGTGAGGCTGCATCATCGGCACACCGTGCTTGCGCTTATAGTGCACGATTTGCACGCAACACTCGATTCTTTCCCGCAGTCCGTCGAGTGAGCGCTCGTCAATACAGTCAAGTTTCGCTCGCAGCCTGCCAAGTAGATCAGCAGGACGCATGGAATCATGTTCGGAATCTGCCCCAAGAATCATTTTCATTCTTTCATGTGTTATGAAATAGTCATCGATCAACGTCTTATTTCGGCCATTCCGTCAGGCCGAAGATGCCGCTGGTGGTTCGACCTTCCTAACCGCTGGTATAAGACGGGGACCTTGTCCCGCTCGGTGTGGGCGAACTCTCCGATTTCGGTTCGCTTCACCGTAAAACCGACACATCGAGGGCTGGTGAGGACCTGATTCATCTGATACCTGCTGCTGAAGATTTTCGCCACGGCTTCAGCGGTAATCTGCTCCGGCGTCTGCGGGGACAACAAAAGTTGCACCTGGTAGTTGGGGAAGTCCCAGAGCACTTGCAGTTGGCAGTCAGCGGGATCAGTCACGCCGAGTTCGGCGAGCCCGCTCATCAGCTGGTCGGAGGAGATGGTCCAGACATCCACGTTGAGGGACTGCGCCGTTCGTCCGAGCAGGGTAAGCAGGCGCGCCGCACTGCCGCACTCGCACCCTTCAGGCTTCCAGTACCCGCGATCACCGATGCGATAACGAAACAGTGCCATCCCCGTATCCAGCAGCGGCGTGACCACCACTTCGCCTGCGCACCCGTCCGGGACCGGTTCGCCGGTACCCTCGTCCACGATCTCCACGACCACCGCGTCCTCGTGCACGTGGTGCGTGTTGCCATTGAGGCGAGAACACTGATACCCGATAGGCCCCGTCTCAGTGGTCGAGTATGCCAGCGATTGGACGGTCAGGTCCGGCATTGCGGAACTCACCGCCCGCTGACGTTCCTTCCCCATCGGCTCCCCGAGGTAGAGAAAGTTACGCAGCGACACAAGTTGCTCTGGCGCAGCGCTGGTCACCAGTTCAGTACCATATGCGGGACCGGAGATCAATGTGTCGACCGCGTGCTCGGCGATCACGGTGGCGGTATCCGCGATAGTGGTCTTGCTGCCGAGCGGGAAGACCAGTGCTGGGAGCAGTTCCGCCACGTCCTGAGCGAACAGAAAGGCTCCGTTCAGCTCAGCCGGAAACATACAGTTGGCTACTCGCCGCGGCGGGTCGGGCAAGAGGGCACGGACCCCCCGGACACCAAGGCGTCCCACTTGCTGGGTGAACTGCCAGGAGTGATACATCACCTTGCCTGTGCCAGCGGTTCCGCTGGAGCGCAGAACCAGGCCGGAGCCGTCTGAGTTGAGCTGGAACTCATCCGAGTGCGGCGGGCATCCGGCTGCTAATTCGGCCGGTGTCAGCAGGGGTAACTTGGCCAGGTCACGGACCTGAGTCACCATGTCGAGATGCGGCCAGCGCCGATAGACCGCAGACGTTTTCCGGGCGGCTGCGACCATGACAGCCAGGTTTTCCCGTTGCCGCCACTCGATCTCATCCCGACCGAGTGAATCGAGAGTGGCCTGATACATCCAGTTCCGCCAGCTTTTCGGATTGCGCCAGACGCCGGCCTGTCAGCTGATTTGATCATATCGATCTTTGCCCAGAAAAAAGCAGTTTTCTGGCGTGTCTACCATGGCTTACCGCACTTGGCTGGGAGAAGTTTGGCAGAAAGTTGTAATTCGCGGCGCACACGTGGATCTCCTTGGCGAGCGCGTCACAACGACGCCCTCTCCCCCGCCGCCTCGCTGGCGGCCCGATCAAGGAACCACGTCATGAGATCCGGCTAAGCAACCCGGTCGCCGCCAGTACCTCCGACTCGCTGGGACAGGTGATCATCCTCAGGCCTGAGGGCTGATGATCAAGCCGGCACCGTGGGAACGCCGATCACCGTCAAAGTAGGTGATCGGCGGGACGAGATTCCGATCGTCCATTTCCGAGACGCCCTGCGACTGGTCGGAGCCGGTGCCAAGGCCACGCGCGGCATGCCGCCGTGACCGCGCTCGCCTCCCCATCAGCGACAACCCAGAGTTGACGACCGAGTCTCGACAACCTACGGTTGTCGTGTGACGAATCCAACCCTCATGGCGAATTCAGTCCAGCTAAGCGACCTGATCGCGGCCATCAAGAAGGCGCGCTCCGACGCACTCGACCAGCTCTCCGATGCGGTCACCGCCGCAGATCATCTCGGCGAGGTCGCTGACCATCTGATCGGCCATTTCGTCGACCAAGCACGACGCTCCGGCGCGTCCTGGACCGACATCGGCAAGAGCATGGGGGTCACCAAGCAGGCAGTTCGCAAGCGCTTCGTTCCTAAAGGCCCCGGCGATCAATCGGACCTTGATCCCAACCAGGGATTCAGCCGGTTCACCGAGCGGGCCAGGAACGTCGTGATGGCGGCACAGAACGAAGCCCACGCGGCGAACAACGACGAGATCCGCCCCGAACACCTCGTGCTTGGACTCCTGACCGAGCCCGACGCACTCGGCGCACAAGCGATCATCGCGCAAGGCGTCTCGCTGGAAGCCGTCCGGCAGACTGTGACCGCGACGCTGCCGCCCGCAGCCGATCAGGTGCCCGATCTCATCCCGTTCGACCTCGGGGCGCGAAAGGTACTAGAACTCACGTTCCGGGAAGCCCTCCGGATGGGCCACAACTACATCGGGACCGAGCACATCCTGCTCGCGCTGCTAGAACTCGAAGACGGCACCGGCTCGCTGGCCGGTCTCGGCGTCAACAAGGCGACGGCCGAAGGCAACATCGTCGCCGCCGTGGAAGCATCCGTCCCGGCCCACGAGCAGTCACGCCCTTGACGGAAGATCAGGCCGACATCGCGCCACACCGACCAGCCAGCAGCTAGGCGATCTCGACCACTTCGCGGCGGCGGGCCACCTACCACCGCCACGGCGGCGTTCGGCACCTGTTCGCCGCCTACGACCTAGGCGAAGACAAGCTCTACGGGCACATCAATCGCTCCTTACTGGGGCTGACCGGACCGGGCGATGAGCTCTTGGTTATGTAGGCGTACTCGGCGCCCCCCGCGCAATGGTGACCGTCTGCTCGGCCTCGGCGTTCAGTTTGTCTGCGCGGCGGCGGGCCAACGCCGGCTAGGAGCTATCACCCTTAGCCCGCATCCACTGGCAGAACCCGGCGAACTTCGGGTCCTCGCCCTGGAATTCACCACCGAGGAGGACTATGACCGGATCGAGGTGGGACAGCAGTTCGGACGTTGGCGGGATCGATCCGCTGTTTGTTATTGGCGGTTTTCGTTGCGGGTATCGCT
The DNA here is from genome assembly GCA_050699835.1 of Pseudonocardiaceae bacterium. Classification (GTDB taxonomy): domain Bacteria; phylum Actinomycetota; class Actinomycetes; order Mycobacteriales; family Pseudonocardiaceae. Next base: position 1,205 of record JBOHFW010000068.1, on the reverse strand, counting down.
GACGCATGCGCATCCTCGGTGGAGCCGGCCGGCGAGCGTCGCGGAGCAGAACCTGATTCCGATGGGATCGTGGGCGGCCCATTCGTGCGGACACACGGCACAGGTGAAGCCGGTCCGGTCTGCTGTGCTCGGCTCGGCGCGGGGGGATTTTAGCTCAGTCGTTGGCATGTTCCTTGACCTCCGTCTGTGATGCGCCTTCCCGCTCCCGGCGATCGAAATGCTCCCGGGTTGTTGCCGGACTGGCAGGAACAGCGGATCGGAAGACCGGTATCCGGCAGCATTTCTGTTCACTCGCCCCGGCTGGTGAAGCGGGGCCCACCGCTACTGTCGGCTGCTGGCGAGCCCGCGGCGCTGGGCGAAACCGATTGCGGTGCGTTCCCGCGCCCGCCGCGACTCCGATCACCAGCAACGTCACGATGGATCCCACCATGAGGTGCCTCCCTGAGCCTCGTTGCGTATGTTCACCAACTGATCGGGCTCGAAGAGAGTTCGCTGGCCCCGGGCCGCCTGTCGGTTCACTCGGTGTCGCCGAAGTCCGGAGCGATATCTCTACGCTACTCCGAAATCTGCGGTTGACGGCGACGACTGCTGGCGAGGATTCGCTTGCCCCGCCGCCGCGTCCTGTGATCGGGTTGCGCTTTACGTCGAGGTGTCCGTGTTGGGAGTGTGGGTGATGCGGGCCAGCCGCCGCGGTGTGGGCCAGCGCACGTCCGAGACCCAGCCGAGTTTCTCCAGGCTCCAGATCAGCCGGGCGGAGATGTCGATCTGGCCGCGGAGCACGCCGTGGCGGGCGCAGGTGGGATCGGCGTGGTGCAGGTTGTGCCACGACTCCCCGAAGGACACGATGGCCAGTGGCCAGAAGTTCGCTGAGCGGTCCCGGGTGGTGAATGGGCGGGTACCGATCATGTGGCAGATCGAGTTGATCGAGAAGGTCACGTGGTGCAGCACCGCGATTCGCACCAGGCCGGCCCAGAACAGTCCGGTGACCGCGCCCCACCAGGACCAGCTGATCAGCCCGCCGAGTAGCGCGGGCGCGGCCAGGCTGGTTATCGTCCACCACAGGAATGTGTCGTTGACTCGGCGGATGGCGGGATCGGCCAGCAGGTCAGGGGCGAAGCGGGCGGCGTTGGTGCGGTTGCGGTCGAACAGCCAGCCGAGGTGCGCGTGCCAGAAGCCCTTGGCCACCGCTCCCGAGGTGGTGCCGA
>JBOHFW010000067.1:0-3088 GCA_050699835.1 Pseudonocardiaceae bacterium | reverse complement strand
GATCACCTGGGGGCAAGCTGAGTACCTGGCCGCTGAGGAGCTGCCCCGCAAGCATGGCTTCTGGTGGACACCGGACGGAACGGCCCTGGTGGCTACCCGGGTCGATGTCTCGCAGATGGAGCGCTGGCATTTGTGTGACCCGGTGGATCCGGTGAACGTGCCGGTAGCCGTCACATTCCCGCGGGCCGGCGCGGCCAACGCGGACGTCAGCTTGTGGCGGGTCGACCTGGACGGCAGCCGGTCGGAGATCTGCTGGGATGTCGCGACTTTTTCCTACCTAGTAGATGTGAGTTGGCAGCCGCATGGTCCTCTTACGTTGCTGGTGCAAACCCGGGACCAGCGCACGATGCGGGTCCTCGATGCCGGTACCGGAGCGGGACCGACCGTTGTGGTCCATGAGGAGCACGATCCGGAGTGGACGGAGATCGTCCGTGGCTTGCCTGCCGGCTGGCTCACCGATGGGCGTCTGGTCGTGACCATGGAGGTCGCCGACACGCGGCGGCTCCTGGTCGACGGCAAGCTGAGCACGCCGGTCGGTCTCGAGGTTCGACGTGTGGCCGCTGCATACCGTCGCGGCTGACCATCCGGAGTTGGACCTGGCACGGGGTCGGCGTTCTCGGCTGGTCCTACAGCGGCTATCTCGCCGCGCTGGCGGTGTTGCGGCGGCCCGACGTGTTCCATGTGGCCGTGTCGGGCGCACCGGTCACCGACTGGCGGCTTTACTCCACCCATTACACCGAGCGTTACCTGGGAGACCCGGCCCAGCATCCGGACGCGCTCGTAGCGCGAGCTCCTGGGCCAGGAGCTGAAACGCCGCTGGGCTTGTGATGAGGCCACGATGAGTGGTGCAGATTTCCTGATGCCGGGCTGCTGGGTCGAGGCTGGATTCCCAGGGGACCACCTCGTCTTGTCGCGAGAAGACGCTGAGGAAGGGCACGTTGTCGGGAAAGGGACCCATGAGGTCCTCGCGCAACGGGCGACAGCACTCGCCCCACAGGCAACTGGCCCGGAACAAGCCCGGGACGCCCAGTGATCCGACCACACCGAGCCCGAGGACCTTGAGGAGGACGAGCGAGCGGGCGCCGAGCAGCCGGGTGAGCGGACTACCCAGCGTGATGAGGCCTCGGACGAGCTCAGGTCGGCGTACGGCGACAGGGCGGGCGAATTGACCGCCGCGGCTGTGCGCGATGATCACGGCCTGCTCGCCGGTCGCGTCGGTATGCCGGGCCAGGGCGCGTTCCACCGCGATCGCGGCGCGCTGCCCGCAGTCAACGCCGTATCCCGTGGGCGCGAGAAGAGTGCGGCAGCCGATGCGATGGAGCCAGTCCTGCAGAGAGCTGAGAATGTGGGGACTGGTGGCCAGCCCGCCCACGACGAGAACAGGCAGGCCCGCGAGCTGAACAGGTGGGTCCTGCCAGATGGAGTGTGCGTGCAAGCTTTGATCATTGGCAGGGACCCGGACCTGTCGGTAGAACGGCAGGTGCCAGGGAGCGGGTAGGTGTGCCGGCGATCCTGTGTCGGCCATGAACCGCCCGGTGAGGCGGGGAAGCAACGCCAGCTGGTTGACTAGCGTGGTCCCCGCTAGTCTGGTGATCATTGCGGGCGGTGCCATGTCGTCCTCCGCCAGGTGCAGCCTGTCCCGTCGGGGTTAGGAATCAGCAAGGTGACCCAGGGTTTGGAGACATCGGCATATGCCCCTCATCCGGCAAGTCACCTCATACTCCCTCGCCCTAGGAAGAGCATCACGGTGCGGCAGTTGATACGCCCCCGCCATGACCCGGTCTCCCCGATCTTGCGCCTCGTGGCAACGGTCGAGTGCGTCAGCGGCCGCCAGCACCGGTGTAGCTCGCATCGGTAACACCGAGAACTCGGGAGGCTATTCTTAAGCTGAATTCCTCCTTAATGGGGCCTTTGGGGGCGGGATGATTTTCTGTGCCGGCGCGGCTCTCCTGGCCGGGTGTCTATCCGCCCTTGCGGTCAGCGTGCACGACCCCGATCCCGCCACCATGGCTGCGTTGACGACCATTGAGGAGAACGTAAGTTTTACGATTGGCCTTCCGCGTCATATCTGGGTCGAGTGAAGCCGAGCTAGGGCGGCTCGGGTGGTGGCAGAGGTGAACGGCGACGCGGTGAGCACGCTCGCCGCGTCTCGCTCGCCGGTCAACACCGCTCGGCACAGATCGGCCAGAGTGGTCAAGCTGTCGCGCTGTGCAGTGACAAAATCGGCGTCGACTGGGTCACCGTGCCCGGGAACCACGACGTGCGGGCCCAGCTGGAGCAGTTCGGACACCGCGGTGGGCCAGTCCAGCGGGTAGGCGTCGGTGAAGTCGGGATCGGCACCCTGCTCGACGAGGTCACCGGCGAAGAGCACGCCGGTATCGGGTGACCACACCGCGATGTCGTGGTCCGTGTGCCCCCGCCCGGGATGGGTCAGCAGCACTCGCCGACTGCCGAGGTCGAGTTCGACGCGCCCAGCGACCACCCGGTCCGGCACTACCGGGCGAACCGGCGCCGGTTCACCCGGTAGCCCCTGTGCGCGATACCAGGACAGCGCCTCAGCGTGCTGTGCCGCGCCGCCCCTGACCAGATCATCCCGGCAGCGCGGGTGCGCCCATACTGTGGCCGGCAGGAACGCGGCGGTGCCCAGGCAATGGTCGAAGTGCGCATGGGTGAGCACCACGGCGCACGGTAACCGGGTGACCTTGCGGACCGCCGCGTGAAGCTCAGCGCCCTGGCCGGGATCACTGCGGGTATCCACGACCAGACAGCTGTTACTCCCCATCACCAGGCCCACGGAAAGATCCAACTCCGCGTACCGCCGTACCAGCACTCCCTGCGCCACCTCAACCCACCGAGCCACGGGTCACCCCCTCCCGATGTGGAGACATACCGAGGATCGGAGCGGGGCGGGGGTCATGCGGTGAGGAGGCCGGCGCGGAGGCGGGGGGCGTGCTCGCTGGCGTCGTGGTCGGCGGCCAGGGTCACGTCGTGGGCGAATCCGTCGGCGATCAGCTCCCGACCGGAGGCAGTAGCGGCGAGGACACCGGGCAACCCGCGGGAGCGAGCCGCGGTGAACTGGGCCGTGGCC